>NZ_JBSGHG010000010.1:0-208756 GCF_053604275.1 Streptomyces sp. NPDC004051 | reverse complement strand
CAGCTACCTCGCCGGCCTCCACCTGCGTGCCTCAATGATCTGGCTCAAGGACCTCACCCGAACCACCAATTGATCACGACTCAATACGCACCCTAACACCGTCAACGACATCCTCATGTCCACACCGTCGCTCGGCAGTTGGGGACGGACCCCCGGCCCGGGCGGCGAGCCGGCTCCGCTGCAGGAATTCATGATCAGCAGATCGGCCGGGCGGCTGCGCGGTGCCCACATCTATCAGGACACCGAAAAAGTTCTCGGTGAGATCGCAGATGATCAGGGACGTGGCGAACAGGTCCGCAACTGGTTCCGCCGCCCCGGCTACGTCCCGGAATCACTCTTCTACCTCTTCGCAGGCCGTCCGGAACGGATCCTCATTTCCTCCATGGAGGAACGCGTCGCGGCGCTGTGGCCTCACACCGACGCGTCCGGGAATGAGTAGCCCCCCTCCTGAGGACAGCGGATTGCCCCCACTGGATTGAGCCCGGGCTTGACGCGCAGGCTGCCGTCTGACGCCCTCAACATCGACCGGGCCCCGCCTGCCGCGGCCGGCACCACGCGAGGAAGTTCTTGGTCGTACACGAGACCGCTTCGCACGCGGAACAGATGGGGAGCCGAAGCCCGTGTGGGTCCGTGCGGCAGGATTATGGGGGCGATGGTCTGCTGTATGCCTGGGTTCGGCCGTCGCTCCTACCACTTGAGACTAGAGCCGCCGATGCCGCCCACGGTCCTTGTCCGGACGATGGAGCCGCAGTGGGGGCCTATAGGAAGCGCCAGGAAGCTGTCCTGGGCTAATTCCACTACCTGTCAGTGCCTGGTGCCACTAAACGCCAGTAGGCCGAGGAAGGTTTCACCACGTCAGAGGATAGGTTCAGAGATCCGACGATGGCAGAGAAACGATATGCGGCCACTGGCACCGAAACGGCACTTCACACGGTGCGGGCCGGGGTGGAGCCGGAGGCCGTGTTCGCCCTGGCGCATGCGGTGGTGGCCCGCTGGTGGGAACAGGCCCTGTACTGGGAGCGGGAGGAGATCTGGCCGCAGCGCCTGCACCGATTGGCGGGCGGCAGCATGGGCGGCGAGCCGGCGTGGTGACGGATCGTGGACCGGGACGCGGCCGTCTTCCCAAAGGTCGTGGCGGTGGCACAGGCGCTGCTGGACCTCCGGGAAGACGGCCGAGGTGGCCTGGCGGGCGAGCGGAGGGGTGCGGTCCCGGGCACTACGTGATGACGGCCCGTTCTGCCGGCGGCTGGGCGAACGGGTGGACCGCACCTGGCTGGGGCCGCTGATCGCGGCCGACAACGGCGGACCGCTGCACGGCTTCACGGGCGCGCTCGTCCGCGCCCGCCGCGGGGTCGGGCCGCCGGGGTGGCGGGACGATCCCTGGCACTTGAAGCGGGAACAGCAGCCCGCCACGATGGCCGGGCAGCTGCGCGACCTGGCGGCGGAGAGGAAGTCGGGCGGTACGGGCTGCTCCTGCCGAAAAGCTCATCCGCCCAGTTCAGGCGGCATGTCGGTACTCGTGGAGGATGCCGCCGAGTCGTTGGCGTCGTCGTATGTCGAGGTGGGTGATCTGCTCCGGATCGCTGATCGGCATCGGCAAGGGGCGTAGCGGGCGGGCGTTGGCGATGCCCTGATGGGGCCGGTGGGAGTTGTAGAAGTCTTCGCACTCACGTAGCGCGTGGAGCAGGTGCCGCTGGTTCCAGATCAGGGTGCGGTCCAGCAGCTCGCGCCGGCAGGTCTGCACCCACCGTTCCATGATCGAGTTCATGCGCGGCATCCGGACTCCGCTGAGTACGACCTCGATCCCCGCCTCGGCGAGGACCGCGTCGAACAGGGCGGGAACCTTCCCGGCCCGGTCCCGGATCAGGAACCGCGCCCGGCAGCCGGCGTCTTCGAGGTCCATGACGAGGTTCTTCGCGCCGTGCGTCACCCAGGGGGCGCTCGGGTGCGCGGTCGCGCCGAGGATCCGGATCCGCCGGCCGGCGTGCTCGAGCACGGCGAACACGTCCAGTCGTGCCCCGGTCAGGGTGACCGTCTCGAAGAAGTCGCAGGCCGACAGCGCGTCGGCCGGGGAGCGCAGGAAGTCGCCCACGCGCTGGAGGTCCGCTCGGGCGCCGGGTCGATCCCGGCCTCCCACAGGATCTCCCAGACCGTGGAGGCGGCGACCTGCACGCCCGGCACCAGCAACTCGCCGTGGAGGCGCCGGTAGCCCCAAGTGGGATTTTCCCGTGCCAGGCGCAGCACCAAGGCGCGGATGGAGCGCACGGTGCGGGGCCGGCCCGGGCGCTTCGGCTTGGACTCGGCGGCGTGGCGGCGGGCGACCGGGTCGCGGTGCCGACGGAGCACCGCGTCCGGCCGCACCAGCAGCCGCAGCTCGCGCGGCACGTCCCGCGGCAGCCGGTACAGCAGCGCCGCCAGGAAAGCCCGGTCACTCGGGCTGAAGCGCCCCTTCTCCTTACCGAGTCGGCGCTCCGGCACCGACAGTTGGTGGCGCAGGGCGAGGATCTCCATGTCCGTGTCCCGATCGCTCACCGGCAGCAGGCACAGCAGGGCGAACGCGTTCGCCCTGCCCGAGTGGGCCAGTCGCAGCGGCACGGTCGGTCATCATGCCGCGTTGATCGACAGCCACGCGACGGCACAGACCCGACCGACCGCACTCGACATCCCGTACCCCCCGCACACCGGCTCCGACCAGGGCGGATCAGGTTATCGGCAAGCGCAGGGCTGACCGCGGTCTACCTCAACCAGTCCTTGACGGACGCCCCACGAACCGGTGCTCAGAACTGGGCGTCGCTGCGGGCGACCGCCTTCGGCGGCTGGCAGCAGTGCCGGCACCGGCGCACGACGGGGCCGGCGGGGTTTCGGCCTGCGGTGCCCCCGCAAAGGGACTAGCGTGATCTCCAGAGCAGTCGTGGTTCCGAAGTCGTTCGCCCGCGGTCACCTTGCCCGCGGGTGTATTGCTGTGCAGCCCGCTCCGGACCAGGCGATCACCTCCGGACCCGCAGCACCGTGCGGGCCCGAACCCCTCGAAGGAGACCGGCATGGCCAAGGGCACCGTGAAGTGGTTCAACGCGGAGAAGGGCTTCGGCTTCATCGCGCAGGAGGGCGGCGGCCCGGACGTCTTCGCCCACTACTCCAACATCACCGGGCAGGGCTACCGCGAACTGCAGGAGGGCCAGCACGTGGAGTTCGACATCACCCAAGGCCCGAAGGGCCCCCAGGCGGAGAACATCCGCGTCGTCTGACCCCAGCGCCCGAACAGGCCCGGTGCCCTCCGCTTCCGTTCTAGTGGTCGTCGCAACACCCCGGTGCAGGGGATGCGCAGGCGCCTCGTGCCGTGCCCGAGGAACACCAGTGCGTACAGCCTCGTGCCGAGCGCGGTGCCGGGGTGGAGGAAGTCCGCCGCAATGATGCCCCCCGGCCTGGGCGGCCAGGAACGCGCGCCAGGTTGGACCGGCACGACGCGGCGCCGGGCCGGTGCCCGCGGCGTTGAGGATCTCCCAGACCGTCGAGGCAGCGATCCGATGCCCGAGTCGGGCCGACTCCCCCTGGGATCCGCCGGTGCCCCCACCGCCGGTTGTCCCGGGCCGGCCGCAGAACGAGCGTCTTGATCGCCGCTCGGGTGGGCGGGCGTCCGGTGCGTCGGCGTGCGGTGTAATCCCGCGTGGCGGCGACGGGTTTGTGGTGCCGGGCGGGCAGGGTGGCGGGGTGACCGGGAAGACCTCGCGCCGGTCTCGGCGCGGACGGGGCGGCGCACCGGAATCGGTCGGCCGGCTCGGAACGGGCCGGGCCGGCCGGTTGGCGGCGCAGGACAGCGTTCTCGTGCCGTGGCACGAGCAGTTCCGCATCCTGGGTGGTGTCGCGGCGCGGCAGCACCGGCGGGACGGACGGCAGCCTCCGGGCCACCTTGGGCAGCAGGGACACGGTCACGCGGACATGCTCTCAGGGTCGAACCGCATCACTCCCACCTGCGCCGATGACTTTTCGAGCGGCACACCCTCGCGTCCGGGCCGTCCGCCACGGTCACCGCAACCGTGACCGCCGCCACCACCCACCCTCACCGCCGAGCCCGAACCCGCACCCACCAACACCGAGACCGTGGAAGTCGAGGTAGAGGTGACGCAGACCGTCACCGAAAAACCCGACAGCGGCTCCGGCAGCGGCGGGTACAGCAGCGACGACAGCAGCAGTGGTGGTGGCAGTGTCTACTACCGGAACTGCGCTGCCGCGCGCGCCGCCGGAGCTACCCCCGTCCGCCGCGGCGAACCCGGCTACGGCCGGCACCTCGACCGCGACGGCGACGGCATCGGCTGCGACTGGGGATAACCCACCAGACCCCGCCACGCCAGGACATGCGCCCGGCGCGGGCGATGGGGGTGAGCGTCCCGCTGCTGGCCTTCGGCAAGGCGGCCCGTGCTCCAGGCCCCCTCTCACCGACTCGTACAGTGTTGTCGCCGTGACCGGTCCACGGGTCCGGATGCGTCCGGACGGTGAGCCTTGCGGTGGATTCCGCGGCTGCCGTGTGGTTGCCGAGGCGGAGTGGGCCGGTGTCGTGGCCGCAGCACTTGGACCGGCCGGGCGCTCACGCCCCGCTGGACACCCACCGCAGCACCGCCGCCACCCCCAGCGTCACAGCCGGTACCGCCCACGGCCACCGCATCACCCGCCGCACCGAGGGCGCCAGCCACAGGGCTCCCACCGCGCCTGCCAGAGCGACGGCCAGGGCACAGGCCAGCTCGATCCCGCCGTAGGCGGCCTGGTCCCAGTCGCCGTCCGGGCGGGTGTTGATCGCCAGCCAGAGGAAGAACGCCGCCGCCAGGGTCAACAGCACCACCGGAACGGCGAGGATCACGCGGAGCAGGCGGCGGTCGTCGTCGGGGTGGTGTGGGCGGTCGTCCACCGGGTGACGGGAGTGGCCGGTCTTCTGCCTGTCGCCGGTGTGCGAGGGTTTCGAGGACTGCATCAGCGGATCGCGTTCCTTGCCTGGTCCAGGTGATGGGTGAAGTCACGGCCGTAACGTTGCGCCTGATCGTTCTCCCAGTAAGGTCCCCCGTTGTACCGCGCGGCAAGCTCCTGTTGTTGCTCCACCGTCATTTCTTCCGGGGGTACGTCGGCGAAGTCGCTCTCCGCCTTGAGCTGGGCCAGGTACTCGGTGGCGATGAAGATGTTCTGTCCCGGGTCCTGGAGCGATTCCTCCACCATGGTTCGCTGTTGGTCGGTGAGGTTCTCCGGGTCGTAGCCGAGCACCTCGGCGCCACGCCGTACCTGGATGGCGATCGGCCCGAAGGAGGTCTCGTCGGGGGCGCCGCCCAGTCGTGACGGCAGGTTCTCCGGCCTGATGGGGCTCAGCGGGGAGTCCGCCTGTTCTCGGATGGTGTCGGTGATGTCGTCGAGTGGGCCGGGCTGGCCGGCGATCTCCTTCCAGGCGATGCCCGCCACCATCGAGGGCGGCAGCCCGGCGTTCTGCGCGGCGGCCTTGATGATGTCCTTGTTGGCCCGGATCCACTCGGTCTTCTCCTGGTCACCGGAAGGCGGAATCCAGTAGCTGTCCGTCGCGCCCGGCAGTGAAGCGAGCTGTATCCGGATGCTCTGGAGCGTCGGGGAGACCGGCTCGTCCCCGGCTGTCGGGTAGTAGTCCTGCTTGGGACCGCTGCCCGGCAACCGGGTCACCGGGTTACCGCTTGCCTCGGCCGCCTCGCGCCGGAGGTCGGGCATGGCGGCGGCGACGTCCACCCGCTCGGTGAGGAATACCTGGAAGTCCGGCACCAGGTCGTACGCCTGCTTGAGCTCGTGGAGGCAGAGGTCGCGGGCCTCCTTCTCGGTGGTCCGCGCCAGGTCGAAGTCGCCGCCCGCCGCGTCGTGCAGCCGGTTGGCCTCGTCCCGGATGTCGTCGACGTCCATGGTCAGCTCCGCGAAGAAGTCCAGGACGCCGGTGGTGGCGCGCATGTCCTCCCACTGCCGCATCGGCTCAGCCTCCTGCGCCGTGCGGGTGATCGCGGTGCCCTTGGTGTGGATCAGGTCCGCGAGCGCCTGCTCGTTGACCAGGCCATTGGAGTAGTGCGCCTTCGCCAGCGTCAGCGCCTCCGCGTAGCGACGCAGCGCGCCCGCGGCGTGCCCGTAGGCTTCGGCGAGCTCGTCGACCAGACGGCGCCCCTCGGTGAGCCTGGCCGTGTAGTGCGCGCTGCCCTTGCTACGCCACTCGGTGTGCTTCTCTGCCCGCTCCGCCGCAGGAGCGACAGCCGTCAGGAGAGTCTTGATGCGGCGGAATTCGTCCGCGTTGCGCTCCACCAGCGGCGGGTTGCAGTTCTCCAGGAACTCGACGTCCTTGCGATAGCTGCGTCCGTCGCTCATCGCGTTCCCGGCGAGACGTAACGGCCGTCGAGCACGGTCTCCAGGAACCGGCGGGCGGTCTCATCCTCGATCTCCGCGAAGTTCCCGCCGACCGTCCGCAGTCGGGTCGACAGCGCTGCGAACAGGGCCATGGTGTCCAGGAACTGGTCACCCGCAAACTCGGCGAAGCGTTCCACCTGACGTGCCACGTCCTCATGTGCCCTGGGTTTCCGTGCCAGGGTGGTCAGCTCGGCGTCCGGGCGGCCTTCGTGAAGAAGCCCGGCGATTTCCACCAGCAGGTTGGCGTTCCCGTTGATGGAGTCCGTCTTTGCCACCAGGTCCTTGCTCGAGGTGGCCGGCGCGCCTTTGCCGGAGTCCGCCGGTAGTTGGTTGAGCCGCATGCCGTCCTCGGCCTGCCGCGCCAGCGCATCGGCTTTCAGCTGCGCCCATTCCTGCTCGAAGGACACCCCGTCTCCTTCTGTTCCGTCCGTGTCTCGTCATGTTTATTCACGCTCCGTGGGCCGGAACGGTTCTGGGGAAGAAGTGGGAGAACCTGCGCCGGTCAGCTCGCCAAGATGCGGGACGTGGGCGTCTTGCCCGCGTGGCGGTAGACGTCGTTTCGGCGGTGAGGTCGACGAGGCGGTGAGGGTGTCGTCGCCGCCGGGCATGCCGAGGGCGTCGAGGAGGAAGACCGCGTCCTCTTCCCGCTCTCCTCCCGAGAGGTGGAGGAGCTGATGCTCCAGCGCGGCGTGGTCGTCTTCTACGAGACGGTGCGCCGCTGGTGCGGCAAGTTCGGGCAGGCCTACGCCAACGCCCTGCGCCGCAGGCACCCCCGCCCTGGCGACGCATGGCACCTGGACGAGGTCTTCGTCAGGATCAACGGGGAGCGGAAGTGCCTGTGGCGGGCCGTCGACCAGTGAACCGTTCCGGGTTCGGTAGAGATCTCAGATGTTGGTTGTGAGCTGGGGTTTCGTGATGCTCAGGTAGTGGTTGGCTTCGTATTCGACGGGCGGGATGTGCCCTATCTCACCGTGGAGCCGGGTGTGGTTGTACCAGTCGGTCCATTCGGCGGTGGCCAGCTCGACCTGGGCGAGGGATCGCCAGGGCCGCTGCGGCTTGATCACCTCGGTCTTGAAGAGGCCGATCGTGGACTCCATCAGCGCGTTGTCGTACGCGTCACCGACCGATCCGATCGAGGCGGCGATGCCGGCCTTCTCCAAGTGCTCGGCCAGCGTGAAGGACGTATATTGCGATCCCGCGTCCGAGTGATGCACCAACGCACCTGGAAAGGGAGGCAGTTGGTCGCGATCGCGTTGCCACAGCCCCATGTCCAGGGCGTCCAGGACGAGCCGGGTCTGCTTCGTGGTCGAGGCGGACCAGCCGACGATCCGGCGGGAGAAGGTGTCCACGACGAAGGCGACGTAGACGACGCCGGAGAACGTGGCGACATGGGTGAAGTCGGCGACCCAGCAGCGGTTCGGCGCGCCGGCGACGAAGTCGCGGTCGACCAGGTCCGGTGCCCTTGGCGCGGAGGGGTCCGGAATCGTGGTGATCACTCTCTTGCCGCGGACGGCGCCGGCGATGCCGAGCTCGCGCATGAGGCGTTCGACGGTGCAGCGGGCCACGGTCCGGCCCTGGCGGTTCAGGTGCCGCCAGATCTTCCTCGCGCCGTAGACACGGTAGTTGGCGTCGTATGCCTCCTGGATCAGGATCTTCAGTTCGGTGTCCCGGACGGTGCGGGCCGAGGGTGCCGTCAGGCGCTTGTGGTGGGCGTAGTAGGTGGACGGGGCGATCTTGCAGTCGTGGTCGGTCAGAACACGGCAGATCGGCTCGACTCCGCCGAAGCGGTCCCGGTGCTCGTCGATGAACGCTACGAGCGTGTGTGTGGCCGGTCGAGCTCGGCCGCGAAGAAACTCGCCGCGGCCTTCAGGATCTCGTTGGCCCGCTTCAGCTCGGCTGTCTCCTTCTTCATCGCCTTGATCTGCGCGGATTCCTCCGTCGTCGTCCCCGGCCGGGTGCCGGCGTCGATCTCGTCCTGGCGGACCCACTTGCGCAGCGTCTCGGTCGTGCCGATGCCGAGCTTCGCGGCGACCGCTTTCATCGCGGCCCACTCGGTGTCGTAGTCGGGCCGCACCTCGGCGACCATCCGCACCGCACGACGGCGCAGCTCAAACGGGTAGGGGGAATGACGTGCCATGACTCGATCCTCTCAAACGATCGAGTCCCTACCGAACCCGGAACGGTTCAGGCGTTGTTGCGTCGCAGTAGGGCGGGGACGGCGCCTGCGGCAACGAGGACGGCCAAGGCGGCGTATCCGCAGGTGAGGGTCGCGAGGGTCGCGACCACGGCGACGAGGAGGGGGCCTCCGGCGTCGCCGAGTTCACGGCCGAGCTCGGCCGCGCCCATGGTCTGGCCCATGCGCTCCTCCGGGGTGCTGGTGGCGAGGGCGGCGAAGCCGAGCGGGGTGATCAGGCCGGTGCCGGCACCGATAAGGGTGGCGGCGAGGAGCACACCAGCGAGTCCGGGCAGCATGGCGCCGGTGAGGCCGGCAGCGGTGAGGGCCAGGCCGACGGCGAGACCGGTACGGGTGGTCAGCCGCCCGTTGTCGAGGGCGCGTCCGGCGTAGGGCTGGACGAAGGCGGCGGTGGCGGCGAGGGCGGAGACAGCGGCGCCGGTGGCGATGGTGCCAAGTCCGGCGGCGGCGCCGGAGACGGGCAGGAAGCCGACGCCGACGGAGAGAGCGGCGGTCGCGGCGGCCAGCGCGGCGGTGGGTCCGAGGAAGGCGGGGTCGGCCAGGCGGCGGGCGAGGTCTAGGACGGTCTGGCGCTGCTTGGGCAGCGGAGGCACCGCCGGGGCGGCGAGCGCGGCCCACACGGTGACCGCTGCACCGAGCAGGGCGAGAACGGTGAAGAGCAGGCGCAGGCCTCCGGCCCAGACCAGGAGTCCACCGAGGAGGGGGCCGAGGGTGTAGCCGATGGACTTGTAGAAGCCGTAGCTGCCGAAGGCTCGGCCGCGCTTGGCGGCCGGGTTGAGGCGGGCGACGAGTGCGGATGCGGACGGGGAGAAGGCGGAGGCGGCGACGCCCTGACCGAGGCGGGCGGCCCAGAGCCAGCCGGGGCTGTCGGCCATGGCGTAAAGGGCGGAGGCGAAGGCGAAGGCGATGAGGCCGCCGACGAGGACGGGCTTGGCGCCGATGCGGTCGGCGAGACTGCCGAAGATGGGCTTGAGGATCACCTCGGCGCCGTCGTAGAGGGCGAGGAGCCCGCCGAGGACGAGCAGGGAGGTGACGGCGTCGTCGGAGAAGCCGCCGAGGTTGGCGGCGATGCCGTGGGCGCCGAAGGCGGTGGTGAACCCGGCCGCGTACAGCGGCCACATCCGGGCCGCTGGCGGCGCTTGCGCGGCGGGGGTGGCGGCGGTCATCGGCGGTCTCCCGGGGTCTCGTGCAGGTGGGCGAAGACGCGTTCGGCGTAGTCCTCGCACACGGCGGTGCAGGTCTTGAGCCGGGCCGCGGCCTCGGCGGCCTCGGGGGCGCCGAAGACGTCGCGGGCGGTCAGGTCGCGGTGCCAGCGGCGCAGCCGCTCCAGTGACTGTTCCTCTTCCTCGAGCTCGGCGAGGGTGAACTTGCCGAGCCGGATCTCCTTGGCGATCTCCGTCTTGAACTTGCCGCAGTCGGCGAGGAACTCGGCCCAGTCGGCCGAGCGGGCGGCATCGAACAGCTCCCGGAAGCGGACAGCGTCCGCGGGGCTGCGGCCCGAGGCGTTGAGGGTCAGTGCCTGGCCGCCGGCCTTGTCGGTCAATTCCACGGCTCGGGCGAAACCGTCGGCGAAGATCGACATGTCCGGCACGGCCCAGATCCCTTGCCCGAGAGACAGGGCGCCGATTCTGCGCAGTTCGCGCCAGACGGCCACCCGGTGGCGGGAGGGCTCGACAGGGATCTTGAGGACGAGGACGAGCCAACGGACGTTCGGTTCCGTGTCCGACACAATTCAAAATGTAGCGTCCGTTACATTCACCTGGGTGGCCGCTGTTGCCGCAAGCGCCCACCTTCGGCGGCTACGACGCCAACATCACCCGGGCCGCGCTTCAGGCCTGCGCCACCGTCTGCAGGGTGTGCGGTGACGAGTGCGCCCGTCACGCGGACATGCACGAGCACTGCCGCGTTTGCGCCGAGGCGTGCCGGCGCTGCGAGCCGGCGTGCAACGAGCTGCTCGCCGGACCGGGCTGACGCCTGCCGGTATGCGGCCGGGCGGCCCCGTGGTGGCCCCGGGGCCGCCCGGCCCGCGCGTACTGAAGGGCAGGTCAGTGGTGGGCGTGGACGACGGCGTGGCCCTTGCCGCGGCCGATCATCCACTTGTTGACCGGTGTGGTGATCACGAACGCCACGGCGAAGCCGCCAAGCAGCGTGTACCAGAACAGCCCGTCCGCCAGGTGCGCCCCCATCGCTCCCGGCGTCAGCGCGATGATCGCGTTGTCGACCAGTTCCATCAGTGCGATGGAGACCGTGTCGGCGGCCAGCGCCACCTTGACCGCGGCCTTCAGGGACAGCCCGGCGCGCACCACCGCGAAAAGGGTGAAGGAATAGCCGAAGACGAAAGCCAGGGTGATCGCCAGGACCATGGTCGGCACGTTGTCCCACAGCAGGGCGGTGCCGATGGCCATGCCGAGGATCTCGCCGATGGCACACCCGGTCAGGCAGTGCAGCGTCGCCCTCACCGCCATCGCCCAGGACGCGCCGCTCGTGTGGCCGCCGTGTTCCGCATGATCGTGGCCGTCCACGGGGGTGGTGTGGCCGGGCGCGGTACCGGTGTGGTGCGTGCTGTGCTCCATGAGCCTCATCCCCATTCGGCTTCCAGGGTGGCCGCTGGCGGCCCCATACCCTCGAACCTATACCCCTAGGGGGTATATTCCCAGGGTTCCGGACCGGCTGCCGAGCGGTGACGGAGCATCCAGGTACGGCCGTCGGCGGCGGACTCGTAGACGCTGTCGGTGCTGTCGGCGGCCAGCAGCCGCTGCGTACTCACCGCGGTCAGCACCGTGGCCCGACCGCCCTCGGGCAGGCGCCCGAGTTCCGCCCATGGCCGGACGCCGCGGGCGATGAGCACCCGGCCGTCGGCCGTGAGCGCCACGAGCGAGCCGTGTGATGCTGCGCGCCCGGCGCGGCATCTGCGGGTGAGAGAACTCCAGCGGCTATGCCGCCGAACGCCAGTCGGCGGCCCGCCAAGACAGGGCGACGATCACCAGACCGCCGCAGACGATGAAGACGCCCGCGAGGTTGAAGGTGGGCCATCTCGTCTCGGAGCCCATTTCTGAACCGGAGTCGGCCGCGCACTGATCATCAGGAGTTACGACTCGGTCCGCGATTGAGGTCGTGGCGTGCTGGCCTGGCGGTTCGGCTGGTGGTTGATCAACGAGCCGCCTGCCGGGCGAGTATCAGTTCGGTGCTCGGCTTGCGGCAGGTGGCCCGGCGGGCGGAGCGGTCCGAGACCGGTGAGGCGATCGCCTGGTGGGTTTCGGCGTAGTCCTCGCGCCGGCCGGTACAGCGCTGGAGCGGGCGCCACTGCCGCAGTTCGGCGTTGGCGTGCTCGACACAGATACGGGCGGAGGACTGCCGACGGCGCATCTCCCGCCAGGAACTCCACCGACCGGTCGATCGCGCGGACGGCCGGGGCGACGGGACCGTTGCGGTCGAAGTCCTCCCGGCCTTGCCGACTGTGTTCGACCCGGGCATGGTTGACCTGGAAGCGGGCGGTGTCGTCACTCATCGCCTTGAACGCGACGTCCGGTCGGTGCAGCAGGCTCGCCGCGGTCGTCACCGCGACCGACTCGTCCCGCATGAACTCCTCCACCACCCGGACCTTGTCCTCCGCCGACACTTCGGCCGCCACCTGCGGACGCTTGAGGAAGTCGGTGGTGACCGCCGCGGCAACCTCCTCGTCCCGGGCCAGCGAATGGATCGCGGTGACCTTCTCCTGCGGCGTGACGGGGTCTCGACCTGCCGCCCCACCCGCCGACTCGCGTCGTCCGTGGTCCACCGGGCCTTGCCGTCCGGCGGCATCCCGATCGCAGCGAACCGTTCCGCCTCATCCTCGATGTTCGCCAGGGCACGGTGGACCGTGTACGGCGCCGTCTTCGAACTGCGGTGATCCTTCGGCCAGCGGGAGGCCACCCACCTCGTGGTCTTCACCGTGGCGACCGACAGCCCGATGTCGTCGGTGGGGCGGATGCAGCGCGAGCCAACTGTCACGCTTCCCTCGAACCCGCCCGTGAACTGCATAAACATCCGTCAAGAACCGCCCGGCGCGACAACGTGACAGCCCCTGGCAGCAGCGGCCGAAGGTCGGCACGCCCCGCGCGAAGACGGTCCGCGTACGATGGCCGACTCGAGGGGACGGTGGCGTGGCCATGAGAACGCACCGGTGGTACGCGGCGACCGCGATGGTACTGCTGCTGAGCGGCTGCGGAGGCGCGCCGGAGAGCGACAGCACAACCGGCAAGGCGGCGGCGCTCACGAAGAAACAAGTCGGCCCCACTCCGCGAGCTCCGCCCGGCAGCGGACGTCGTCGGCCAAGTCCTCGAATTGGGGGTCCTGTCGCACGTCGAACCGTCCTCGAGGGCTGCCGCGTCGGCGCCGTCGTCGGCGCCGACGAGCTGCAGGATGCAGCCGAGGATCCAGGCGGCGCGCGGCTGCGGTAGTTGGTCGATGAGGAAGTCGGCGAGCTCCGCTCCGTGGTCCTCCTCTCGCTGCCCGGGCTCCCGGCACGTCAGACGGCGACTCCCCTGCCTGCAGGCACGCCGACCACCCTGCTCAGCATCGCTGCCATGGGCGGGGCGGCGGTCGGCCCGGATCCGCTGCGCGTCGTTGATGATGGTCCAGTCCTTGTCGGCGCGGCCCGCGATCCGGTGTGCCTCGTCCATGACCGCCGGGTCGAACGGCGGCACCGCGTACCTACTGCCGTGACCGCAAACGATCAGCGGGTTGTGGCGGTCAGGCCGGTCGGGCTTGGTATGCGGTGATCTATTACTCTGTCCGGTCAGGTCACTGGCAGGACACGGGGGAATTCGATGACCACTGCCTCGCGGTACATCCCGAAGCCGATCACCACCGAACGGCTGGTGCTGCGGCTGTTCGCATCGGGTGACGTCGATGACCGGTACGCGTACCAGTCCCTGCCGGAGGTCGCCCGCTACCTCTATCGTCCACCGCTCACCCGCGCGGGCTGTGCCGAGGCCATCGCCGCGCGGGCTGGCGGGACCGCTTGGCAGGCCGACGGAGATGTGCTCCTGCTGGCCGTGTGCCGGGGGGACGAGCCAGGTGTCGTCGGCGAGGTGGTCCTCACCCTCACGAGTGCACGCGCCCGACAGGCCGAGATCGGTTGGGTCTTCAACCCGCAGTACGCCGGACAGGGCTACGCTACCGAAGCGGCGCGCGCACTGGCCTCGCTGGCCTTCGGTCAGTTGGAAGTCCACCGGATCTTCGCTCGCCTCGATGTCCTCAACACCGCATCGGTGCGCGTGTGTGAACGTCTCGGTATGCGCCGTGAGGCGCATCTGGTCGACAACGACCTCGACGGAGACCGTTGGGGCAGCGAGTACGTCTACGCGACGCTCGCCCATGAGTGGAAGGAATGAGCCCCAACTGCCCGATGGCATCAGGGCTGCGCTGGACGTGACCACCGGGTGGGCGACGACCGCTCTCGCCTCGGTTGGATGTGACGGCACGGCCGCATCATCAGGATCGGCCGCGAGGCGTTACGGTGCCTGCTCGCCTGCCGTGGCACCACGTTCCAGCGGACCAAGACGTGGAAGGAGTCGCCCGACCCGGAGCGCGACGCCAAGCTGGACCGGATCGAGGAGGTGCTGGAGCGCTTCCCGGACCGGGGGGCGCGTTCGACGAGTTCGGGCCACTCGGGATCCGACCGACCGCCGGCTCGGACTGGGCCGGGAAGGGACGCCCCGAGCGGCATCCCTCGACCTTCCACCGCACGCACGGGGTGTGCTGCTTCCACGGCTGCTACCCGGTCGGCGACGACACCCTGTGGGGCGTCGCTCTGCGCGGTAAGGGCACCGTCCGGACGGTGCCCCGACCTACGCCTCCTGGCCAACCCGATCGAGGCCCGCTTCGGACCGCTGCGGCAGTTCACCGTCGCCCACTCCCACCACCGCAACCACACCGCACAGGCCTGCACCCTGCACGCCTGTCTGCGCCGGCGCAACAAGAACGCGCGCCACCCCGACGTACTGGCCGCCCAACGCCGCGAGCGCGCCCGCATGCGCGGTGAAAAAGGCACCCGCTGGGGCGGACGTGCCAGGTGCCTGGCAGCGTGGAGGGACGACTACCGGCACGGCCCCGTCGCACAGCACGAACCGCAGGGAGCTCCGCATGGACCATCAGGACGTCGACGCCGCCGTGGCAGAGATGCTGCGGGTGCTCAGCCCCCATACCGCCGAGGACTGGACGGTGCCGGCGGGGCCGCTCGATTGGACCTGCCGGCACACAGCAGCGCACATCGGCCATGACCTGCTGGCCTACGCGGGGCAGCTGGCAGCACAGCCCGCCGACGCCTACCTTCCCTTCGACCTGACCATCCGTTCCACCGCCTCGCCGGCTGAGGTGCTCCGGGTCGTCGCCGCCTGCGGCGGGCTGCTCAGCAGCGCGTTGGCCACGGCCGACCCGACCTTGCGTGCTTGGCACTGGGGTCCGTGCGACCCCGACGGGTTCGCAGCGATGAGCGTCGCCGAAACACTCCTGCACACCCACGACATCACGCAGGGGTTGTCCGTGGACTGGCTGCCGCCAGCACCGCTGAGCGCAGCCGTACTCGACCGACTCTTCCCCGTCGCCCCGCCCGGGGACCCCACCCAGGTACTTCTCTGGTGCACCGGCCGCGGGGACCTCGACGGCCTCCCTCGCCAAACCTCATGGAGGTGGGAAGCCGCACGATCGGACTGACCGAGCTGCCCCGGCGAACCTTCCCGGTCGCAGCACCAGCACTTGGGAGTGCTGTACGGATGAGTGACATCTGGTCCGGCTTGCCCATGGGGCGGCTTGAGATGACGCTGTCGAAGTGGCTGCGACAGGCCGCCGTGGAGGACGGCGAGAAGCCCGGTGTCACCAGGTCCGAGCCGGCGGAGAACCGTGAGCTGAAGAAGCGGATCCGGCTGCCGGAGCAGGAGAACGAGGTCCTGCGTCGCGCGGCGGCCTGCCTGGCGTGGGCGAACCTGCCGGGAAAAGGCTCTCCCCGCTCGTGAGAGAGCTCGCCGCCGACAGGATTCCGGTCGCGGGCGAACAACAGGCAAAGCACATCAGAACGCCCAGGTCAGAGAGGGTAGAGCCCGCGGCGGAATGAGGATCGTCTCTGCCAGGGAAGTGGGAGTCGGCAGTCCCACGTCCGCGAGGCGGCGCCATGCGTCTCGGACGGCTCGCTCGGTCGCGGGGTCGGGCAGCGGTTCCACACTGTGCACACGGGCAGCGTACGGTCGGGCGCCGCTGCGTGCGGGGCTGCTGTGCCGGTGTCACGATGGTGGGGTCGGACAGCGGTGGCCGGCCGGTCGGGTTGCGGCTTCGCGGAACTTCATCGTCGAGGAGCGTGCGTCGTATGGACAGGTCCGGGCTGATCGAGGCGGTCACACACAAGGCGGCGGACGGTGGTGATCTGTCCTTGGAGCAGGTCGGCCGGGTCGTCGACGCCCTGTTCGGGACCGTCGACCGGGCGGGTGCGATCGCCGAGGCACTCAGGGCGGGGAAGACCGTCACCCTCACCGGTTTCGGCAGTTTCCATCAGGAGGACGGCGAGGCGGGTCTGCGGCCGGGCAAGGCCCTCAACGAGTTCGTCCACGGCCAGGTCGGCTGACCGGGCACCGGCCCGATGGCCGTCATGGCCTTGTGGGCCCCGGGGTGTCTGGCCCGTGGGGTGAACGCGCGGACGGAAAGCCGTTGACGGGCGGCGGCCGGCAAGGGTCATCGGCGACGCGGTGGATTTTCGTGGTCAGTCCGCCGCGTATCGGCAGACGGCATGGCCATCCGGTTCGTTGCCCGGGACCCCTTTGTGCGGGCCCCGACCGCTGCTGGTGGGCCCGCACGATCGCGGAGTCCACCGAAACGGCCCGGCTCAGGTCCTCAGCCGCGTCGACCTGAACCATCAGGGTGGTGAACACCCGCCCCAGGTGCCGTCGACGGCCCACATCCGCAGCCGGTTGCAGACGGCTCACCAGTTGCCGTACTCGTCCGGCAGGCGCACCCGTCGGGTTCCGGTCTGGAAGGTGTGGGCGATCGCGTCGATCACCTCGCGGCGGTCTCGCCGGTGACCGTCCCGCTTCGGCGCCCGGTCCGGGGACAACGGCTCGTTCCTCGCCCACTGCGCATCGGTCGATGCTGCGGAGTCAAGGTGTCGCGGCCTCCGCAGTGCCCTGGCCCGCGACTACGACCAACGGCCCGAGGGCGGTGGTTCCGGCGGTCTTGCCCGGCGTTCGGATCCGGTGCGAGACTTCGTAACCGCCTTCGCGGGTAAAGGAGTTGGGCTTGTCGCCTACGGGAAGACCGTTACGGCCCCTGACCGTCCTCTTCGCTCCGGAGAGCGCGTACGGGCCGACGAACAACTGCGTAGGAATCGGGGATGTCCTGCGCCGCCGGGGGCACCGTGTGGTGTTCGCCGCGGAGGCGTCCTGGAAAGGTCGCCTCGCGCCGCTCGGTTTCGAGGAGGAGCTGGTCGATCTGGCCCCGCCGCCCGAACAACCCCAGGACGCGGGCCAGTTCTGGAAGGACTTCGTACACGACACCGCGCCCGAGTTCCGGAAGCCGACCATCGAGCAGTTGAGCACCTGGATCAAGCCGGTGTGGGAGGAACTGATCTCCGGTGCCCGGTACTGCGAGCCGCAGCTGAAGGAGATCATCGACCGGGTCCGGCCGGATGTGATCGTCGAGGACAACGTCGTGTGCTTCCCGGCGTTGACCACGGCGGGCGTTCCTTTCGTGCGGATCCTTTCCTGCAATCCCCTGGAGATGAAGGGCGAGCACGTTCCGCCGCCGTTCTCCGGGTATCCGGCCGGGGACCGGAGCGAGTGGGACGAGTTCCGCGCCGAGTACGAGCGCACGCACCGGAGCCTGTGGAGCGACTTCAGCGCCTGGGTGGCCGAGCAGGGCGCGCCTCCGTTGCCCGACCTGGAGTTCGTCCACGAGGGTGATCTGAACCTGTACGTCTATCCCGAGTCGGCCGACTACACGGATGCCCGTCCGCTGGGCCCCACCTGGCACCGGCTGGACTCATCCGTCCGCGAGACGCGGGAGAGGTTCACACTGCCGCCCGGCCTGGCCGACGGCGGCGCGCTGATCTATTTCAGCCTCGGCTCGCTCGGCTCGGCCGACGTGGAGCTCATGCGCAGGGTCATCGCCTCGCTCGCCCGCACCCCGCACCGCTACATCGTCTCCAAGGGCCCGCTGCACGAGGAGATCGAGCTGCCGCCGAACATGTGGGGCGAGGAGTTCCTGCCGCAGCCCCGGATCCTCCCGCTGGTCGACCTCGTCATCACGCACGGCGGCAACAACACGACCACCGAGGCCCTCCACTTCGGCAAGCCCATGATCCTGCTGCCGCTCTTCTGGGACCAGCACGACAACGCCCAGCGCATGGCCGAACTGGGGTACGGCGTCCGGCTCGACCCGTACCGCTTCACCGACGCCCAACTCCACGGCGCGATCGGCCGTCTGCTCGACGATACGGCCCTGCGGCGCGCCCTCACCGAGGCCGGTGAGACGATCCGGGCGCGCGACGGACTGCGTACGGCCGCGGATCTGATCGAGCGGGCCGCCACGGGCTGACCCCACCGGCCCTCGGACGGACCGGTCCCCATACCGCCGAGGCGGTCGCGTCTGCGCATGTCGAGGCGGACGATCCGCTCCGGAGCGGTGATCGGCGTGGGCAGGGAGCCGCGAGGGCAGACGTTCGCGATGCTCTGGTGGGGTCGGCAGGAGTTGTAGAACTGTTCGCACTCGTGCAGAGGGTCAGAGGGTCGAGGAGAGGGCGCTGGCTTCAGGCCGACGTCCTGTCGAGGAGTTCACGTCGGCAGCTCTGTATCCAGCGGTCCAGCGATGCATGCGGGGGTTCGTCCGGGACATCCGGATGTCTGTGGTGATCACCTTCGGGCCGGCGTCGGCCGCAAAAGCGTCAAAGGCGGTCGTGAACTTCGCGTCGCGGTCGTGGAGCAGGAATCTGACCTTGCTGCACGCTCCCCTGCCCGGTCGGAGACAGCGGTGTCGTCCAGGGCCCGGATGCGCCTGGTCGCGTGCTCGACGACGGCGCACACGTACAGCCGCGCCGCGGCAGGGCGCGGACCTCGAAGAGGGCGCAGAGCGGTGCGTCGGCCTGGCCGTGCGAACAGCGCATCGGCGCCCGCGCACTCGACTGCGTCGACAAACCGCTCACAGGGGAAGCGGAGCGCCGCCACGCAGGCGATCAGCAACACGAAATGAATCACGGTCCCGGCCCGGCCTCCTGTGCCGACGGGGCTCCGCCCCCGCGACGCGCAACCGCACGACGATCCCGGACCCGCATGCGGCCGCCTGCCCGAACCTGGTCCCGACCGGCCTCTGCCTTGAGCGCTCGTCTCGACCGGTCGACCCGAGCGCTCAAGGGCGGTCGTCGGAGGCGGGGCGGCGCCCCGGCGTTCGGTCAGTGGGTGGCGAGGAGTTCGAGCGTGTCGATCACGCGGTTCGAGAAGCCCCACTCGTTGTCGTACCAGGCGACCACCTTGACGTGGCGGCCGTCGACACGGGTGAGGGCCGAGTCGAAGATCGACGAGGCGGGATTGCCCGTGATGTCGGAGGAGACGAGCGGGTCGTCCGAGTACTCGAGGATGCCGGCGAGCGGCCCCTGTGCTGCGGCGCGGTACGCCGCCAGCACGTCGTCGCGCGTCACGTCGCGGGCGACGGCCGTGTTGAGTTCGACGATCGAGCCCACCGGCACCGGTACGCGGATCGAGTCGCCCGACAGCTTGCCGTCGAGGTTCGGCAGTACCAGGCCGATCGCCTTGGCGGCACCGGTCGTGGTCGGCACGATGTTGACGCCGGCGGCTCGGGCGCGACGGGCGTCGCGGTGCGGACCGTCCTGCAGGTTCTGCTCCTGTGTGTAGGCGTGCACCGTCGTCATGAACCCGTGCTCGATGCCTGCGAGTTCGTCGAGGACCGCGGCCAGCGGCGCGAGCGCGTTGGTGGTGCAGGAGGCGTTCGAGACGATCGTGTGCACGGTCGGGTCGTAGGCATCGGTGTTGACCCCGAACGCGAGCGTGACGTCGGCGCCGTCCGACGGCGCGCTGACGAGCACCTTCTTCGCGCCCGCGTCGAGGTGGGCGCGGGCGGCCTTGGCAGAGGTGAAGCGGCCGGTGGCTTCCAGGACGATGTCGACGCCGAGTTCGGCCCACGGCAGTTGCGCCGGTTCGCGCTCGGCCAGCACCGTGATCCGGCGGCCGTCGACGACGAGGGCGTTCCCGTCGACGGTCACCGGACGCCCGAGCCGGCCGGCCGTGCTGTCGTAGGCCAGCAGCCGGGCGAGCGCAGCGGGCTCCGTCAGGTCGTTGACGGCGACGATCTCGAGGGCGCTGTCGCGCTCCAGCAGGGCGCGCAGCACATTGCGTCCGATGCGGCCGAATCCGTTGATGGCGATGCGAGTCATGAGTGATGTCCCTTCCCTTCTCCTCCAGGCTCGCCCGCGGCTCGCGCCGCCGACAGTGGCGGGATCGCCACGGTTCGAAAGGATCCCGTCACGCGGTGCTGGGCGGGTCACTCGCCCCGGGTGAAGGTGCGCCGGTACTCGCTCGGGGTGGTGCCGAGGATGCGCTGGAAGTGCAGGCGCAGGTTCGCTCCGGTGCCGAGGCCGACGTCGGCGGCGACCTGTTCGACGCTGCGCTGCGAGCGTTCGAGCAGTTCGCGGGCCAGGTCGATGCGGGCGCGCATCACCCACTGCATCGGCGTGTAGCCGGTCTCCTCGACGAAACGCCGGGAGAACGTGCGCGGCGAGACCCCCGCCTGCCGTGCCAGCATGGCGAGGGTGAGGGGCTCGCCGAGCCGGTGCAGCGCCCATTCGCGGGTGGTGCCGAAGCGCTCACCGAGCGGTTCGGGGACGCTGCGCGGCACGTACTGGGCCTGGCCACCACTGCGGTAGGGGGCCGCGACCAGACGCCGGGCCGCGTGGTTGGACGCGGCCACCCCGAGGTCGCCGCGCAGGATGTGCAGGCACAGGTCGATGCCGGAGGCGGCGCCGGCCGAGGTGAGCACGCTGCCCTCGTCGACGAACAGCACGTTCTCGTCGACCTGGACGAGCGGATGCCTGGCCACCAGTGCCCGCGTGTAGTGCCAGTGCGTCGTGGCGCGCCTGCCGTCGAGCAGGCCCGTGGCGGCGAGCGCGAAGGCGCCCGTCGAGATGGCGGCGAGCCGCGCGCCCCGGTCGTGGGCGGCGATCAGGGCGTCGACGACGGCCTGCGGCGGGTCGTCGCGGTCCGGGAACCGGTAGCCGGGGACGAAGACGATGTCGGCCCACGCAAGCGCGTCGAGGCCGTGGGTGACGTGGTACGCGAGGCCATCGCCGCCGGCCACGAGACCGGGTGTCGCCCCGCACACCCGCACCTCGTACGGCATGCTCGCGCGGGTCGTGAAAACCTGCGCGGGAATTCCGACATCGAGCGGCTTCGCACCCTCGAGCACCAGGACGGCGACGCGATGCAGGCGGGAGGCTGGCATGGGACAGAGGCTACGGGGGTGTGACGTCGATACGCCCCCTGCGCACACACACCGACGGCGCGTCCGGTCCATGTACCTTCCGCGCCGTCCCGCTCTGCTCCGAACGGGGCCGCCCCGAACCGCGGGCCGAATGGCGTCGTTCGGTGCGGCGGAGCAGCGGGCTCGCGATCGAGATCGACATGCGGGCGTCTGATGGGAACCGGCTGACGCGGGCAAGGCCGGCCGCGAAGGGGGCTCGTGGTGTTCGCACTGCCCCGAGCCCTCGTCAGCGGGGCGCAGGGCCCAGGGTCAGCGTCGGCTCCTGGAAGCCAGGCCGCCACCGATCCCCGCCACATGCAGCGCCAGGGCGGTCAGTCCCAGCAGCATCACATTCGTCGAAGAGAACACATCATTGGTGCCGATGTCCGCCGCGTTGATCAAGAACGCGAAGAAGAACAGCACCGCAGCCACTATGCCCAGCATGAGCAGGCTCCTCTCTGACGGGTGAAGCACGTATGCCCCGACATCGCCTCCGCAAGCCGGGGCACAACGATCGGGCTGTTCCCGACCCGGTCCGGATGTGCGGTGGTCGGGGGCCAGTGGCTGTCGGTGACGGCGAAGCCCTCGGTGGACGCATCCCGGCCGGAAGTACCCGTGTCCGCCGAGGGCTTCGCGCTTGTCCACCCGTCGATCGAGCCGCCCGGCAGCGCTCTGCGGCACCTGACCGAGCCGCTCACGGGTCGCTGACGCCTGCGGTGCGGGCAGGCGGTCCCGGTCAGGCGGACGGTGCCGGCCAGGCGGACGGTGCCGGCCAGGCGGACGGTGCCGGCCAGGCGGACGGTGCCGGCCAGGAGGCGACCGTGTCGTGCGGGTAGGCGTGGCGGCCCGCGCCGCGGCGCCAGGGGTCATCGGCGGTGACGTGGATCTGTTCCACGTCTTCGGGGGCGGTGCGGAAGACGACGGTGAGGGCTGCTGGACGAAGTCCACCGGCGCTGACCGGTGTCAGCGGGCTTCGGCGTCCCGAACGGCTTTCACGGCCTCCCAGGGCCGGGGCCCGCTTCCCTCTGCCCAGCGCACCAACGCCTGCCGGTCCACACACACGATTCCGCACTGCTCGGCGTACTCCACCGCCGGCGCGGTGAAGTCGCTGGTGGTGACCAGGACAGCGACGTCGGCCTCGTGGATGGCGAAGCAGGTGCCGCCGAAACGCTGCATGTCCTGAGAACCGACCCGGTGGGAGTCGCCGTAGCGCTTGCACTGGATGACGACCCGCCACCCCTCGGGCGACACGGCGACAACGTCGGCGCCCAGATCCCCGGCACCGCCCACGACTTCCACACCGGAGCAGCCGTCGCGCTCGCAGAGGGAGGCGACCGCGGCCTCGAATTCCTCGGCATCCAGGGCGTCATAGTCGATGTCGACGTCCATGTCGAAAGCCACTCGCGGCCGGGGAACGGTCGCGGTCTCCCACGCCTCGGCCGCCTCCGTCGCCGCCTCGTCGAGCGCGGCCGCGGCCCGTCGTGCCGCTCTCGCCAGATGAAGACGGCGTCCCAGGCCCGCGACGCCTGCGGCACCCAGCAGGAGCAGGGCGAACGCCCAGCCGGGATGCCGCTCGGCGATGCCGACCGCCGTGCGGGCCCCGAATCCCAGGACGCTCACCACCACGGCCAGCAGGACGAAGAAGAAGGCTGTCGAGCGCAGGTCGAACCCGCGCCGGCGGTTCACGGTCGGCGTACGACGTACGGGGGCGGCCACGGTGATGAGTCCCCTCCTCGGGATCGATGCAAAGATCACTTCCTCCGTCTGCCCAGGACCGGAGGTCATGTGGGCGGCTGATTGCCGAGTACGACCGGACACGGCACTGCGGCCACCTTCACGAACCCACGAATTCACGAACGAGCGGCGGCGAAGCTCCTCACACACCCCAACCAGCCCCAGATGGCCGGAAATCCCCCGACTCGACACCAGCAGCAACAGAACACCATGAAGGTCCGACGTCGGGCCCCGGGCCGTCTCGTCAGACGTCGAAGGGGGTGACCGGACAGAGGAGCCGAGGGCGGGTGGGTGATCTTGATCGAGAGCCTGTCCGCCGGGAGCTTCGTCGTGCCGTGCAGACCTCGTCCGCCGGCGTCCCCGGCCACGCGGCCGGACTGGAAGGGCCCAGGGTAGCTGCCTATTGCATCCAAAGCCTCGGGGGTGATCGAATGTGCGTCCGGCGATCGGTGTTCTTGACGTTATGCAGAGGGTGTCGCACATGATGGGCCGCTGGCTGGCAAGCAGAACGAAACAGCGTCAGACAGGCCCCCTGGCAGCTGTGCAGACTCCCTCCGATGCCGGGGTGCTGAGCTGCCGGGTTCTCGGCCCGGCCGACGAGCCGGTGCCGAACGCCCGGTACGCGATCAACGACACCGTGGGACGCACACTGGTCGAGGGTGGGACGGATCCCTTCGGATCGTTCGTGGCCACGATTCCGGCGGGAGAGTACCGGCTCACGGTGTCCGCCGGGGGGTACCTGCCGTACCGGGTGCCGTGCACGGTCACCGAGAACTCCCTCACCTCGCTCGGCGACGTGACCCTGCAGGCGGCACAGCCGCTGGAGATGCCCGCGCCGGGTGACTGGGAGATCGATCTGGCGCACTCCTCGATCGTCTGCACCGCACAGCACATCGGGATGGCCCGGGTGCACGGCCGGTTCAACTCCTTCGCCGGGGTGGTGCGGATCGCCGGCGACGCGGCGCAGACGGCGATGCACGTGGTGATCGACGCGGGATCCATCGACACCAACATGAGGATGCGTGACGACCATCTGCGGTCGGCGGACTTCCTGGCCGTGGAGCGGTTTCCCACCATCGAGTTCTACAGCGACCGCTTCGTGCCCCGGGGCGGCAACCGGTGGGACGTCATCGGCGAGTTGTGGCTGCGCGGGGTGGCCCGTACGGTCACGCTGGACGTGGAGTACCTCGGGCTCGGCAACGGCATGCAGGGCGAGGCCCGGGCGGTCTGCCGGGCCACCGCCGAACTGCACCGCGACGACTTCCAGGTGAGCTGGCAGACGATGCTGGCGCGGGGTATCGCCGCCGTCGGCCCCACCATCCGGGTCGACATCGACGTGCAGGTCGTACCCCAGAGCTGACCGGCCGGCCTGCCCCCGCGCCCGCGCCCTCGGGAAGGCGGCACGGTCCTGGAACACCGCCCTGCCCGGCAGTAAACGATCATCGTTCTCGCAGCTCTTGACCGGCCGCCGGTGCGGGCCTAGCCTCACATCGCCGCTCATCCCGCTGCGGGAGAGCACCGGGTCAGCCAGACCCGGGCGCCGAAGGAGCAACACCTCCCCGGAAACTCTCAGGCACCCCTACCGCTCGGGCAGGCACCTCTGGAAAGCAGGCGCTCCCGTGCCTCGCCCACGGTGCAAGCCGCGGACCTCCGCGGCGAAGCTCTCAGGCTCCATGACAGAGGGGGAGGCTCCGCTCGGCAGCGCGGGTTCCTGCCCGTGCCCGACTCCTGAGGACCCCCCGATGGCTTTCTCGTTACCCCACCGCCGGCCGCCTGCCGCCCGCCGGCATCCCGACTGAGCTCCGGCTCTCCCCCACGGCCCTCCTGGGCCCACGCTCCCTGAAGGCGTGTTCGGCGTGCCCGGCACTTTTCCCGCCGGTCGCTCCCTCACTCATGCCGACTCTTTGTGCCCACTCGCTCCCCTCATACGTGTGCGGTCGTCTTCCAGGACACGCCTGTCCCGGCCCGCACGCACCGAAGATCCACGAGGTTCGCACATGCACAACAGCAGCAAAGCCGTCCCGACCACCGCCCCGAAGCCCGAGGCGGATCCCGGACAGCCCTCCTCCCCCACAGGTGAACAGCACCTCTCCCGGCAGTTGTCCAACCGGCACATCCAGCTGATCGCGATCGGCGGCGCCATCGGCACCGGCCTGTTCATGGGATCGGGCAAGACGATCTCACTGGCCGGCCCCTCGGTGATCTTCGTTTACATGATCATCGGCGCGATGCTGTTCTTCGTGATGCGGGCGATGGGAGAGCTGCTGCTCTCCAACCTGCGCTACAAGTCCTTCGCCGACTTCGCCTCGGACCTCCTCGGACCGTGGGCCGGCTTCTTCACGGGATGGACCTACTGGTTCTGCTGGATCGTCACCGGTGTCGCCGACGTCATCGCGATCGCCGGGTACGTGTCGTACTGGTGGGAAGGGCTCGCGCTGTGGATTCCGGCGCTCGCGGCGGTCGTCCTGCTGATCGTCCTGAACCTGCCCACGGTGAAGGCGTTCGGTGAGACCGAGTTCTGGTTCGCACTGATCAAGATCATCGCCATCGTGACGCTGATCGTCGTCGGATTCGGCATGGTGCTGGGCGGCTTCCAGGCGCCCGGGGGCACCACCGCGAGCTTCTCCAACCTCTGGAACGACGGCGGCTTCTTCCCCACCGGTCCCATGGGGTTCGTCGCGGGATTCCAGATCGCGACCTTCGCCTTCGTCGGCATCGAACTGGTCGGCACCACCGCTGCGGAGACCAAGAACCCGGAGCGGAACCTGCCCAAGGCGATCAACTCGATCCCGGTGCGCGTGATGCTGTTCTACGTGGTCGCCCTGATCGCGATCATCTCCGTCACTCCCTGGCGCCAGATCAGCCCGGACCGCAGCCCCTTCGTCGTGATGTTCACACTGGCCGGCCTCGGCATCGCCGCCTCCGTGATCAACTTCGTGGTACTGACCTCCGCCGCCTCGTCCGCGAACTCGGGCATCTACTCCACCTCACGGATGGTCTACGGCCTGGCTCACGAAGGCGACGCACCGGCACGGTTCGGCAGGCTCACCTCCCGGAAGGTACCGGTCAACGCCCTGCTCCTGTCCGGTCTCTTCCTGCTCCCCGGCGTCGTCATGGTCACCATGGGCGACTCGATCATCGAGGCCTTCACGCTGGTGACCACCATCTCGGCCCTGCTGTTCATGTTCGTCTGGTCGATCATCCTGATCTGCTACCTCGTGTACCGCAGGCGCCGTCCCCACCTGCACGAGGCGTCGACGTTCAAGATGCCCGGCGGCGTCGTCATGTGCTACGTCGTACTCGCCTTCTTCGCGTTCCTCGTCTGGGCGCTGACCCAGAAGGAGGACACCCTGCAGGCGCTGCTGGTGACCCCGGTGTGGTTCGTCGTCCTCGGCATCGCGTGGACGGTGCTCCGTCACCGCCGCCGTCAGGCCCGGCAGACGGCGGCAGTGACGGGCTCCCCGGAACAGCCCCTGCACTGAGGTGACGCCGCGGCCCTCCCGGAACCGAGGTTCCGGGAGGGCCGCGGCGTGCCTGGAGGCAGCGGTGCCCGTGTCGTCCGGCGCCTCTCACGGGATGCCGGGGAGCGGAATCCGTCGCTAAATGGATGAGCGGCTCGGTGTCGGCCGACCGATGAACGCGGGTGCGGAAAAGACTGGGAGACGGCATGCAGAAGCGCAGTCTGCGGGACCTTCAGGTATCGGCCATCGGCCTGGGGTGCATGGGTATGTCCGCCTTCTACGGATCCACCGACCGGGAGGAGGCGATCGCGACCGTCCGGCGCGCCCTGGACCTCGGGGTGAACTTTCTCGACACCGCGCAGATGTACGGGCCGCTCACCAACGAGTCACTGATCGGCGAGGCGATCCGGGGGCATCGCGACGAGTACGTGATCGCGACGAAGTTCAACTACCGGATGGACAACGCCGTACCCGGGGACATCAGCACGGTCGGCCCCCAGGACGGCTCGGCCGAGCACGTCCGGAGCTCGGTCCACGGTTCCCTGCAGCGGCTGGGTACCGACCACATCGACCTGTACTACCAGCACCGGGTCGACCCGAACGTACCCATCGAGGAGACCGCCGGCGCGCTGGGCGAACTGGTCGCCGAGGGCAAGGTGCGGTACATCGGCCTGAGCGAGGCGAGTGCGGAGACCCTCCGGCGCGCCCACGCCGTGCACCCGGTCACCGCGGTGCAGACCGAGTACTCGCTGTGGTCACGGGACGTGGAGGCCGAGGTGCTGCCCGCCTGCCGGGAGCTGGGCATCGGCTTCGTGCCGTATTCGCCGCTCGGCCGCGGTTTCCTCGCCGGGCGGTTCACCTCGCCGGACGAGCTGGACGCGGACGACTGGCGCCGGGAGAACCCGCGCTTCCAGGACGCCAACCTGGAGGCGAACCTGCGGCTGGCGGCGAAGGTGAAGGAGATCGCCGCCGAGAAGGACGTGACCCCGGCCCAGTTGGCCATCGCCTGGGTGCTGGCCCGGGGCGAGCACCTGGTGCCGATCCCGGGCACCAAGCGCCGCGCCTACCTGGAGCAGAACGCCGCCGCGGTCGGGATTGCGCTGACCGAGGACGACCTGGCCCGCATCGACGCGGAGCTGCCCGAGGCGGCGGGTGAGCGGTACGACGAGGCGGGGATGCGAACCGTCGATCGCTAGCCGGGGCGCGGCAGCGGCTGCCGGGTCCTGCGTCCGGCGGCGGCGTGGCTCCTTCGCATGCGCGCGGATCCGGCCGACCTCCGGCTCCCCTGCGACCGGCAGCACCGCACCGTACACCTGCACACCACAATGCCCCAAAAGGTGCGAAACGCCCGGCGAGTTCACGGAGGCGGACCCATGCAGGACAACGCCGAGTACGACGAGGACCCCGTCGAGGAGCACGGCCCGGACGACGGCGGACCCGGCACCGAGGACGAGGCGGCCACGGTTCGCGAAGAGACCGACGCGTCTCCCGATGTCTTCCTCGACGTTCCTGTGCTGAAGGTCGACCAGATCGACCTGGACGTGGAGGACCTGCGGGCGCATGTCTCGCTGCAGGCCGAGGTGCTGGACCTGTTGAAGTTGAACGTGGGCGCCGACGTCACGCTCGGCCGGGTGCACCTGGGTATCTCGGGTGTGGAGGCGCAGGCCCAGCTCAAGGTGCGTCTCGACAACGTCGTGACGATCGTCGACCGGGTGCTGACCACGCTCGATCGCAACCCGGAGATCGTCCAGGAGCTGGTACACGGGGTCGGTTCCGCCGTGCAGGACGTCGGTGGCGGCGCTGGCCGAGCCGTGGGTGAGCTGGGCACGGGCGCGGGAAAGGCCGTCGAGGACGTCGGCCGGGGCGCCGGATCCGCCGTGCGGGACGTGGGGCGCGGCGCCGGCGGTGCGGTCGACGACGTGGGGCGCGGCGCCGGGCGGGCGGTGGAGGACGTCGGCGCCGAGGCGAGCCGGGCCGTCGGCGATGTCGGTGAGGGCGCCGGCGACGCTGCCGGTGATGTGGCCGAGGCGGTGGGCGGCACCGCGGGCCGGGACCGGACTGCCCGGAGCAAGAGCGGCGCCCGCCCGCGCCGGGCCCGCGGCGAGGACGGGAAGGAAGCACCTCGGCCCGCCCGTCGCACCACTCAGAGGCGGGACGAGCCACCCTGAACGGCTGACACCCCCGAGCCGCAGGACGCCGGCCGGCCCACCACCGCCGGAGGCCGGGACCCGGAACCGGACATCTCATTCCGGGCGACAGTCCGGTCCGAGCACCTCTGCTTCACGGACAGCCCACGGACAGCCGTCGGTTTCCCCGGCACGGGTGAACGTGAATCAACGTCCCACAGCGACCGGATCAACCTCCCCGGCAGAGTCGTCCCCGGCCGGAGGTACGACGACGTCACCCTCGCCTACCACCTCGCAACCCGGCTCATCCGCCGACCGGACCGCCCGGACCTCGGGCAGGACGATCTGGACGGCCTGGACGACCGGAACACCCGCTGAAGGGACCGTCTCGAACGGGCAGCAGCCGAGAAGTACATCAGCGACCCGTCGGCACGGGGCCGGACGGTGCTTCCCGGGTACGTCGGGCCCGGCCGTGTCGCAGGAGGCCTTCCGGGTACGACGGGGCGGCCTGCCCGGGATCGGTGCGCTGCCTCCGCCGCCTCCGCCGGGCCGGCCTGGTCCTGGGCGTCCTGCTGCCCGAAGATCCCGGCCACGATCTTCAGGGACGCGCCGCTGAACACCCGGGAGAGCGGGTGCGGACCGCTGGTCGGCGTGGTCGCCGGCCCGAGTGGTGGCAATCCCACCGGGCCGCGGCAGGAAAAGGTGTTCGACATGGTGCGCAGGCGGTCCGGGTCGGCCCGGCACGGGGGGTGGGTTCGAGTGCCTCGCCGTCTTCGAGCGGCTCGACAGCGTGGGGTGGGGGGCGGAGCATGGTGGGTGGGGGCACATGGGGCACCTGTGACCGGATTTGCGTCTCTGCGGGAGTGAGCAGGGGGCATGGAGAACGGACATCGGGGTGGTCACGGCGCGGTCGGCCGGCGGGCGCCGCGGGAGACCGTCCCGGTCCCGGCCGCCTCCGTTGCCGGTCCGGCGGTCTCCGGGCGGGGCGGGGTCGGGGCGCGCATCGGTGTCCTGGGCGGCTTCGGCCTGTGGGTGGGCGAGGAACCGGTGGCCGTTCCCGGCGCGTCGGAGCGGGTGCTGGCGTTCGTCGCCCTGCGCTGCCGGGCCGCCGTGCCCCGGCCCCTGATCGCGGGAACCCTGTGGCCGGAGGCCCCCGAGGACCACGCGTACGCCAACCTCCGCTCCGCCCTCGCGCGCCTGCACCACGCCGGCCGGCGGGCCCTGGAGATCGGCCCGGCCGAGGTGTGCCTGGCCCGCGGCACCACCGTCGATCTGCACCATGCCCGCAGGACCGCCCACCGCGTCCTCTACCCCGCCGAGGCCGCCCGGCTCCCCGATTGCGTCCCGGACGCGGTCGACGCCCTCTCCGCCGACCTGCTGCCCGGCTGGTACGACGACTGGGTGCTGCTGGAGGCGGAGGGCTGGCGACAGCTGCGACTGCACGCCCTGGAGACGCTGGCCGGGCGGCTGATCACGGCGCGGCGGTACGCCGAGGCCGTCACCGCGGCGCAGACGGCCGTGCACGCCGACCCGTTGCGCGAGAGCGGACAGGTGTGCCTGGTCCGGGCCCACCTGGCGGAGGGCAACCCTTCCGAGGCCCTGCACGCTTTCACCCGTTACACCCGGCGCCTGCACGAGGAACTGGGGCTGGAACCGACCGAGCGGCTGCACCGGCTGGTCGCGGACCTCGCCCCGTCACGCCGCGGTGGCGGCCGTCTTGGACGGTGAGGGGCATGACAGCGGCGAGCACCGACATGATGATCATCCGGGGCCTGCCCGAGGAGGGCTCCGCCCGGCCGCTGCGGGGCCACACGACCGTCACGCGGCGGTGACGCACCGGCCGGAACACTGGTGTTCCACCGGGCCGGCGGAGCCGGTTCGGGACTCCTCGGGGGCCTTCTCACGGAGTGCCGTCCGGTGAGGAGTCTCCCGTGCAGCCGTGTCCCGAGGAGGAGAGTCATGGCTATTCCACTGTCAGCAGAACGGTTCCTCGGTGCTCTGCGCGCCGAAGGGCTCACCGTCGTCGAGCACCGTTCGTGGCGCACCCACAACCGCAACCACAAGGGTCCCTGGGGACCCGTGCACGGTGTGATGGTCCATCACACGGTCACCTCCGGAACCATGGGCAGCGTCCAACTGTGCTACGACGGCCGCTCCGACCTGCCCGGCCCGCTGTGCCACGGCGTCATCGCCAAGGACGGCACCGTGCACCTGGTGGGCAACGGTCGGGCCAACCACGCGGGGCTCGGTGACGACGACGTCCTGCGCGCGGTGATCGACGAGGTGGCCCTGCCGCCCGACAACGAGACGAACACCGACGGCAACCGGCACTTCTACGGCTTCGAGGCGATCAACCTCGGCAACGGCGTCGACCCCTGGCCCGAGGCGCAGCTGGAGGCGATCGAGAAGGCGGCCGCCGCCGTCTGCCGGGCTCACGGCTGGACCGAGTGCAGCGTGATCGGCCACCGGGAGTGGCAGCCCGGCAAGATCGACCCCTTGGGCTTCACCATGGCTTCGATGCGCCTGCGGATCAAGGACCGGCTGAGCGCCGCCCTGGCAGGAACCTCTGTTTCTCTGTAGGGGTTTGGGCTGCTCCGACGGGGCGCCCCGGGTCGCGTCGCCTGGAGCTGGTCGGTCGCGCGGCAGCGGGCGGCTCGGTCGGGTCTCGTGCAGGTGCACCACCAGGTCCGTCGATCTCAGCAGGTCGACCCGGTCGCCGGGCGGAGGGAAGTCCGTGCCGATCTCCCGTTGGGGCCGGGGCGCGTCCGGCCAGGTGCGTGCGGCGGGGGGCGCGGTGCGCGGGTCGAGGTACCGGTTCCGGTGTCCCACCCGCTCCAGGGTGTGCTCGACCGAGCCGGGAGCGGCGGGCTCCGCCTCGAACCACCTGCCGTCCCCGTCGGCGGCCTCTGCGAGCCCTGCTCGGGGGCGCGCACGGTGCCCCGGCCGAAGGAGGGCCCCACCACCAGGCAGCCGTCGCCCAGTCGCCGCCGGAGCACCGCTTCCTGGGTGAGGGGCAGGACGGGGGGAACTGCTGGTGTACAGGTGGCTGTTGTGCCCGCCGAGCACCGGCCGGTGGCCGGTTCGGCGGTGCCACCGCAGGGTGTTCTCCGCCATGACGGTGTCTCGGCAAGCCATGGCCGCCGGCACGGCCCGGGGGTCCGTGAAGCCGAAGGCGTACCTGCGCGCCCCCTGGTCGACGGCGGTGGCGTGCCGGACCGCCCAGGGGGGGTTCTGTTCATGGTTCGTCCTGGCAGGCTCGCGGGCACGGAGCAGTGCCGGGGCGCGGCCGGTGCGCTCGGCCCGCGCACGCCGTTCCCCCCAAGGGCTCGGTCATGGCGGCGCGGAACCACTCGCCGGCAGGGCAGGGGAGCGCAGCCCCCGGTACAGCTCGGTGACGACGGGCAGCGGGTCGGGGCGGGCGCGCCGGGCACGGCCGACGACCCGGTCGTACGGCTCCGGGCCGGCGTAGGCGTTGTCGCAGCCGGCGAACCTGACCGGATCTCGGGGTGGGCGACGTCGTACGCGCGCATCCGGCGGATCATGGCCGGGTACTCCTGGCTGTGCGGCAGCAGGTGGGCGTTCTGGAACTCCTCGGACATGATCCGGGCGGGGTCTCCGCGACCGGTGAGCAGGCGGTGGTCGAGGCGCGCACCGGTGCTCCAGCCGGCCTCCGGGGCGAAGGAGCGGAAGCCCTTTCGCTCGACCGGGTACCGGAGTGAACGATGCCGGAAGGTGCCGAAGTCGCGGGAGCCGTGGGCGGCTTCGCCGACACCGACCATCACGGTGTCGTCGGCCGCCTTCCCCAAGGGGCGCAGGCCCTCGAGGGGCACCGAGGGTTCGGTGGTGTGCAGAGGGGGGCGGACTGCCGTCCAAAGGGCCGGCAGCGGGTCGGCGGCGGCCGTGGAAAGCCCTTCCGACGTGCCGGGTCCCCCACCGCCAGGGGGCCGCGGCCGCTTTGGGGGCGGCGGCCGGCCACACGAGCGGCGCGGCGCCATGCCGCTTGTCACCCGGCCGGAGCGGGCCGGCAGTGGCTCAAGGCTCTCTATGTCTTCGAGGGCCTCGCCGGCACGCACAGCCATGCGAGGCCTGCGGCGGTCAGATAGGCGAGCGCGCCGATGGCCATGCTGGTGCGCAGCCCGGTGCCGTAGTCGGTGGCTGTGGCCAGCAGGCTGCCGCCGAGCGCCACGCCGGTGGCGCTGCCGACCTGGCGGGTGGTGTTGAACAGGGCGGAGGCGGCCCCCGAGTACGCCGGGGGTGCCGCGCTCATCACGGTGGCGGTCGATCCGGTGAGGGCGAAGGAGGTGCCGAACCCCGCGGCCATCATCGGGACCACCAGCAGCGGGTAGGCGGGGTCGGCTCCCGCCGAGGCCCAGCCGGCCAGTCCCAGGGCGGCCAGGAGCATGCCGGAGAAGACCAGCGGACGATCGCCGGTGCGGCGGGTCAGCCGCCCGGACAGGACGGAGGCGAACATGGTCATGGCCACCGCCGGGAAAAGCGCCAGCCCGGTCTCCAGGGCGCTGAAGCCCCGCTGGTGCTGGAATTCCAGACTGGCGGTGAACACCATGCCGTAGAAGCCGAAGTTGAACAGAAGGCCGATGGCGGCTCCGCCGCTCATCGTACGAGAGCGCAGCAGGCTCAGCGGAAGGGCGGGAGACCGGGCCAGCCGCTCGCGCACCACGAATGCCACGGCGGCCAGCGCGGCCAGGCCCACCCCGGCGAGAACGGCCGGATCGGACCAGCCCCGCCGTCCGGCCTCGTTGAGTGCCGCGATCAGCAGCGCCACCGCCGCCACGACCGCGCACTGTGCCGGCCAGTCCAGGGACCGAGCGGGGCGCCGGGGCGAGCGTGCCACATGCCGCAGCGTCAGCATCAGACAGGCCGCGCCGACGGGCAGGTTGATGAGGAACACCCAGCGCCAGCCCCCCGTGGAGACGAGGAGCCCGCCCAGCAGCGGCCCGGCGGAGGCCGCGATGCCCGCCATCGAGCCCCACAGCCCGAAGGCCCGCGAGCGGGCGGCCGGCGCCGGGTAGGCCTGCTGGAGCAGGGCCAGGGAACCGGGCACGATCAGCGCCGCGCCGAGCCCCTCCACCAGCCGGGCCGCGACCAGGAAGGGGGCGTTCGGCGCGGCCGCGCACGCGGCCGAGGACACGGTGAAGACCGCCACGCCCGAGCAGAAGATCCGGCGGTTGCCCAGCCGGTCGCCCAGCGCGCCACCGGTCAGCAGGAACCCGGCGAAGACCAGGGTGTACCCATCGGTGATCCACTGGATGCCGGTGAGCGAGGCCGACAGTTCCCGGCCGATCACCGGCACGGCGACGTTGATGACCGTCACGTCCAGGATCACCATGAAATACCCGGCGCACACGGCCAGCAGCGGCGCCCAGGGCCGTCGTGCGGATCCCGGGGCCGGTTCGGGAGAGGGAATGGGCTCACCGCCACCGGCCGACTCCGCGAACGCCACGGCCCCTGCTCCATCCCGTATGCGGGCGGTCCACCCGAAAATCCACCGTAACGGGCATATTACTGATGTCGGGTAGTCCGTGCTGTTCGCATGCTCACGGCCTTGCCGCCGTCGGCGCCTGCTGCACAGTGGCTGTGAGGCATGTGCCGATGGGCCGGTGGAGTGAGCGGTTCCGCGGACGGGCCCCGCGGCGGGCATGGATCACACGCATCCCCACCGGGGCACCCGGCGCGAACACTGGTGTGCAGGTGACCGAGAGCGAGAAAGGGGCGGAGCATGCCTGGACCACGACCGACGGTGGCCGAACCGGCCGGGTGCGCCGACGATCCGCTCACCGCCGCGGATGCCACCAGGGCCGTCGAGGCGGTCCTCGGAGCCGTTCTCGACGCGCGACTGCGCCGGGCCGGTGACGTGGACGCGGTGTTCGCCCGTGACGTGGCCGGTCCTGTCACCGCGTTCGTCCGCCGTGGCGGGAAGCGGCTGCGCACCGCGTTCGCGTGGTGCGGCTGGCGGGCCGCGGGCGGCACGGGCGACGCCACGGCGCTCCTGCGGACGGGGGCCGCGCTCGAACTGCTGCAGGCGTGCGCTCTCATTCACGACGATGTGATGGACGGGTCGCCGCTGCGCCGGGGCGGGCCGGCGATGCACGTGGGCCTGGTCCGCATGCACCGCACGGCGCGGATGACCGGATCGCCGGAGTCCTTCGCGACGTCCGCCGCGGTGCTCGCCGGTGATCTGGCGCTGGCGTGGGCCGACGATCTGCTGACGGAGGCGGCGCTCGGCTCGCCGCACGGACCGCGGCTGTACCGCGAGTGGCAGGCGATGCGCGGTGAGATGGTCGCCGGTCAGTACCGCGACATCCACGCGCAGGCGACCGGATCGTCCGGCGTCGACGACGCGATGACCATCGCCACCCTCAAGAGCGCTCTGTACACGGTCGAGCGGCCCCTGGCGCTGGGGGCTTCGCTGGCCGCCGCCGACGAGTGGACCGTCGCGTCGCTGCGCTCCGCCGGACGGTGCGCGGGGCTGGCCTTCCAGCTGCGCGACGATCTCCTCGGCGCCTTCGGCGACCCCGAGCTGACCGGCAAACCGACCGGTGACGATCTGCGTTCGCGCAAGCTCACCTATCTCCTCGCCGTGGCCCTCAGGCTTGCCGACGCCGCCGGGGACGAGGAGGCCGCGGCCGTGCTCGCCCCCGGCGCCGCGGTGCGGTCCGAGGACACCGTGGAGCGGATGCGCAGGGCGCTGGAGCGGACCGGGGCCCGGGCCGTGGTGGAGTCGAAGATCGAGGACCTGGCGGCCACCAGTCTGCGGCACTTCGCGAGGACCGGTGCGGGACCCGCGGTGCGGGAGGAGTTCGCCTCGTTGGTCGAACGGGCGTCGGGCACCGTCCCGGGCCGCGGGAAGGAGAACGGGTGAGGACGGTAACCGGACGGACCGACCATGTCGTCGTGGTGGGCGCGGGCCTCTCCGGCCTCGCCTGCGCCCTCCACCTGCTGGGCGCGGGCAGACGGGTCACCGTCGTCGAACGGGACGCCGTCCCCGGCGGCCGGGCCGGCCGGGTGCGACTCGGCGCATACCGGCTGGACACCGGCCCCACGGTGCTGACCATGCCCCAGCTGGTCGAGGAAGCCTTCGCGGCCGTCGGCGACAGCCTCCACCGCCGCGTCGAACTGGTGGCCCTGCACCCCGCCTACCGGGCGTGCTTCGCGGACGGGACCTCTCTCGACGTGCACACCGACGGTGCGGCGATGGAGGCGGAGGTGCGGCGCTTCGCCGGACCGGCGGAGGCGGCGGGCTATCGCAGGCTGCGGACCTGGCTGGAACGGCTGTACCGGGTGCAGATGCGCCGTTTCATCGACGCCAACTTCGACTCTCCTTTCCAGCTCCTGCATCCGGACCTGGCCCGTCTGGCGGCACTCGGCGGCTTCGGACGGCTGGACTCCGGGGTCGGCCGCTTCCTCTCCGATTCCCGTCTGCGCCGTGTCTTCTCCTTCCAGGCCCTGTACGCCGGAGTCGCCCCCGCCCGGGCCCTCGCGGCCTACGCGGTGATCTCCTACATGGACACCGTGGCCGGCGTCTGGTTCCCCAAGGGCGGCATGTACGCGCTGCCCCGTGCCATGGCCGAGGCGACGGCCGGCGCCGGCGCCGATCTCCGGTGGTCGGCCGAAGCGAGCGCCCTGGAGCAGTCGGCGGGCCGGGTCACGGCGGTACGTCTGACGTCGGGTGAGCGCATCGCCTGCGATGCGGTGGTGCTGAGCTGCGAACTGTCCGCCGCTCACCGGCTCCTGGGGCGCGCACCCCGGCGCCCGGTACGGCTGCGTCACTCACCGTCCGCGGTGGTCCTGCACGCCGGGACCGACCGCACCTGGCCCGGTCTCGCCCATCACACGCTCTCCTTCGGCACGGCCTGGGAACGCACGTTCGACGAGATCATCCGCGCGGGGACGCTGATGAGCGACCCGTCCCTGCTGATCAGCCGTCCGACCGCGCACGATGCCAGCCTGGCGCCGCCGGGCCGGCACCTCCACTACGTCCTGGCCCCCTGCCCGAACACCACCGTCGGGCCTTCCGCCGCCGCCTGGCGGGACCTGGGCCCGCGCTACCGCGACAGCCTGGTCGCCGAGCTGGAGCGCCGGGGCCTGGAGGGGTTCGCGGACAGCGTCGACGAGGAGATGCTGGTGACCCCTCTGGACTGGACCGCACGGGGTCATGCGGCGGGCAGCCCGTTCTCGGTCTCCCACACGTTCGCCCAGACCGGCCCCTTCCGTCCGCGCAACCTCGTACGAGGGCTGGACAACGTCGTACTCGCCGGTTGCGGGACCACCCCCGGCGTCGGCGTCCCGACGGTGCTGCTCAGTGGCAAGCTCGCCGCCGCTCGCGTCACCGGTGGCACCGCGGGTGTCGGTCGCCGCGCCTTTCGGCACCGGCCGGCTTCGGCCGGGGCCGCTGTCCCGTCCGTGCCGTCCGTGCCGTCCGTGCCGTCCGTGCCGTCTGCGGAAGGCGCCGATGACCCGTCGTGAACTGGACGCCGCCGGGATCACCGATCCCGCGCTCCGCGCGGCCTACGCCCGGTGCCGGCGGCTCAACGCCCGCCACGGCAGAACCTACTTCCTGGCCACCCGGCTGTTGCCGCTGGAACGCCGCTCGGCCGTGCACGCGCTGTACGGGTTCGCCCGCTGGGCGGACGACATCGTGGACGACCTGGACCGGAGCCGTACCCCCGATGAGCGCGACCGGTTACTGAAGCGCCTGGAGAGCGACCTCGCGCACGGGCTGCGCACCGGCGGCGGGAGCGAGCCCGTGGTGCGGGCCCTGGCCGACACCGCCGGCCGGTTCCGCATCGAGCCCGTGCTGTTCGCCGACTTCCTGGCCTCGATGCGCGCCGACCTGACCGTCACCGACTATCCGAGCTACGCCGACCTGCGGGCCTACATGCACGGCTCGGCCGCGGTGATCGGGCTGCAGATGCTCCCGGTGCTGGGCACGGTCGTACCCCGCGAGGAGGCGGCGCCGCACGCGGCGGCCCTCGGGGTGGCGTTCCAGCTCACCAACTTCCTGCGGGACGTGGGCGAGGACCTGGACCGGGGACGTGTCTACCTGCCGGCGGACCTGCTCGCCGCTCACGGTGTGGACAGGCCGCTGCTGGAGTGGAGCCGGCGCACGGGGCGGCGTGACCCGAGGATCCGGGCGGCGCTCGTCGCCGCCGAGGCGATGACCCGGGAGGTGTACCGGTCGGCGGAACCGGGCATCGCCATGCTCGACCCGCGGGTGCGCCCCTGCATCCGCACCGCCTTCACGTTGTACGGCGGCATTCTCGACGCGATCGCAAACCACGACTACAGCGTGCTGCACCACCGTGCGGCGGTGTCCCGGGCTCGGCGGGCGGCCACCGCCGCGGCAGGTGCCGTCCAGGTGGTCGGCGCCCGGTGGCGCGGTCGCGCACCGCATCCGCCCCGGGCGGCGGGCGGCACGTCACACGAGCGGAAGGGGCAGGACAGTGGGTGACCGAGCGGGCGAGCGCTGGACATCGCCGTTGCGGCGGCGCCGCGGCCCGGGCTGGGCGGCGCAGACTCCGACGTGGCGGCAGGCCCGTCCGGCCGTGATCGCCGAAGCGCTCGAGCGGGCGTCCGCACGGCCCTCCGGCAACTGGTTCGTGGTCGGCGCCTCACGGGACGTGCGCGTCGGTGGGCGCCCGTGCGGCCGGACGGTGGGGGGCGTCGAGGTCGTGCTGTGGCGCTCGGAGACGGGGGCACTGCACGCGGGTCCGGGCGCCTGCCCGCACCTCGGGGCTCCGCTGCGGGAGAGCCGGGTGGTCTGCGGCGCCCTGGTGTGCCACTGGCACGGACTGGCCCTGGACGGTGGCCCGTTCGCCGGCTGGAGCCCCTACCCCGCGCACGACGACGGGGTGTTGGTCTGGGTACGTCTGGACGCGGTGGGCGGTGAGGCGCCTTCGGACCGTCCCGTGGTGCCGGTGCGTCCCGCCGCGGGCAACGCGGTGGACTCGGTCTTCACGGCGGTCGGGCGGTGTGAGGCGCAGGACGTCGTCGCCAACCGGCTCGACCCGTGGCACGGCTCGTGGTTCCATCCGTACTCGTTCGCCGACCTGACAGTGGTGCGGGAGCCGCAGGGGGACGAGGACGACGCCTTCGTCCTCGACGTCTCCTTCCGGGTGGCGGGGCGCCTGGTGGTGCCCGTGCGGGCCGAGTTCACCGCGCCCGGTCCGCGTACGGTCGTCATGCGCATCACCGACGGCGAGGGGGCGACGTCCGTGGTGGAGACCCACGCCACGCCGCTCACCGGCGAGGCCGACCGACAGCCGCGGACCGCCGTGGTCGAGGCGGTCGTCGCCACCTCGGGGCGGCGCGGCTTCGGGCCGGTCCGGAGGGCCGCCCCGGTGCTGCGCCCGCTGATGCGTCGTACGGCCGGGCGCCTGTGGCGCGATGACATGGCGTACGCCGAGCGGCGCTGGGCGCTGCGCAGCACCGGCCGGTTCCCGGGGTGAGCCCGTCGGTCACGGGCGCGTGCGACGCCCCGCGAGTGCGCCGAGGGCCCGCAGCGCGGGGGAACGGCCCGCCCGGGGGACCGTCCACAGCACCTGACCACGAACACCGCGGGCGGCGAGCAGCGCGCCTGCCGCCAGGAAGCCGGTGGTGGCGGCACGTTCCATGAGCGCGACCGGGAGGTCGCAGCGGATCGCGTCGCCGGCCAGCGTCACCCGGGGGTGGGGGGTCCGCACGGTGGGGCGCCGGTGGTGGGAGCCGACGGGGAAGAGCGGGCAGTCCGAGCGCCACTCGTGCCGGGCGTCGACGATGCGCGCCTCGCGGGTCTCCGGGTACACCTCGTGGAGACGGTCCACGAGCCTGCTCCGCACCTTCTCCGGTGCGGCGCCGGCGGCGAGGGCGTAGGCGTGCAGTTCCACCACCGAACCCCGGTTCCGGGCGGCCCAGCGCGCCGCCTCGTCCTCGTAGCGTTCCAGGACGCTGATGTTGTCCAGGCCGCCGTATCCGCTGGTGCCGAGGAAGCCGGGGCGGTCGGCGCGGACCGGCCGGTCGAGCCAGAGCCGGGAGACGAGGAACGGCGGTGCCGTACGGAGGGCGGCGATGTCGTCGCGCCAGGAGGCGGTGCCCAGGCCGGGTGAGGCTGCGACGAGCCGGCGCAGCGCGCCGGGGTCGACGGCGAGCACCGCTGCCTCGTGGGGGTGTGCGGCGGTGTCGGTCCGCACCGTCACTCCCCCGGTGTCGTGGGGTTGGACGCCGTGCACGGGTGTGCCGGTGCGAAGGGTGGCCCCGAGACGCTGGAGGTAGTCGCCCAGCGGCTCCCAGAGTGCCTGCGGGAAGGGGGCGTTCGGCACGTCGAAGAGCAGTCCCTCCGCCGAGCCGAGGAAGTAGATGTGGAACATCAGCAGCAGTTCCGCGGCGGACAGTTCGCGCGGGTCGGCGAAGAAACTGCGGGAGAACACCTCGAACGCGAGGTGGTGCGCGGCCTCGGGGAAGCGGACGCTTTTCAGGAACGTGGTCGCGCTGACGCCGTCGAAACGTCCGTAGACCTCGGGCACCCGGACGTCGAGGAGGGGCAGCGCCGCCCGGGCGTCCATGGTGGCGAGGTCCCGCCAGCCGAAGGAGGGGCTCAGGGCGACGAATCCGAGTGCGCTGAGCGGCGGGGTTCTCGGGACCCTGGCGAAACTGTCGCTCAGGCCGTCGCTGTGCCGCAGGGGGTAGTCGGGCAGCGGGGTGAGCCGCGCGAGATCGGGGTCGGTCCGCCGGAGCAGGCCTCGCAGGTTGTAGTACTGGCGGAAGAAGGCGTGGAAGCCTCGGCTCATGGTCGCCGCGGAGCCGTCGGCCAGGCGGGTCCGGTGTCCGGCGAGCCGGCCGCCGAGTGCTTCCTCCTGTTCGTAGAGAGTGACCCGGGCACCGCGCTCGGCCAGCAGAACAGCTGCGGCGAGACCGGCGATCCCGCCCCCGACCACGGCGACCGACGGCGCGTCCGCCCGCTCGAACCGGTCCCGGCCGGGTGCGGGCATCAGCACTTCGGCCTTGCGGTCGCGGCCCCGCCGGGCGCCCCCGTGCGAGCGGGCGCTCACCGGGCCCGCTCCCCTGCCGTGGTGGAGCCGTTGCGCCCGAGGAAGGTGTGCACGATGCCGGTCTGCCACCCGGCGACGGGCGCGGCGCACACGCCCGTGAAGCCGGTCCGCGCCAGCCGGTCGGCGAAGGCGGGTGCGGTGTCGAAGGCGAGGACGCTGCGCCACAGGTGGCGGTACAGGGCGTGGTCGCCGGTGAGCCTGCCCGCCGGGACGATCACGCCTCGGCACACGGCCGTCCACAGGGCGCGGTGCACCGGTGAGCCGCTGAGGCTGTACTCGTGGACGGCGAGGCGCCCGCCCGGTCTCAGCAGACTCCGGACCGCGGCGAGGACCTGGTTCGGTTGGGTGACGTTGCGGAACAGGTAGGCGGCGAACACCGCGTCGAGCGGGCCTTCCCCGGCCTTCGCCATGTCTTCGGCGGTCAGGTGCAGGAAGCGCACGCGAGCGGGCCAGGGTTTGACCCGTGCGCGCCGCAGCATGCCCGAAGAGGCGTCGACGGCCGTGATCCGGGCCCGGGGTGCGGCCCGCAGCAGGGCCCGGGTGGAGGCGCCGGTGCCGCAGCCGAGGTCGAGGACGTGCAGCCCCGCTCCGCCGTCCGGCAGCCGGAGCCGCCGGGCCGAGCGGAGCAGATCGGCGCGGTAGCCGGGGTTGAGAGCCGTGAGGCGGTCGTAGGTGTGCGACGCGTGGTCGAAGGCGCGTGCCAGGTCGTGGTCGCGCAGCAGTGTCATCGAGGGCTCTCCTCGGATCGTGGGGCGGGGCGGGCACGACGCGGCAGGAAGGGCAGCTCGAGGGCGGTTCGGAGCATCGGGCCGACCGGGGTCCGCAGTCCGATGCCCCACTCCTCCAGGGGTGAGGCGGCGCCGTCGAGGAAGCGCAGCAGCCGTTCCGGGGGCGTACGGCGGAACAGGGTGGTGAAGAAGTCGGGGCCGTCGATCCGTCCGGTGTCCAGGGCCCGCAGCAGGACCGCGTCCATGGCCAGCGCACGGCGTCCGTGAGGTGCGGGCACTGCTGCCGTGCGCCCGTCACGCAGGGCCGCGGCGATGGCCCTGCTCTGCCGCTGCACCGCGGCGAAGGTGTAGCCCGTGGCGGGGCGGGTGGCGCCGCCCGCCGCCCCGATGCGGAAGACGGCGGGTCCCAGGCGCCGGGGGAAACGCGCGTCGGTCATGGGGATCGCTCCCTGCTCCGCCGCCTCCACCGTGAACGCGCCGAGCTTCAGGATCTCTCGGCCGTAGTGGCCGAGCGCCGCCTCGTACTCCTCGGTGGACAGCGGCACCCGGGAGAACTCGGTGTACTCGACGAGCGCCCGGTCCGGTGCCAGCGGGAGGACGTAGCCGAAGGCGAGGCCGTGGCGCGGTTGCGGCACCCGGAAGTCCATCAGGTCGGCGACCTCGGGGTCGAACCGGTCGTCGTCGGTGCGCACGAACCAACCGCGGAAGTGCTGCAGCAGGTGCGTCCGGGCCGGTGGCAGGGCGTGCAAGGGGCGGGAGTCGAACACGTGGCGGGCGCGCAGCGTCAGAGTCCGTCCGTCGGGTGCCGTGCACCGGACTTCCGCGCCGTCGGACACGTCGCGCACCGTGTCCGCCGTCGCGCGCAGCATGTGCGCCCCGGGAGAGCGGGTGAGTCGGGAGTGCATCCAACGCTCGAACGGTGCGGAGCGCAGCATGCGGTAGCGCAGGGGGGCCGGGTCGACGGTGACCTCGCTGCCGTCGGCGCCGCGGACGCGCAGCCGGGACCAGGAGGCGGTGATCACCTCGTCGAAGTCGCCGGGGCCCTGGTCCCAGTAGCACCAGGTCCGTTCGGGCGGACGCGTCGGTCCGTCCGGCGGTTCGACGACGGTCACGGTGGTGGCGCCGGTCTCCGTCAGCCGGTACGCGAGGCTGAGGCCGGCCGCGCCGCCGCCGACGATGAGCACGTCGGACGTGTCGGCGACAAGTGCGGGAGGCCGGCTCACCGGGCGCGCCGTTCGGCGCTCGCGCCACCGGGAACACCGGCGGCCGCGGGCGCCGGGGTTCCCCGGACCGAGCCGGTCGCGCGGTGGTCACCGCACACGTGCCTGCCCGGTCCGGAGCGGGGCGTGCGACCGAGCGCCCGGGGCGACGGCGGCACTTTCGGAGCGGTGGCCTCGGCAGGCGGCGTCTCCAGTCTCAGGACTCCGGCGGGCGGGCGGAGGGTCACGGCGAGGCGGGCACCGGCGGGCGGGCGGAGGGTCACGACGGTGTCCGGTGCCCCGCGCTGACGGTCGCTCACGGTTCTCCTCCAAGGCGTTGTGCGTCCAGCGGATCACGTCGTACCGGCGGATGCCAGACGCCACCACGGGTGAGTGCGCCGACGACGGCGGGCCGTCACTCCGACACCACCGGTTCCCGGGAGTGCGCGGGGGTCGGCCGTGCTCGTCGGACATGTGGACAGCGGCACCGGAGATCTCGGTGGGTTCGCCGCGCTGTACGGCGTACGAGCCGTCGACCGGGCCGAGGTGCGACGTGCCGGCGCGGAGCCGGTCGTCACCTTCGTCGCCCGCGTGCGTCCTGTCCCCCACCGCGCCGTTCGGCTGTCGGGCAGGGGGCGTCCGTCAGGGCGTACCGCCGACTTCGACGATCATCTCGACGACGGCGTCGAGGCCGTCTTCGAGGAAGACCTGGCGCTGCTTGTCCGCACCCGTGCCCTGTTGCAGGAGACGGTGGACGAGCGAGGTCACCTCGCGGGTGTCACCGGACGCGTCCAGCGCAGGACCCACATGGTCCAGCAGCCCGTACACCACATCGCCCGCGCGCCGAGGCCGGCCGGCCTGGTCGAGCAGGTCCCCGCTCAGCCCATGACGTGCCGCCTGCCACATCGCCACCCGCATCATCTCCGGAGCGGGTTCCGCCGGCGGACGGCCCGACTGTGCCTCGTTCAGCGCGGTGTCGACCAGCGCCCGGGTCAGGCCGGCGAGCATGACCGCGTCGTCCGTGCGCAACTGCACGTCCATACAGCGGATCTCGACTGTGGGGTAGTTCTCGGAGAGCCGGATCTGCCAGTACAGCTGACCGGCGTCGCTGATCACCCCGGTCGACACCAGCCGACGCACTCGTGCCTCGTAGTCCGCCGCGCCGGCGAAGCGCGGCGGGACGCCGCTGACCGGCCACCGGCCGAAGACGACGGTGCGCCAGCTGGCGAAGCCGGTGTCCCGCCCCTCCCACAGCGGCGAGTTCGCCGCCATGGCGGTCAGGGACGGCAGCCACACCCTGATCCGGTTCAACACCTCCGTCCCCGCCTGTCGGTCGGGGACGCCCACATGCACGTGCATGCCGCTGACCATCTGCTCCGCCACCAGTTGCGGAGCCTGCCGCTGCATCGTTTTGTAACGGGTCTGGTCGGTGATCGGAACGGGTGTGTCCTCACGGAACGGCGGCGTGCCGCTGGCCATGATCCGGTAGCCGCTCTTCTCCGCCGCACCGGCCACGGCGTGCCGCAGCCGCAGGAGGTGGCCGCCGGCCTCCTCCAGCGTGGTGCACACGGGCGTGGCCACCTCGATCTGCGCCTGCGAGATCTCCGGCTGGATCTCTTCCCCGGCGACGAAGGGCTGCAGGCCCGCAACGGCCCTGACCCTTTCCGCGTGCGGGGCCAGCCGACCGGTGATCGGGTCGACCAGCAGGTACTCCTCTTCAATGCCGACGGTTGCCATCGCCGATCCTTCCGCTCCCGCGACCAACCGCTTCGGCAGGGGAGGCACATGCTGCAGCCCTGTCCACCGCGCCCGAGGGCACCCCGATCGACCGAAGGATGCCCACACCGGGTGCCATGAAAACCGCGCGCCAAACACGACTGTGCCGCCCTGCCGCCTGGGGTGGCTCGCCCCGGGCGGCGTCGCCTCCACCAGGTGACAGGTCGCCGCTTCGGGCCCGGGGCATAGTTGAAGCTGAGGGACGAAAACCGGTGGACGTGACGGGAGAGCACGTGTGACCACATCACGGATCGATTACCGGGCGCTGTTCGCTGTGTCGCCCAGCCCTTACCTGGTCCTGGATCCCGATCTGGTGGTCGTCGATGTCAACCAGGCGTATCTCCGGGTCACGGGCCGGACCCGCGAGGAGATGATCGGCCGGCGCCTCTTCGAGGTCCACCCCGACAATCCGGCGGATCCGGACGCCGACGGAGTGCGCAATCTGAACGCTTCCTTGCAGCGGGTTCTGCGGTCGAGGGAACCCGACACGATGGCGGTGCAGAAGTACGACGTCCCGGTGTCCGGACAGCCCGGGGTGTTCCGGGAGAAGTGGTGGTCCCCCGTCAACACCCCCCTCCTCGGACCCGACGGGCAGGTGGAATGGCTCCTCCACCGGGTGGAGGACATGACCGAGTTCGTACTGACCCGCCCCCTCCACTCCAGACCGGAGGATCCGGAGAGCGAGCACAAGGCGCTGGAGTCCGAACTGTACGTACGGGCACAGGAACTCCAGCACCTCAACGAGGAACTCCGCAACGCGCACGCCCGGGAACGCCACATCGCCCTCACTCTGCAGGAGGCCATGCTGCACTCCCCGGACCTGGCCGCTCACCGGGAGATCGCCGTGCGCTACCTGCCCGCCGCCCGCTCGCTCAACGTCTGCGGCGACTGGTACGACGTGGTGGATCTGTCCGAGGACACGTACACCGTGGCGGTCGGCGACGTGGTGGGCCACGGCCTGGAGGCCGCCGCCGTCATGGGCATGCTCCGCAGCGCACTGTCCGCGGCCGTACGCGCCATCCACGAACCAGGCGTGGCCATGGACGTCCTGAGCCGGTACGCCGGCACCTTCGAGGGCGCCCTGGCGACCACCGCGGTCAAAGCCGTCATCGACACCCGTCGTCAGCGCATCACCTACACCAGCGCCGGCCACCCCCCGCCCGTCCTCTCCCGTACGGACGGCACGGTCGTCCTGCTCGACCGGGCCACCGAGCCACCGCTGGGCGTCCCGATCGGCCGGCACCCTCGCGCCCAGGCCATGGTCGCCTACACCCCGGGCGACACCCTCGTGCTCTACACCGACGGGCTCACCGAACGTCGCGGCGAGGACATCGACGCCGGGCTGCAGCGCCTCGCCGACGTCCTCGTCCGCCACGCCCGTCTGAGCCCCGACCGCCTGGCCGACGTCCTGCTCACCCGCCTCGGCGTGGCCGACGGCGGACGCGACGACGTCGCCCTGATCGTCATCCGCCTGTAGCCCGATCGCGAACTCTCGCCCCATTCGCCCCGTTTCACCCCATTGTTCTCATTGCTCTACGTTGGATGTGAGGCAGCTCGTCGATTCCCGTACTGATCGAGGTGACGGTCATGTCAGTCAGCACACAGCACAGCAGCGCCGCTGCCACACCGGGCGAGCAGGAGAAGGCGACAGGGCAGGGCCGCAGGGGCGCCGGCGTCCCCGCGGAGAACCGCGGCAGCACCACCATCGCGGACACCGTCGTGGCGAAGATCGCGAGCATGGCGGCCCGGGAGGTTCCCGAGGTCCACAACCTCGGCGCGGGTGTGGCCCGGGCGTTCGGAGCGATGCGCGAACGCGTGCCCGGCGGGAGCAGCAGCGTCACCCAAGGAGTGAAGGTGGAGGTGGGTGAGCGCCAGACCGCCGTGGACCTGGATCTCGTCGTCCATTACGGCGCGGCCATCGCGGACACCGCCGCAGACGTGCGCACCAACGTCATCACCGCGATCGAGCGCATGACCGGTCTGGAGGTCGTGGAAGTCAACATCGCCGTCGACGACGTACGGCTGCCGGACGAGGAGGAGGAGTCCGAGCAAAGCGGCAGGCGCGTTGCGTGACGCGGTGCGCGGAAGGGGGACGCGGACGCCGCGGCTCCGCTCGTTCACGCGCCGGGGCCGGGGCAGATCGAGCACGCGGTCACGACCGCGGCCACCACCGTGACCACCGCCGCCACCGGCACCATCAGCACGCGCATCCGATCGAGCCAGGACGCCGTGCGGCACCACCGACACGAGGAATCGATTTTGCTCGGCACCGGGGTTCGTGTGTCGTGCGCGGCACGGTCGGGGACCGCCAGGAGGAGTTGCCTGCACCACGGGCAGTCGGTGTCGGGGCCGTCCGGCCAGGGAGCGGCCGGGAGCGGCGGGAAGGGTTCCGGGCGTCTGTGCTGGTCGCCTCTCATATCACTCCGTCGTCGTCGCGGATTCCGCTGAGTCGGGGATCGGGAAGACCCGGTGCAGGCGGTGACGCCGTACGGCTCGCCTAACGGTCATGCCCTGGGGAGAGGTTTCGGGCGGTGTCCGCCGCACGCGCGTTCTGCCGGGCGGTCGGCGCGAGGCCGTGGCGGCGCGCTCCCCGCCGTCCGGCACCGTCCGGAGCGCGCGGTTCCGGCTGATGGGGTACTCAGGTGTGGGACGGCCCGGGGGAACGGCGGCCGTCGTGGACGCACATCGGACACCTGTCCGGACGGCGAGGGAGAGGTCATGAGCGCGCCCGATGAGGCTCTGCAGCCGGGCTTCCCCCACGCGGTCCTGCACGCCCTGGGCACCGGCGTCTTCACCGTCGACACCTCGGGGCGCATCACGTTCGTCAACCCGTGGACCGAGCGGCTGCTGGGCCGGCCTGCGGCCCGGATGATCGGCCAGGACGCTCACGACCTGCTGCACCGCCGTCCCGACGGTGGCCCGGTGCCGCGCGACCAGTGCGCGATCATGGCCCTTCTGCGTGGTGACCGGTCGGCCGAGGAGGGCAGCGACGAGTACTTCCTGCGGGAAGACGGCACGACCGTGCCGATCATCTGGGCGACCACTCCCCTGCTGCTGGCGGGCCGCCGAGCGGGGCTGGTGGTCGTCTTCAACGACTTCAGCCTGCATCGCGACGCGGAGGAGCAGGCGGCGGCGCACACCGCGGCCCTGGAGGCCCTGACCACCCGGCTGAACCTGGTGGCGGACGTCTCGTCGGTGCTGATGTCCGGCACGTCGGCTTCCACTCGGATCGCCCGGTTGCTGCGGTTGCTGGTTCCCGCGCTCGGTGACTGGGCCGCGGTGGATCTGCGCTCCGAACGGGACAGGGCCACCGGGGCGCTGGAGCGGGTCGCCGTGCGCAGTGAGGCCCATCCTCGGCGGGCGCGGCGGCTTGAGGGCCCCCTGCCGTCGCTGCCGTCCGGATCCCGTCCGGGAAGGGCACGTGCCACGGACGGTGACGACACCGTGCTGCTGAGTGCCGCCGAGGTGCTCGGCGACCCCGACGCCCCGCTCGCCGCCACCCATCGACCGCTGTTCGACCGGCTCGGGGGCCACTCGGCCCTCGTGGTACCGCTGCGTGCCCGGCGGCGCCACTACGGCATGCTGACCGTGGCCCGCGCCGGGGGCTCCCCCGGCCTCACGGACAGCGAGAGCCTGCTGCTCACCGACATCGGCCGGCGCCTGGCCCTGGTGCTGGACAACGCCCGCCTCTACCACGAGCAGCGGAACGTCGCCGAGACCATGCAGCGCCAACTGCTCGCCCCCCTGCCCCAGATCGACCACCTGCGCATGGCCGCCCGCTATCTGCCGGCGCAGCGCGCCATGGAGGTCGGCGGCGACTGGTACGACGCGTTCCTGCTCTCCGACGGCGTCGTGGCGCTGGTGATCGGGGACGTGGTCGGCCACGACCTCGAGGCGGCCTCCCACATGGCCGAGGTCCGCAACATGCTGCGCGCCCTGGCCTGGAACCGCCGGGAGCCGCCCAGCGTGATCGTGCAGGACCTGGACGAGGCGGTGACGAACACCAGTGACGCGCCCATGGCCACGCTCGTCTTCGCCCGGGTCGAAGGACCGGAGGGCGGGCCCTGGCAGCTGCACTGGGCCAATGCCGGGCATCCACCTCCGCTGCTGGTCACCGACGAGGGGGACACGCGTTTCCTGACCAGCCACGGACCGCTGATCGGCATGAGCGCCGCCCTGCACCTGGGGCTGGAGTGGCCGGACACGTATGCGGAGCTTCCCCCCAGTTCCACCCTGCTGCTCTACACCGACGGCCTCGTGGAGAGCAGGGGCCGCCCGATCGATCTCGGCATGGCCAAGCTCCGCCACCACGCCTCCGTGTCGACCGGGCGCACCGTGGACGACTTCTGCGACGAGCTGCTGGCCCGCATCGGCCCGAGCGGCGACGACGTCGCCCTGCTCGCCCTGCGGCTGCCTCCGGCCGGTGCGGGCGCGCCCGGCGACAGCCGGCCGCCACCGCCGCCGCAGTCCCCGTACAGTCCCGCCGCCCCGAACCGGGCCGCCCCCGGCTCCGCCCAGTTGGACACCCCGGTGAAGGATCCCACGCGCGGCGCCCGGGAGCAGTTCCCGGACGACTTCCCCATGGAATAAGGAAGGGAACCGAAATGGCCGAGCAGTTCGACGTCGGAGACCATGTGCGGTGGAACTCGGAAGCCGGGCACGTGGAAGGCGTCATCGTCAAGAAGCACACGCATGACGTGGAGTACAAGGGGCACACGCGCCGCTGCTCGAAGGACGATCCGCAATACGAGATCAGGAGCGACAGGACCGGCCACATCGCCATGCACAAGGGGGGAGCGTTGACGAAGCGGTAGGAAACGGTGTTCGGGCCTTCGAGGCGCGCTCCGGGCGGCAGAACGACCGGAGAACGGTGCGATCCGGGTGGGATCTCGAGATGACGAACCGCATCCACACCATCGGGCACTCGACACGCGAATTCGACGAAGTGCTGCAGATGCTGCGGGACAACGGCGTCACCTGTCTGGTCGATGTCCGCTCGTACCCGTCCTCGAGGAAGTATCCGCAGTGGAACCAGGCGGCGATCGTCGATGCCCTGCCGTCCGATGTCGCCTACCGCTGGATCGCCGGGCTCGGCGGCCGGCGGTACACGCCCAAGGGCGTACCGAGCGAGAACGGTGCATGGCGAGTGAAAGCATTCCGTGATTACGCCGACCACATGGCCGGTGACGAATTCGCGGAAGGTCTGGACGAACTCCTCGAACTGGCTGAGCGCGAACGGCCGGCCATCATGTGCAGCGAGGCGGTGCCGTGGCGGTGCCACCGCAGGCTGGTCTCCGACGCGCTGCTCGTCGCCGGCGCGGAGGTGGTGCACATCCTGTCGGGCACGACGTCGAGGCCGGCCGTCCTGAACGAGCACGCCCGGGTCCGCGACGGGCACCTGATCTATCCACCGACCGATTGAGGCCGCCATGGGCTTGGTCGACGACGTCCGGGAGGCGGTCCTCGCCATTCCGGCCGGCTCCGTCGCCTCCTACGGGGACATCGGCAGGAGGATCGGGGCCGGCCCGCGGCAGGTGGGGCGCGCCATGAGCCTGCTCGACGAGAGTGTGCCGTGGTGGCGCGTCGTCCACGCGGACGGGACGCCCGCCTCCTGCCATGGCGGGACGGCGCCGGAACTGCTCGGCGACGAGGCCACTCCGATGCGTGGCAGGCGCGTGGACATGCCGCGGGCACGGTACCGCTGGACCGCGTGACGCCTTCCGGTGTGTGTCCGGCAGGTCCGGGCCGCCGGCCCGCGGTGCGTCCCGTCCGGCCGCTGTCGGTTGTCAGCATGCCCATGGTGGCGCAGGGGCGGCGAGGGCGGCGAGGGCGGCGAGGGCGGCGAGCAGACGGTCCGCCGGGAGCGCCGGTACCGTCCGGCCGTTGAAACCGGTGGTCGTCGTCGCGGCGAGCAGTGAGTCGAGCACCGCCTCCTCGACCCCGTCGAGGACCGCTTCGAACAACGGTCCCGGTTCGGCGTCCGCCACGGGGGTGCCGGTGCCGGGTCGCGTACCGAACGCCACGGCGTAGTCGCCGCTGCCATGGTTGTGGGCCGCGCCCGTACGGGCCGGGGCGAACACCGCACGCCGTGCGACACGGGTGAGCTGCCGGGCGTCGTCCGGGGCGCCGGTGCGGTGGTGCTCTGCGCCGGCGCCCTGGCCACCCCTCATCTTCTGCACCTGTCCGGCATCGGGCCGTGCGCCGACCTGGAACGCCTCGGCATCCCCCTGGTGCGGGACGCCCCTGCCGTGGGCTCCGGCTTCAGCGACCACCCGCAGGTGGTCCTGGAGTGGACTCCTCGCGAGGCCTGGGGCCCGCCGTCCGGTTCGTGGCTCGGTGGGTGCCTGCACCTCACCTCGCCGGGCGGCGGGCCCGTGGCGCCGGACGGCGGGGAGGGCCCCGGCGATCTGGAGATCCTGCAGTCGCTGGTGCCCATGTCCCGGCTGACCGGGGGCGAGGGCACGGCCGGTGGCCCCCTGCCGTTCCTCGTGTCCGCCATGGCCCCCCGTCCCACCGGCCGGCTGCGCCTCTGCTCGGCCGACCCCGCCGTTCCGCCGCGCGTCGACTACGGCTACCTCGGCCGCCCGGACGACCGCCGCCGTCTCCGGGAGGGCGTGCGCGTCGCCGCGGCCCTCCTCGAAAGTCCGCCCCTCGCCGACGTCGCCCGGGGGCCGGCCGGCCCCGGCCGTAAGATCCTGGACGACGACCGGGCCCTCGACCGGTGGATCCGCGAGCACCTTGGCACCGCCCAGCACACCTGCGGCACGGTTGCGATGGGCCCCGCCGACGACCCCGAGCACGCCGCCGTGGACCAGTTCGGACGCGTCCACGGCGTGCGGGGGTTGGGTGTCGCGGACACCTCGATCCTGCCGGACGCCCCTCACCGGGGGCCCGCCGCCACCGCCGTCCTCATCGGTGAGGTCGTCGCCGACGCCATGCGGCGCTGACGGTCCGCGTCAGGAGCGCAGGAAGTCCGCCAGGCCCTCCACCAACCTGTCGACGTCCCCGGCGTGGGTGTAGGGCGCGAGGCCGACGCGCAGGCCGCCGGTGTCGCCCAGGCCCAGTTTCCGGGAGGCCTCGATGGCGTAGAAGGATCCGGAGGGCGCGTGGACGCCGCGGTCCGCCAGGAACTCGTAGGCGTCCGTCGTGCTGCGGCCGTCGAAGGTCAGCAGCAGGGTGGGGGTGCGGTCGGCGGCGTTGGAGTGGACCGTGACGCCGTCGAGGGTGCTCAGCTCCTTGTCCAACCGGGCCCGCAGCGCTTCCTCGTGCTCCTCGAGCGCCGCGAACCCCGCGGCCAGCCGCTCGCGCCGGGTTCCCTCGGCGTCCGTGTCGAATCCGGCGAGGAAGTCGACGGCGGCGCGGGTGCCGGCAAGGAACTCATAGGGCAGCGTGCCGAGTTCGAAGCGTTCCGGCACCGTGTTCGTGGAGGGCAGGAGCTTGTCGGGGTACAGGGTCTCCAGCAGTTCGGGGCGGGCGGCGAGAACGCCGTGGTGCGGACCCAGGAACTTGTAGGGCGAGCAGGTGAAGAAGTCGGCGCCCAACTGCGCCACGTCGACCAGGGAATGGGCGGTGTAGTGCACGCCGTCGACGTACGTGAGCGCACCGGCGTCGTGCGCCAGACGGGAGATCTCCGCGATCCGGGGACGCGTACCGATGAGGTTGGAGGCCGCGGTCACGGCGACCAGCCGCGTACGCTCCGACAGGACGGCCGCGATGGCGTCGGGGGTCAGTTCCCCGGTGGCCGGATCGAAGTCGGCCCAGCGGACGGCGACCCCCGCCCGGGCCGCCGCCTGGATCCAGGGCCGGATGTTCGAGTCGTGGTCCAGCCGGGTCACGACCACCTCGTCCCCCGGTGACCAGGTCCTGGCGAGGACGCGGGAGAAGTCGTAGGTGAGCTGTGTGGCGCTGCGCCCGAAGACGATCCCCGCCGGATCGGCGGCCAGCAGGTCGGCCATGGCCCGGCGGCTGTCGGTGACGATGGTCTCGGCGTTGCGCTCACCCGCCACGCGGTGGCCGCGGTTCGACAGCGGATGGGACAGGGCGTCGGCGATGGCCCGGATGACGGGCCGGGGTGTCTGTGAACCACCGGGGCCGTCGAAGTGGGCGATCCCGGCGGCCAGCGCGGGGAACTGCGCGCGGATGGCGTCGATGTCGTACGTCACGAGAACTCCCGTTCGGTCACTTGCGCGAAGGTGGTGTGGCCATCGGTGGTCGATGAATCGACGAGTCGGCAAATCGGTGAACCGGCGAATCGGTGAACCGGTGAATCACAGCCTCATGGACACTGACGAGGGTCTCATCCGGCGGCCGCCGGGCTCGATCAGCCCCCGGTCACGGGCGGACGGGGCGACTCGTCGACGTGGAGCGTGAAGACGTCGGGGCGGGCGTAGTGGCCGACGGGGTCGAAGTCGAAGCGCGCCCTGGCGAGGTCGTCGAGGTCGAGTTCGGCCGTCAGGATGCCCTCGCCGTCGCGGAGCGGTCCGGCCAGGACGTCGCCGAGCGGGGAGACGATGACCGAGCCGCCACCGATCAGGACCGTGTCCGGCGCGTCGCCCTGGACGGGGTGGAGGTCGGCCGGCAGGGCGTCGCGGCGCAGGTACTGGCAGGCGCTGAGGACGAAGCAGCGGCCCTCCAGGGCGACATGACGCATGGTGGACTGCCATGCCTCGCGGTCGTCCACCGTCGGCGCGCACCACAGGTCGACGCCCTTGGCGTACATGGCGGTGCGCAGCAGCGGCATGTAGTTCTCCCAGCAGATGGCCGCGCCGAGGCGGGCCGTGCCGGTGTCGACGACGGGAAGGGTGGAGCCGTCCCCCTGCCCCCACAGGTAGCGTTCGGCCGCCGTGGGCATCAGTTTGCGGTGCAGGCCCAGGTAGCCCTCGGGGCCGAAGAAGAGCGCGACGCAGTAGAGGGTGCCGCCGCTGCGCTCGACCGCGCCGACCACGGCGTGGCAGCCGAGTTCCCGGGTGACGGCGGCCAGTGTCTCGACCTCCGGTCCGGGAACGTCGACGGCCGCGGCGTGGTAGCGGCGGAAGAGGTCGCGGCCCGCCGGGGTGCGGCTGCCGACCGTGATGCCGAAGTCCAGTCCCTTGGGGTAGCCGCCGAGGTACGCCTCGGGCAGCACGATCACTCGGGCGCCCCGGCCGGCGGCCTCACGGATGAGTTCCTCCGCCCGCATCAGCGCGGTGGGCGTGTCGAACAGGGGGGCCGCCGCCTGGACGACGGCGACGGTCACGGTGCGACGGGGCAGGGCAGGCGCGACGGGGGCGGCAGCGGTCATGCGTCGACCGTAGGAACCCTCGCCCCCTCCGGCAAACTCATCTTTACGATGATCGACATCTATGAGACCGAATTCCGCAAGGCCGACCTGAACCTGCTGGTCGTCTTCTCCGCTCTGATGCGGGAGCGCAGCGTCACCCGGGCCGCCGCCGCCCTGCATCTGAGCCAGAGTGCGACCAGCGCCGCCCTGGGCCGGCTCCGCGGGCTGTTCGACGACGAGTTGTTCACCCGCACCGGTGGCGGTGTCGAGCCCACACCGCGCGCCGTCGAACTGGCCCGCCGTATCGAGCCGGCTCTCGGGCTGATCCACGGCGTGGTCACCGACCGGGACCGCTTCGACCCCCGCACGGCCCGGCGCGTCTTCACCCTGGGCATGTCGGACGACCTGGAGGCGGCACTCATGCCCGGGCTGCTGGCCGCCACCGCCGGATTGCGGGGCGTCCGGATCGCCGTACGGCAGGCCAACCGGAACACCGTCACCGGCATGATCGACCGGGGTGAGATCGACCTCGGTGTGTCCGCCGCCCCCGCCCACGGGGCCGATCACCGCAGCCACGACCTGTTCGACTCCGGCTACACCTGTCTGTTCGACCAGCGCCTGCTGCCCCTGGGGACCCCGATCACCCTGGAGGACTATCTGGCCCACCCGCACCTGCTGATCTCCTACGACGGCCGGCGCGGCATCGTCGACGACATCCTGGAGGCACGGGGACTGGAACGCCGGGTGATCGCCTCCACCACCCACTTCGCCGGAGCCGTTCTCCACCTTCCCGCCCTGCCCGCCCTGGCCACGCTCCCCTCCCACGCGGCCGCCGTCTACGCCGGGGCCCTGGGTCTGACCGCCTCCCCGCCGCCCCTGCCGATGCCCGACTACACGGTCAGCTCGATCTGGCACGGCACCCTCACCGACGATCCCGCCCATCTGTGGCTCCGCCGCCTCGTCGAGGACGCGGCCCGCGGGGCCCGGCGGTCCTGAGCCGGGCGCCGTCGGGGTGGGCGGGCCGCGGACGGCCACGCGCCGGTCGGGCCGGCGTGGTCACGGGGCCAGTTCCCAGTCCTTGACGTCGGCGAGCGGCCCGAGGGTGTCGGGACGCATCTCGGTCGCGACCTCGAGACCGTCGCGCACCCGGTGGGGCCAGTCCCGCTGCGCGAGGGCGCCCTTGCCGAGCGCGACGACGTCGGCGGCCCCTGAACCCAGTACGGTACGGGCGGACTCAGGGTCTCCCAGATCTCCGTTGGCGATCACCGGCAGCCCGCTGAACTTCTTCGCGAGCTCGGCCAGGGTCTCCGTACCGGTGGGGAAGGCGGGCTCGAGCGCCTTGTGCTCGGTGGTGTGCAGGAAGTGGACGCCGGTGCGGGCCAGGGTGGTGAAGATGATCTCGGCCTCCTCGGCTCCGCCGGCCCAGCGGTGGTGGAAGTCGCTGACCTTGGACTGGGAGACGCGGATGCCGACCGCGATCTCGGATCCCACGGCCTGGAGCACCTCGTCCACGACCTCGGCCGCCAGGCGTACGCGGTTCTCGACGCTGCCGCCGTGTCCGTCCTCGCGCCGGTTGAGGTAGTCGGTGAGGAACTGGTCGAGCAGATAGCCGTTCGCGCCGTGCACCTCCACGCCGTCGAAGCCCGCTGCCCTCGCGCGGCGGGCCGCGTCCGCGAAGCCCCGGCGGATGTCGGCGAGCTCACGGACGTCCAGGGCCCTCGGCGTGGCGTAGGGGCCGCTGCCCCGGTAGAAGGAGAGCTGCTCGCCGCGCGGGGCCACGGCGGAGGGGCCGACCGTTCCCTGGCGGAAGCGGTTCCCCTGGGACTGTGCGCCCGCGTGCATGAGCTGGGCGAACATGGCGCTGCCCGCGGCGTGCACGGCCTCGACCACCGGCCGCCATGCCTCGCCCTGGGCCGCTGTCGCGAGCCCCGGCTGGTACAGGTACCCCTGACTGTGCTCCGTGTCGGGGTAGACGCCCTCGGTGATGACCAGCGCGAAACCGCCACGGGCGAACCCGGTGTAGTAGCGCGCGTTGCGGTCGGTGACCATGCCGTCCTCGGTGGCGCTGATCCGCGTCATGGGGGCCAGGGCGGTGCGGTTGCCCAGGCGGACTCCGCCGAGGTCGAAGGGCGTGTACAGCAGGTCGCCGGTCGCGCCGGGCTGCGGGGTGGGGTCGGTCAAGGGTCTCTCCGTTGCGCCTGGGTCGGGTGCGGCGGTTCTCGACTCGGTCCGGCCGGCAGGGCGCGTGGTCACGCGTGCCCGCACGATCGCGGATCACCGGCGGACCGTTGTCGGAATTTTTTCGTACTACGAGATTCAACGTACCACGGGGCGTAGACTCCTCCCGTGTCCACTCATGCCAGGCGTGCGCCCGCCAAGAAGCCCCTCCCCCACCCCGATCTGCACGAGGTCCCGGTGGAGCTGGTACTGCGGGCCCTCTGCGAGCCGCTGCGGCTGGGCATCGCACGCTCCCTCGCGCGGGCCGGCCACCCCATGAACTGCAGCGCGTTCGGGCTGGCGGTGTCCAAGTCGACCTCGACGTACCACTTCAAGGTCCTGCGGGAGAGCGGCGTCATCTCGCAGTACGAGGAGGGCACCTCGCGCTACAGCGAACTGCGCGAAACGGAGCTGGAGCAGCGTTTTCCCGGGCTGCTGACCGCCATCCTGGCCGCGAAGGAGCCCGCGGCCGCGGAAACGCACTGAAAGTCCGCGCCGCGCCTGCCGTGCCGCACCGGCACCGACCCGGGCACGGCGACGGAACAGCACGGTCACCGCGTCGGCGGCGAGCGCCGGCATCACCCCCGCGTGTGCGCGGCCTCACGGGGCGGTACGCAATTTGACATTAGGTCGACTTATGGATCATATATTTCATGCTTTGGGCATCTATTCATACGACGTGCTGCGCACGGCGTGATCGCCCCCGACCCCGACGTGAATGAGTCAGACCGTGTCCCACCCCGCCGTCCCCGTCCCGCCCGCCGCCGATTCCGCGGCGGAATGGGACGCCTGGCGTGCCGAGCGCCGTCGCGCGCTCATCTCGCCGACGGGAAACCTCGCCCTCGTCGAGACCCGCTGGCTTCCGGCCGGTGAGCGTCCCGATGTCGAGGCGGCCCGGGCGGGGCAGCCGGACACGGTGACCGTCACCACGCTGGAGCGCACCGACCGCGTCACCGGCACGCCCGAGTACGGGCTCCGGTTCTGGGACTCCGCGGCACCGGCCCTCCGCCACTTCGACGGCACCGACGTCTTCCCCCATGACCCGGCATGGGTCCTGGAGGCCTCCTACACACCGGTGCCGGGCGCCCGGCGCGTCCCCTTCGAGCACATCCGCGACAACGGTGGCACCCGTGACCTGGTGGTCCCGGGGGACATCGAGCTCACGCTGGACGGACACACGTACACCCTCAGCGCCTTCGACGACGATGGCACCCTGCTGCTGGTCTTCGGCGACCCGACCAACGGCGTCACCACCTACGGAGCGGGGCGTTTCCTGTTCGTGCGGCGGACGGCGGACGACGACCGCCGGGTCGTGCTCGACTTCAACCGCGCCTTCGTCCCGCCCTGCGGCTTCTCCGACCAGTACAACTGTCCGATGCCGCCGCGGCAGAACCGCTTCCACCTGCCCGTCGAGGCCGGCGAGAAGCTCCCCCTCTTCCGCGACGGCTTCCCGGCGCAGCGCTGATCACCTCCGCTGTCCTTCCTCACCCTCCTCTTCCTCCCCGCAGCACGAAGGCACACCCTGTCATGAGCATCAAGAAGTCCTCCCTGTACGGCACCGCCACCACGGTCACGCTCGCCCTGGCCCTCTCCGCGTGCGGGGGTGGTTCGGGGGGTGGCGGCGCGGCGGGCGGCGCGTACGACAAGGACGCCACCGTCAACATCGGCTCCCTCTACGAGCCGCAGAACCTGGACAACACCGCGGGTGGCGGCCAGGGCGTCACCGAGGCCCTCAACGGCAACGTCTACGAAGGGCTGTTCAAGCTCGCCGACGACGGCGAGGTCGAGCCGCTGCTCGCCGAGGACCACCAGGTCAGCGAGGACGGCCTCACCTACACCTTCACCCTCCGGGACGGTGTGACGTTCCACAGCGGCAAGCAGCTCAGCAGCCAGGACGTCAAGTACAGCCTGGAGCGGGTGCTCGCCGAGGAATCGCAGTCCTCCCGCAAGAGCAGCCTCGAGGTGATCGAGGACATCGCCGCCCCCGACGCCCGGACGGTGAAGGTCACCCTGTCGAAGCGGTCGATCTCCTTCGTCTACAACCTCTCCTACGTCTGGATCATCAACTCCGAGGCGAAGGACCTGAAGACGAGCGAGGACGGCACGGGGCCGTACCGGCTGAAGAAGTGGACGCGCGGATCGGCCCTGAGCCTGGACCGGTTCGGCGGGTACTGGGGTGAGGCGGCGGCCAACAAGCAGGTCGTCTTCCACTACTACAAGGACGCGACCGCGCTGAACAACGCGCTCCTGACCAACGCCGTCGACATCGTCACCAGCGAGCAGTCGCCCGACGCCCTGGACCAGTTCACGTCGAACCCGAACTACAAGGTCAACGACGGCAACTCCACCACCAAGCTGCTGCTCGCCTTCAACGACAAGGCCGAGCCCTTCACCGACGTCAAGGTGCGGCAGGCCGTCTCCGCCGCGATCGACGACAAGAAGCTGCTGGAATCCGTCTGGGGCGGCTACGGCAAGCTCATCGGCTCGATGGTGCCGCCCACCGACCCGTGGTACGAGGACCTCACCGAGGTCGACACCCACGACCCCGCACGGGCCAAGAAGCTGCTGAAGGAGGCCGGCCACGCGGACGGCTTCACCTTCACCCTCGACACCCCCAACTACGACCCGCACCCGACCGCCGCGACGTTCATCAAGTCGGAGCTGGCCAAGGTCGGCATCACCGTCAAGATCAACACGATCACGTCGGACGAGTGGTACACGAAGATCTACCAGAACCGCGACTTCACGGCCACGCTCCAGGAGCACGTCAACGACCGCGACCTGGTCTGGTACGGCAACCCCGACTTCTACTGGGGCTACGACGACAAGCAGGTCACCCGCTGGGTCGAGGAGGCCGAGGAGGCCGCCACCGAGGCGGAGCAGACCGAGCTGCTGAAGAAGGTCAACCGCAAGACCGCCGAGGACGCGGCGAGCGAGTGGCTCTACCTCTACCCGCAGATCGTCGTGGCGAACACCAAGCTGTCCGGCTACCCGCTCAACGGTCTCAACTCGCAGTTCTTCGCCTACGACATCAAGAAGAAGAGCTGATGACGCGGTACCTCCTGCGCCGCTTCGCCTTCCTGCTGGTGTCGCTGGCGCTCGCGAGCGTGGTGCTGTTCGCGCTGCTGCGGCTGCTGCCCGGCGACCCCGCCAACGCGCTCACCACGGTGGGCGCGACCCCCGAGCAGATCGCTGCGGCCCGGCAGTCCATCGGGTCCGACAAGCCGCTGCCCGAGCAGTTCACGCACTGGCTCGGGCAGCTGGCGAGCGGGGATCTGGGAACCTCGTTCGTCAGCACGCTGCCGGTCGGGCCCGAGGTGGCCGCCCGGCTCCACGTGACGGTCCCGCTGACGCTGGCCGCGTTCGTCCTCGCGGTCCTGATCGCGCTGCCGGCCGGGTTCACGGCCGCGTACAAGCGGCACACCTGGTACGGCGGCCTGCTCAGCGGTGTCTCGCAACTGGGCATCGCCGTACCGGTGTTCTGGCTCGGCATGATCCTCATCGCCGTGTTCGCGCTGAACGCGGGCTGGCTGCCGGCCGGCGGTTTCCCGCCGGACGGCTGGTCGCTGCCCGGCGAGGCGATCCGGTCGCTGGTGCTGCCCGTGGTGACCATCGCGCTGGTGATGAGCGCGTCGCTGATCCGGTACGTCCGCTCGGCGACCCTGGACGTCCTGGGCAGTGACTACCTGCGCACGGCACGGGCGCTGGGCTCCTCGTTCGGACAGGCCATGTGGCGGCACGGGCTGCGCAACGCCTCCGTTCCGGTGGTCTCCGTCCTCGGTATCGAGCTGGCGTCCACCCTGCTCGGCGCGGTGGTCGTGGAGTCCGTGTTCGCGCTGCCGGGCCTCGGCTCCCTGCTCGTCACCGGCATCGCCCAGCACGACTACCCGGTCGTCCAGGGCGTGCTGTTCGTCTCCACCCTGGCCGTCCTGCTCATCGGCTTCGCCGCCGACCTCGTCCAGCGGATCATCGACCCGAGGCTGCGCGGCAGCCTCGCGGGAGGTGCCCGATGACCGGGGCCGCCGTCGGACGACGCCGCCCGGTGCGCTCGTACACCCTGGTCACCGGGTGCGTGCTCGCGGGTCTGATCGCACTGCTCGCGCTCGTCTCGCTGGTGTGGACCCCGTACGACGCCGACGACACCTCCGGCGGCCGGCTCACCGCTCCCGGGGCCGGCCACCTGCTGGGCACCGACAAACTCGGACGCGACCTGTTCACCCAGGTGATGATCGGATCGCGGATCGCCGTGGAGGCCGGGCTGGGTTCGGTCCTGATCGCGGCAACCCTCGGAGTCCTGCTGGGGCTGCTCGCGGCCTTCGCGCAGGGCTGGCTGGACGACACCCTCTCCGCGTTCCTCGACATCCTGATCGCCTTCCCGACCCTGCTGCTGGCGATGCTCATCGTCGCCGCGCGCTCGGCGACGCTCGGTTCGGCCGTGCTGGCGATCGGACTCGCGCAGAGCGCGGTCGTGGCCCGGCTCACCCGCATCCTGGTCAAACGGGTCCTGAACCAGGACTACATCACCGCGGCCCGTATCTCCGGCACGTCCTGGCCGCGTACCGTGGCCCGGCACGTCCTGCCCAACATCTGGCCGACCCTCGCGGTCAACCTGGCCCTCCAGTTCGGGCTCGCCGTGCTGGCTGAGGCGGGCCTGTCCTACCTGGGGCTGGGCGCACCGCCGCCCCACGCGTCGTGGGGCCGCATGCTCCAGGAGGCGCAGGCCACCTTCACCACCGCACCGGCCGGCGCGCTCGCCCCCGGCGTTCTGCTCGTCGTGCTGGTCGTGGGCGTGAACCTCGTCGCGGACGGCCTGCGCGACACCCTCGACCCGACGACCCGGCGAAGGCGCGCATGACCCTCCTCGACATCCGCGGCCTCACCCTGCGCACCGCGGACGGAACCACACTCGTCGACGACCTGTCGCTGTCCGTCGCACCCGGCGAACGGCTCGGCCTCATCGGCGAGTCGGGCTCCGGCAAGTCGCTGACCGCGCTGGCGGTCCTCGGCCTCCTGCCGGAGGGCATCACCGCCACCGGCAGCGTCGAGCTCGCCGGGACCCAGATCGTCGGCGCGCGCGAGGAGCACCTCACGCGCGTGCGGGGGCGGGACGCCGCCGTCGTCTTCCAGGAACCGCTCACCGCCCTGGACCCGCTGATGCGTGCGGGCAGGCAGGTCGCCGAACCCCTGCGCAGGCGGCGGGGACTCAAGGGCGCCGCCCTGAGGAAGGCCGTCGTCGACGCCCTGGAACAGGTACGGCTGGCCGAACCCGACCGTATCGCCCGGTCCTTCCCGCACGAGATGTCCGGCGGCCAGCGCCAGCGGGTCGCGCTCGCCATGGCACTGGCCTGTGACCCGAAGCTGCTCATCGCGGACGAGCCGACCACCGCACTCGACGTGTCCGTGCAGGCCGAGATGCTCGACCTGATCGACACCCTCGTGCGGGAGCGCGGCATGGCCGTCGTCTTCGTCAGCCACGACCTCGCCGTCGTCGCCAGGATCACCGACCGTGCCCTGGTCATGCGCGGGGGCCGCGCCGTCGAGGAGGGCACCCTCCTCGACCTCGTCCGCTCACCGGACCACCCCTACACCAGGGCGCTGGTGGGCAGTGCCCGGCGACTGGAGTCCGCCCTGAACCTGGGAGTCGCCCAATGACACCGCCGCCACTGCCGCCACCGCCGCCGGTCCTGGAGCTGAAGGACGTCTCCCTGCACCACCGGGGAAGCGCCACGCCCGCCGTGCGGGACGTCTCCCTCACCGTCGAGGCCGGCCGCAGTCTCGCGCTCGTCGGCGAGTCCGGCGCGGGCAAGACGACTCTGCTGCGGCTGCTCCTGGGCCTGGCCCGGCCGACCCGGGGCACGGTCGGCTTCGACGGCGCCGGACTGAACGTGCGTGACCGCCGGCAGATGCGGCACTTCCGGCGCAGCGTGCAGTGCGTCTTCCAGGACCCGTACTCCTCGCTCGACCCCCGCAGCCGCGTCGGCGGCATCGTCGCCGAGCCGTTGCGTTCCCTGGGCCTCGACTCGAAGGCCACCGCGGCCCCCAAGGTGGCCGAGGCGCTGGAGCGGGTGGGGCTTCCGGCGGACGCGGCCGAGCGCTATCCGCACGAGTTCTCCGGCGGCCAGCGCCAGCGCATCGCGATCGCCCGGGCGACGGTGTGCCGTCCGCGGGTGCTGCTGGCCGACGAACCCGTCAGCGCGCTGGACGTCACGACGCGCGTCGCCGTGGTCGATCTGCTCGCCGAACTGCAGCGGGAACAGGGGCTGACCGTGGTCATGGTCTCCCACGACCTGTCGGTCGTGGCGTCCCTGTGCGAACGCACCGCCGTCCTGGAACGCGGTCGGGTCGTCGAACAGGGGGACACCGCACAGGTGTTGGGCTCCCCCGCGCACCCGTACACCCGCCGGCTCCTCGAGAGCGTGCCGCGGCTTCCCGTGTGAGACGCGGGGAGCCGCCCGGTCCGGTACCGCGGCATCCCCGTTCCGGCCTTCCCTTGCGCTCCCGCCTGTCCTGGTCCCGTGCCCGGTGCGCAGACCCGGCACCGGGGCAGCCGCACGCCGGACAGGGGGAAGTCGGCTGATGAACTGGATCTGGTGGGTACTCGTCCTCTTCTGGACGGGCGGTTTCGCGTGGGCCGCCGACAACGTCCGCACCGCGCTGCGCAACCGGCACGAGCGCAAGCTCGAACTGCTGGAGGCGGCGAAGCAGGAACGACTGGCCGTCGAAGCGGCGCACAAGCCCCCGGAACCGGTGTGCGGGTGCACCCACCACCTCGCCAAGCACGACAAACAGGGGCGGTGCCACGAACGCGTCGAGATACCGACGGCTTGGGACGAGAACAAGAAACCGTTGCGTTACGAGGCCGGGGAGTGCAACTGCCGGCAGTACGTCGGTCCCCAGCCGCTGTCCCAGGTCTACGCGGAGGAGTTGACGGACCGGGCCTGAGGGGGTCGCCCAGGCTCCGGGCCATAATGATCGCCCCGGAGCGGACCGCGACCGACGCGGGTGATCAAGTGAGGCGATGCGGCAGTGTGGCCACGTGTCGACGGTATGCGCGCGATGGAACTCGGTACCCCCGATGACCTGCGGACCGAACTGAACTCCCTCGTCCTGGCCGGCCGGAAGACCGCCACGACCGGTCTGTTGGCGGAGTACGTCGAGGAGACCGAGGGTCTGGAGTTCGTCGGTGAGCGGTTGGCCCTTGTGGACAACGGCGGCCGTGCCGTCGCCACCATCGAGATCACCGGGGTGGAACTGACCTCCTTCAGCGAGGTCACCTGGGAACACGCCGCCGCCGAGGGCGAGGGAGACGCCTCCCTGGAGGAGTGGCGCGCCGGGCACCGCCGTTTCTGGGAGCGCGAGGGCACTCCGGTTCAGGACGACACGCCCGTCGTCTGCCTGGCTTTCCGCGTTGTCCCGACACGTTCGGGGCCGCTCATGGCTTGAGTGAGCCGGCGGTAGTACTCCCTGGGCCGGGTCTCGAAGTCCACCCACGCGGACAGCCCGTCCGGACCACTGTCCGGTCCTCGCAACAGGTCGACGGAGGCCTGGGCGAACTGCCGTGCCATGCCCACCTGTTCGGCCTCGGCCAGCAGCACACGCAGCTCGGCCACCGCGTCCCGGGCTTCCTGGCGCTCTTCCCTCCCCGCCCTCAGCATCTGCTTCCAGCCGGACGCCGGTGCGGCGGCGGCCAGTACCGGATCCAGTCGCGCGGTCAGTTCCCTGCCGGCCTCGGCCGCGTGCCGTACCGTCGGCCCTGCCTCCACCAGCACCCGTAGAGCGACGACCAGTGCCGTGGTCCGCGGCTCGGGTCGCCCCGCATCGATCCGTACCGCCGCCGCCTCGTGCACCTCATCGGCGATCCGCCGGGCGGCGGCCACGATCTGCCCCGCAGCCGGTCGTCCCACGCCGGGAATCTGCGCCAGCCGCCACACCCCGGCGTCCAGCACGTCCCGCACGGTGCGGACCCCGCCCTTCTCCAAGTCCTTGGCGCGCGCCCGCACTCCGGCCGTCCTCGGGAGCCGGGCAACCGGGATCCGGCTCAGCTCACCGTCCACCAGTTCCCGGTGCAGCGGGGCCCAGGCCGTCCGCACCGCTTCCACGGCCCGCCCATGGTCCTGGGCCACCAGCGCGGCGGCCCCCCTCAGCCGCGTCGCCGCGCGGACGACCTTCGGGTCCGCACCGCGTCCCCGGTTCATCGCGTCGACGTTCCCGCCGACGAGGGCGACGATCGTCAGCAGCAACCCGACGGTCACCAGCGCGTCGGAGAGCCCGATCCGCTCCCCGATCTCGTCGCCCTGCTCCAGTGAGTACAGCTCGCCCTTGTCCGCGCCTTCGACGATCACGAATCCGGACTCCCAGCCGTGGCCGGAATCCGTGTCGTAGTGCGGTGCCTTGAGGATCGGGTCCCGCTCGGCATCGCACAGGTACGGCGCTTCACGCTGTCGGTGTTCGAAGGGATCCGTCCACCGGACCGTGCACTGCCCGTCGGGCTTCTCGTCGAGCACGGTCAAATCGATCTGCTGGGTTTCGGGGTACTCCGGAGCAGCGGCGTAAACACCGAGGGAGCTCGCGATCAGCGTCAGGCCGCCGACCAGGAGCCATCGGAAGAAGTGCGCGTACCGCATGCGGTCACCCCCTGTGTCCTCTCCGGGGTCCGCCCCGGGGAGGGTCAGTCTGCGTCGCAGCGGGCCGAACCGGAAAGAACCCGAACGGGCAACCGTACGGCTCTCCTTCCTTCCTGCTCCCGGCAATTCGGCGTCACGAAGGACATCGGGCCCTTTCGCGCAGCCGACGGTGCGGGCCGTGTCCCGGGGCCCGGGCACCCCTCGGGTCCCGGGCCCCGGGGGCGGGCTACTTGCTGACGGCGAAGCGCATCAGGGCGTGCTCGTCGCCCTGCTTGATCTTGCCCGTCTCATTGATCACTTCGAGCTTCCACGTGCTGCCGACCCGGATCGCCTTGGCGACGGCGCAGCCGTTGTCCTGGGTGAGCATGCTCGGCCAGATGTCGGCGACCTGCTGGGAACTGCCTCCGGTCGCGTCGTAGACCTTGAAGCTGATGTTGCGTGCCTTCTGGAAGGAACTCCCCTTCTTGTAGGCGGCGGCGATGAACACGATCGACGTGATGTGGGGCGGGATCCGGGCGAACTCGACGGTCACGGTCTCGTCGTCGCCGTCCCCGTGCCCGGTCTGGTTGTCGCCGCTGTGCACCAGGGAGCCGTTGCCCATGGGGTCGAGCGAGTCGAGGCCGGCGAGGCGCACCGGGTCCCCGCCGTGCATGGCGATGGCGATCAGGTCGAGGTCGGTGCCGGTCTTGTGGCGCAGCTTGCCCAACAGCCCGCCGCTGCTGCCCGCGGTGGGGTCCCAGGAGGCTCCGATGGACAGGTGGGTCACTCCGTCCAGGTCCGCCGGGCCGTCTTCCTTCGTGAGCGTGATCATGCCTGGGTCATCCTTTGCGAAGAGGGATTACAACCACAGAGTCTGCCTGGTGCCCCGGTGGTTCCCGGTGAGGGGTCCCCTACAGGCACATATGACCTCTCTCGACCGCTCTTCGGCCTCCGGCCCGGTCGCGATGCCCGCTTTGGTCAACCCCGGTCGGCCGGGGCGCGCGTCACGTCGTGGTGGCCGCGCAGATGACGGGCCGCCTCGGCCGCGCCGGCCCCGCTGATCAGCACCGCGCCCCCGGGCGCCCGGCCGTCCGGCACGCTGTCGCCGGGAGGGCTCCCGGCGCCGTGCAGCACCGTCGCCCGCACGGCGCCGGAGGCGAGGGTGATGCCGAGGACGCGGTCTCCCGCGGGGTCGGGCAGGGTGACGTGCAGGGAGGCGTCCGGTGCCGCCCTGGCCGCGGCGGCGCACCAGACCGCCGCCGCGGCCAGGTCCCAGCCGCCGGGCAGCTCGACGGAGACGGTGGTGTCCGCACCGCTCAGTGGCCGCCAGCCCCTGGGCCGCGCGCCGCGTTCTGCCGCCGCCCGCCACAGCGTGTCCAGGTCGGCCGCGTGCACGGTGCGGCCGACCCGGTCGCTGAGCAGATATCCCGCGGAGAGCCAGGACTTGACCCGCAGTCCGGCTCCGGGGTCCAGGAGCTGTCCGGTCCGTGCCGCCCGGTCGGCGAGGACCGGCCGGGTGGGCGGGGCCAGCACGTCCTCCCAGCGCGGCGCGGAACGGCCACCGCCGCAGGCTCCGCACATCGGAACTCACCCGCCTCTCACGGACTCGGAACGCAGGGCACCCGCCGCACTCACGGCATGACGTCGCCGCTGTTGGGGCCGAGGGTCTGCCCCACGTAGAGGTTGCCACCCGGGTCACTGGCCAGCAGGACGGCGGTGGGGGCGACCTCCGTCGGGACCCCGAAGCGGCCGAGGGGCAGTTCGGCCTGCTTGGCCCTCTTCCAGTCCTCGCTGATGCCGTCCACCAGCGGGGTGAACACCGGGCCGGGTGCGATCGCGTTGACCAGCACCCCCTTCGGGCCGACCTCCCTGGCCAGCGCCTTGGTCAGGCCGATGACGCCGGCCTTGGCCGCCGAGTAGTGCACCAGGCCCTCGCCGCCCTTGAGGCCGAGCTGGCTGGCGATGTTGATGACCCGGCCGCTGCCGCGGGCGACCATGTGCGGCACCGTCCAGCGGCAGCACAGGAAGACGCTGCGCAGGTCGATGGCTATCATCTCGTCCCAGGTCTCGACGTCCATCTCGACCAGCGGTACCTCGGTGAGGATGCCCGCGGAGTTGACCAGGACGTCGGGCGCGCCCAGGGCGGTCACGCAGCTCTCCACCATCTGCCGGGTCTGCTCCGCGTCGGTCACGTCGACGACCGCGGTGGCCGTCTCCGTGCCCTGCGCCGTGAGGCGCTCGGCGAGTGCGGAGAGCCGGTCGGCGTCGCGGTCGGCCAGGAAGAGCCGAGCGCCCTCGGCCGCGTAGGCCTCGGCGATCGCCGACCCGATGCCGCTCGCCGCGCCCGTCACCAGCGCGACCTGTTGTTCGAGGACTCCCATGCCGTTCACCTTTCTCGCCGCGGCCCTGTCCGCTGCCGTTTTCGTTCACTGCTGCCTGATGTCCTGCCGCTCGGCCCGCCGCCGCCCGGCCCGCCGTCAGTCGGTCACTCCGGCCAGCGGACCGTGAGACCGCCGTCCACGATCAGCTCCTGGCCGGTGATGTACGCGGCGTCGTCACTGGTGAGGAAGCGGATCGCGCGGGCCACCTCGTCGGCCTCGCCCACCCGGCCCGCGGGGATGCTCCGGCCGGCCTTTTCGAGCCCGGCGGGTCCCAGTGAGTTCTTCTCGTCCAGCGACTGCGGGGTCTCGATCAGCCCGGGAATGACGGTGTTGACCCGGATGCCGCGCGGGGCGAGTTCGGTCGCCAGCGACCGGCACAGTCCCAGTACCCCGCTCTTGGCTGCGGCGTAGTGGGCGTGGTCGTCCCAGCCGTACACCCCGCCGGCGATGGAGGAGACCGCCACCATGGAGCCGGGGCCGGTCATCACGGCGGCGGCGGAGCGGAAGGTGCGCAGCACACCGGTCAGGTCGACCGAGAGCATGTCGTTCCAGGCGTCGTCGTCGAGGTCCGCCAGGGCGGCCCGGCGCAGGACGCCGGCCCCTGCCACCGCGATGTCCAGCCGCCCGTACGTCTCGACGGCGGCCCGGGCGAGGGCGTCGACCTGCCCGCTGTCCCGGACGTCGACCGCGACGGCGGTGCAGCGGCCGCCTGCGGCTTCGACCTGCCGGACGGTCTCGTCGGCGCTGTGCGGGTCCTTGGGGTAGAAACCGACGACGCTGTGGGCCCCGGCACGGGCGTAGGCGACGGCCAGGGCGCGGCCGATGCCGCTCGCACCGCCGGTGATGACGGCGACCTTGCCGGCCAGCCCGTCGTCGCGGGCCGGCGCGGTGAGCTCGGTGGAGGACATGTCCTGCCTTTCGTGGAGTTCCCGGTGCGTGGCGGGTGCGGGCCGCCACGCACCGGGAAGGGGGAGGGGAAGCGGTCGGCTCAGTTCGCCGCGGCCGCGGGCGCGGGCTCGTCGTCCGTGTCCTGGCTGACCTTGTTGGCGCCGAGCATCAGCACGCCGGAGAGGAACATCCCCAGGGCGCCCGCGACGAACGCGGCCGTGGTGGCGCTCGCTCCGAGGCCGATGACCGCGCTGAGCAGTGCCGAGCCGGCGACCGCGCCCGCGGGGCCCATCACGTGGGCGGTGTTGGAGCCGATGCCGCGGACCCGGGCCGGGAACGACTCGCCCATGTAGAACACCATGGCGGAGTACGGGCCGAGGAGGAAGAACAGCCCCAGGGCGTACATCGGGATGACGTACGCGGCGCTGTTCGGTCCGAAGAGCATCGCCGTCATGATGACGCCGCCGATGGTCCAGCCGACGATGATGGTCGTCCGCCGGCCGATCCGGTCACCGAGGTACCCGTGGGCGAGGTAGCCGAGGAAGCCGGCCAGGTTGGCCAGGATGAGCACGACCAGAGCGCTGGAGAACGAGACGCCCTTGCCGTCGGTGAGGATGGTGGTGCCCAGCACCGAGAAGACCTGGATTCCCATCCAGTTGAACAGCCACGCTCCGGACAGGCACAGGGTGTGCCGGCGCAGGTCCGGGGCGAAGAGCTGGCGCAGACCGGACTCGTCGTCCCGGCTGATGTCGAGGTCGTACAGCTTCGCCAGCTCGGTCGCGTCGGCGTCGCGTCCCTCCTTGCGCAGTTCGCGCGTCCGCTTGAGGGCGACGAAGGAGGGCGACTCACGGAGCTTGGACCCGGCGACGAGGATGACGACGACCGGGAAGGTGGCGAGGAGGAAGATCCAGCGCCAGCTCATGACCGGCAGCAGCACGGCAGCGAACGCCGCGGCCAGCAGGGCGCCGACCGGCCAGCCGCTCTGCACCAGGCTGAACATGAAGCCGCGGCGCCGGCTCTTGCCGTACATCTCGTTGAGGTAGACGCCGTTGACGACCTCCTCGGAGTAGCCGAGGCCGGAGACGGCCCGCGCTCCGATCAGCGAGGCGGCACCGCCGACCAGGGCCGTGAGGCCGGAGGAGAGCGCGGCGCCCGCCGTGGTGACGATCAGGCTCGGCTTGCGGCCCCAGCGGTCCAGCATCGGTCCGACCAGCAGGGACACGACGAAGGTGCCGATGGTCACGCCGGTGGCGATCGCCGTGGCCTGCCCGGTGCTCCAGCCGAACGACTCGGAGATCTTCGGCAGCAGGGTGCCGAAGAGCACGAAGTCGTAGACGGAGAAGACCCAGGCCAGGAAACAGACCACGGTGGTGGTCGTGATGGTGCGCCGGCTGAGCGTCGGGGGGCCCTTGAACAGGACCTCGTCCGAGGGTGCTCCGCTGCGCGGCCATTCGTTCTCGTGGGCTATGTCGGTCTGCTGCACGGTGGTCATCTGCTGTCCCCCTTCTGGCGCGGGTTGCGGGCGGCGAAGTCGTCCGCGATCTGGTCGAAGGTCACCCAGCGGACGCCTTCGTGGGAGTTGATGTGGTCGATCAGCCGCTCCAGCATCAGCAGCACCTGGGGGCGGCCGGCCACGTCGGGGTGGATGGTCATGGTGAAGGCCGCCTGGTCCATCTCCCGGTACACCCAGTCGAACTGGTCGCGCCACATCTCCTCGATGTCACGGGGGTTGACGAAGCCGTGGCTGTTCGGGCTGGCCTTGATGAACATCATCGGAGGCAGGTCGTCGAGGTACCAGTTGGCCGGGATCTCGATGAGGTCGGTCTCCTGGCCGCGCACCAGCGGCTTCATCCACTGGTCGGCCGGCTTGCTGTAGTCGATCTTCGTCCAGGTGTCGCCGACCCGTACGTAGTACGGCTCGAAGTCGCGGTGCATCAGGGAGTGGTCGTACTTGATGCCTCGCTCGAGCAGCAGCTCGTTGGTGACCGGGCTGAACTCCCACCAGGGCGCCACATAGCCGGTCGGACGGCGGCCGGAGCGGGTCTCGATCAGCTCGATGCAGCGGTCCAGGACCGCGGCCTCCTGCTCCCGGCTCATGGCGATCGGGTTCTCGTGGCTGTAGCCGTGCACGCCGATCTCGTGGCCGGCGGCGACACAGGCGTCGAACTCCTCCGGGAAGGTCTCGACGGAGTGGCCGGGCCAGAAGAACGTCTGGGTCAGGCCGCGGCGTCGGAACAGTTCCAGCAGGCGCGGTACGCCGACCTCGCCCGCGAACAGACCGCGGGAAATGTCGTCGGGCGAGTCCTCGCCTCCGTAGGAGCCGAGCCAGCCGCCGACTGCGTCGACGTCCACTCCGAAGCCGACAAGGATTTCCTTGGTCATCGACATCTCCTTTGATGACGTTCTGAGGATGGGATGGGATGGGATGGGTGGTTGGGTGAGGGGGTGTCAGTAAGCCGGATCGGGTCGGGTGGTGCGCGGCCCTCGGCTCAGGAGCCGGGCGGCGGGTCCTCTCCGGCGAGCCAGGCGCGGACCAGGGCTTCCGGGGAACGGCCCGGTACGGCGCTCGCGGCGGCCAGCAGCAGCCGGGCCTGCCAGGGGCTGAGGTCGTCGGCGAACACGGCGCCGGCCCGGTGGAGTTCGGTGCCGCCGCCCGCGTAGAGGGGTGCGACGGGGCCGGAGTGCACCCGTGAGCAGATCAGCACCGGGTGGCCCGAGGACACCGCCTCGGCGACCGCCTCGACCATTTCCGGCCCGGCGTTGCCCGCGCCGACCGCCGCCACCACGACCCCCGCGGCGCCGGCGTCCAGGCTGGCCCGGACGAACAGCCCGTCCGCGCCGGGGTAGACCGGCACCACGTCCACCCGGGGCAGGTCGGGGAGGTCGAGGTCGAGGGGGAACCGCGGGCGGGCCCCCGGCTGTGACAGCGGCACCACGCGCCCGTCCACGATGCGGAGCGCCGGTCCGCGTCCGGGCGCGGTGAAGGCGTGCGCCGACATGGTGTCGCTCTTGCGCACCCCGCGGGCGGGGAAGGCGAAGCCGTCGAAGACCAGCAGCGTGCCCAGCCCCCGGGCCGCGTCGTCGGCGGCCACGGCCAGGGCGTCACCCAGGTTGACCGGACCGTCCGCGGCGCGGTCGTCGAAGGGGCGCTGGGCACCGGTCAGCACGATCGGCCGCGGGTCGTCGAACGCCAGGTCCAGCAGGAAGGCGGTCTCCTCCATGGTGTCGGTGCCGTGCGTCATCACCACCCCGTCGGCCCCGCCGTGCAGCGCGTCGCGCACCTCGCGGGCCAGCGCCAGAAGGTCCGCGGTGCCGAAGGCGTAACTGCCCCGGGTGACCACGTCCCGCGTGGCCACCTCCGCGCCGGCCGGCAGCGGACCGACCGACGCGACCAGCTCCTTCGCGAGCACGGTCGCCCGGCGGCCCTCCGCCCCGCCCCGGCTCGCGATGGTGCCGCCGGTGGCCACGACCTGGATTCGACGCATGAACCCTCTCTTCGCCGCGTTGCAAACGATTGCGGTGAGGCTACGCAAACGATTGTGCTTTGGTCAATGGTTGTCGGACACTTGTCTGGCCGGAGTGTTCGGGGATGTGCGAGGCTCAAGGGCGCCAGGACGGCGAACAGTCCTCCGCGTCGAGCGGATGCGAACAGGGGCCAACAGGATCCGAGGACGTCCGGGCGGAATCCGATCAGGTTTCGAGAAGAGGGGCAGCGGGAGTGGAGCGAAACGGAGCACGGGCGGGGGCCGGTGCGCAGACCGGTCGTGCCCCGGTCACCCTCGCCCAGATAGCCCGGCAGGCGGGCGTCCACGTCTCCACGGTGTCACGGGCGCTGAGCCAGGACGACAGCGTGCGGGGCGGGGTGGCCAGCGGGACCGCCACGCAGATCCGGGCGCTCGCCGAGGAACTCGGTTACCAGCGGGACCCCGCCGGGGCCGCGCTGCGCACCGGCCGCTCCCGGATGCTGGGGGTGCTCGTGCCCCGGTTGACCGACATCGTGCTGGCCACCGTGTACGAGGGGATCGACGCGGCCGCCGCGGCCGCCGGCTACCACACCGTGGTCGCCAACACCGGCGACGACTGCGAGATGCAGCGGCGCCGGGTCGACGCGCTGCTCGCCCGGCGCGTGGACGGCCTGGTGCTCGGGGACGCCCGCTCCGACTCCGACCTCGTGGCCGAGCTGGCCGGTCGGCGCATTCCCCTGGTGCTGGTGTCCCGCCGGCTGCCGGGCAGGGTGTCGGTGACCACCGACGACGTCCGCGGCGGACGGCTGGCCGGCGAGCACCTGCTCGGCCTCGGTCACCGGCGGGCCGCGGTGGTGGCCGGAGAGCCCTACGCCAGCACCGGGGTCGAACGCACCCGGGGCTTCCTCGAGGCCTTCGCCGAGGCAGGTCTGCCGATACCGGAGAGCCATGTCGTCCACTCCCGCTTCGACGTGCCCGGCGGCCGGGCCGCCGCCGAGCACCTGCTGAGCCTGCGGCCGATGCCCACCGCGGTCTTCGCGGTCAACGACTTCGCGGCGGTCGGCGTGATGGCGGCGGTCCGGGACGCCGGCCTGACCGTCGGCCGGGACGTCGCGGTCGTGGGCTACAACGACGTCGCGCTGGCGGCGGCCCTCCCGGTGCCCCTGACCTCCGTGCGCTCCCCGATGTACCGGATGGGCGAACTGGCGGCGACGACGCTGGTGAACATGCTCGAGGACAAGCCCGGCCGCTCCCGGCGCCTGCGCCCCACCCTCGTGGCCCGCGCCTCGACCCTCGGCGTCGCCCCCCGGGAGTAGGACCGGTCCGGCGGATCATGCCGCAGGCGCGGGATGCGGCACGCACCCCGCCGGCCTCTTCGGGCAGGGCCCCAGCGGTCGTCGCAGCCGGGAGCCGGAGCCGCCCCGCCGGAAGTCGGCCCCGGGCCCCGGGCGAGCCGGACCGTCCGGAACGGAGGCCGGGGCAGCCCGCACCGGCCACTGGCGGCGCGTGACAGCAGAACGCCAGCGGGATGCCAGCGGGAGACATGCCGAACGGTGAGCGGGGGCCGCTGGAATGGTCCCGTACCCACACGGCGGAGGCAGCCGGCCACGGCGGTCCGCCCCGACCCATCGGGAGTCACCATGAACAAGGACCTGAGCACCCTCGCGGACGAGATCCTCGAGCTCGAGGCCGAGACCTTCGAGATCTCCGACTACTCGGACGCCAGCGAGGTCGTGCTGGCCGGCTGCACCAGCACCAGCTCCACCTCGACCTCCAGCTCCACCTGCAGCACCACCTCCTGCTCCGCCTGACGCACGTCCGGCACAGCAGACGCCCGGTCGGCGCCCCTCCCCTCAAGGGGCGGGCTCCGGCCGGGTTTTCGCCGTGCCCGCCCGGCCGCGCGGCCGGACACCTGCGCTGCCAGGGCGGTGACGGTCGCCGCAAACCTCATGTAGGTGAACCCCTACAACCGCGTGCTCGCTTTGCCGGAAGCGTCCGTTCCGGGCCGGCCGCGACAGCACCGTTTACCAGCAACAAGGCTGTCTTTAGCGGTATTTGACTTCCCCTCAGTGTCAGCGATCCGTCTTGGGAGCTCTTCAGAACCTCCTCTTGACCGTCGGTCTACGCCAGTAGACACTCACCACTGCCACAAGGCCGATTGACGCCGTGCTCACCGACTTCACATGTGCTCGTACCCGCCCTCGTCAGAGTGCGGGCAGAGGTTCTGTACCGATCACCCTCCCGATCGCGGGCGGACACGGTGCCAGGACACCGCTTCTCGAAGCGGGCCATGACAAGCCGGTTCGGCGGATCTTCGAGGGTCAACGGGGGAATCTCGTGCGTTTTCAACTGCTCGGCCCACTCAGCATCACCGACGGTTGCGAGGTGGCCGTCCTCCCGCCGGCCAAACCGACGTCACTGCTGGCGGCCCTGCTGATCCGCCCCGGTGAGGTGGTCCCGACGCAGCGTCTCCGGCAGGCCGTCTGGGGCGACGAGCAGCCGGCGACGGCGAAGGCGGCCCTGCAGAGCTGCGTCCTGCGGCTGCGCCGCCTCTTCGCGAAGTACGACATAGAGGAACAGTCGGTGGTCGCGGTCGCCGGGGGTTACCGCCTCCCGGCCGACGGCGACACCCTGGACCTGCTGCACTTCCGTGGCCTGGTGGCGGAGGCCGCCGGGGCGGGCGAGTCCGAACTCCCCTTGCTGCGCACGGCACTCGACCTGTGGCAAGGGCCGCTTCTCGCCAATGTCCCCTCCGAACTGCTGCACCGCGACGAGGTGCCCCGGCTGGTCGAGGAGCGCCTGCGCGTCCTGGAGCGCGTCTGCGAGATCCAGCTGGCCCGGGGACAGTCCCGCGAGGTCCTGGTGGACCTCTGGGAGGCCACCCGCACCCACCCCCAGCACGAAGGCCTCGCCGCCCAGTTGATGCGGGCGCTGTACCGGGCGGGGCGGCAGATCGAGGCGCTGGCCGAGTACCGGAGGATCAGGACGCACCTCCGGGAGGAGCTCGGCGTCGATCCCGGCGCGGAACTGCAGGGTCTGGAACTGGCCATCCTGCGGGGCGACGAGCCCCGTGGCCCGGCCCTGGAGGCCGCGCCGCTCACCCTCGCCCCGCACGCGGCGCCCGCGGTGGCCGACGCCCTGCCCGACACCTCTGCGCCCCGGGGCGAGAACACCCCTTCCGGCGGGCCCGTCCTCCCCGGCGACGGCCGCCCGCCCTCGGGTCCGGTTCGTCCGCCGGGTCCCAGGCTGCCCCATGTCCCCGGCTTCACCGGCCGCACCCGGGAGACCGCCGACCTGGTGAGTCACCTGAGCGGCGAGGGCCGCAGGGACGGGCGGACGGACACCGGCCCGGCGATCGCGGTGATCTCCGGGGGCCCGGGGATGGGAAAGACCGCACTGGCCCTGCACACCGCGCAACTGGTGGCGGACCGGTACCCCGCGGGGGGTGTACTGCTGCCGCTGACCGGGCCCGACGGCACGCCGCGGTCCGCCGGCGAGGCGGCCGCCGAGCTGCGCTCCGCACTCCCCTCCGGCGCTTCCCCCGGATCGTGCCTGGTGATACTCGACGATGTCGTGCACCCGGACCAGGTCCGCGGGCTGCTCGACATGCCGGGCTGCGGCGCCTTCGTCGTCACCAGCCGTATGCGACTGGCCGCTCTGGTCGCCACGCACGGTCCGGCGGTACTGCAACTGGGCGCCCTGCCGCCGCAGGAGTCCCACGCGCTCCTCGTCGCCGTCCTCGGGCATGAGCGGGTGGCGGCCGAGGCCCCGGCGGCACACGCCCTCACCGAGACGTGCGGGCACGTCCCGCTGGCCCTGCGGATCGTCGCGGCCCGGCTGCTGACCCGGCCGAAGCTGCGCCTGGCGGACCACGCCGCATGGCTGCGGCGGGACCTGCCCGCCCGGCTGGCGCTGCCCGACGACGCCCGGATGTCCGTTCCCCTGACCCTCGACGGCGCCCTGGACCGGCTGCCCGCCCCGGTGGCCGACGCGCACCTGCGCCTGGCACGGCTGGACGGGCAGATCACCGCACCGGCCGCGGCCGGTGCCCTCTCCGTCCCCGAGACCCACGCCGAGGAGCTGCTCGAGCGGCTCCTCGACACCGGGCTCCTCGACGAGGAACAACCCGGGACGCTCCGCATGAACACCCTGTTCCGCGCCCACGCGCTGCACAGGTCCGCCCGGACCGGCGACATCCCGCAGGCCGTCGTCGCCACGGCCCGGCACGCCCTTCCGTCCGGGGCCACCTGACGGACCGGGACTGCGGCCCGGAACGCGGCCCGGCCCGGTGGGCCGGACACCCGAACATCCTCCCCTTTCCTCGCTTTCCCCTGACTTTTTCTACTTCTTCAGACCCGAGTGGCCGTCAGGCCCGACCCGGAGGTGCGACTCCGTATGCCCACGACCCCGTACGAGGAGACCTCGGACACCCGTCCCAGGGTGCGCCGCGACGTGCTGTTCACCGAGACGCCCACCGGCGTGATCTTCCACAACGCCGACGGTGGTTTCCAGCTCAGCTCCCCGTCCGCCTACCGGTTCGCGACCCTCCTCGTCCCGCACCTGGACGGGAGCCGGACCGTGGCGGAGATCTGCGCGGGCTTCAAGGACCAGCAGAAGGCGATGGTGGGCGGTCTGGTCAAGGCGCTCTACGCCCGCGGGTTCGCCCGGCCCGTGCCGGCCCCCGGCGAACCGGGGCCGGACGCGACCGTGCAGCCGGCGGTCGCCGCGCGCTTCGCGCCGCAGATCGCCTACCTCGACCACTACGCCGACGGCGCCGACAGCAGGTTCGCCGCGTTCCGCGGCACCCGTGTCGCCGTGCTCGGCGACGGTCCGGTCGCCCGCTGGTGCGCGCTCTCCCTGATCCGCAACGGCTGCGCCTCCGTCGCCGTGGAGGCCGCGCTGGCCGAAGGCCCCGCCACCGCCGCAGAGTTCGGCGAACTGCGGGCCGAGGCGGCGGAGTTCACCGCACAGGGCAGTCCGGCCGAGGTGACGGTACTGCCCGGGGCCGGTCCGGCGGGCGACTGGACGGCGTACGAGGGGTACGACGTGGTGGTCGCCGCCTGCGGCCGCGACGCGTTCCGGACCTCGATCGCCATGCTCCGCCACGGCGTTCCGGACGGCCGCCTCCTGCTCCCCGCCTGGACCTTCGGCGACCGGGCGGTGGTCGGGCCGGTCAGCGGCCCGGACTCCGAGGGATGCCTGGCCTGCGCGGCGCTGCGCCTCGGCGCGACGGGGGACGCGGCGGTCGCGGCCGGCCTCTGGAGCGGTCTGGCCCTGGGGGGCTCCCCCGGCCCCGGGCCGCGCGGCCCGCTCGCCGCGATGCTCGGCAACCTGCTCGGCTACGAGGTGTTCCGGCTGGTCACCGAGGCGCTGCCGGCCGAGACCCGGGGGCAGGTGCTGCTCCAGGACATGGCCTCGTTCGATGTCCTGGCGGAGCGGCTGCTGCCCCATCCGCGGTGCCCGTTCTGCCGGACCCGGCCCGGCGCGCCCGATCCCGTCGACCTGACCGCGGCCCCCGGACGGCCCGCCTTCGAACCGGTCGTCGCCGCCGCTCCGGACGACGACGCGACCGAGGGTCCGCTCGCCGACCTCGACCGCCGCTCGCTCGCGCTCCGTCCGTCCGTCGGGGTCTTCACCCGGTACGCGGACGAGCCGGTCACCCAGACCCCGCTGAAGGTCGGCGCCGTGGAGGTCGCTCTGGGCGCCGCCGGGACCCGGACCGTCGTCGCGTTCGACGTCCAGCACACCGCGGGCGCCCGTCTGCGGGCCCTCGACGCCGCCGCCGAGGTCTACGCCGAGCACGTGGTGCCCGGGTCCCCCGCCCCGGACGACGCCTCCGACGGCGACGCGCTGCCGAGGGTGAACCCGGACGCGCTGACCACCGCCACCGGCGCCGGGGGCGATCCGGTCGCTTCCTGGACCCCGGCCGTGTCGCTGCTGACCAAGGAGCGGACGCTGGTGCCGGCCGGTGCGGTGCGGCCCTTCGGGCCGGACAACCAGGACCGCCGGTTCGAGCCGTCCCGCGCCGGAGCCGGTGCGGGCGACGGCCTGCCGGAGGCCGCGGCGGCCGGCCTGCTGTCCGCGCTCGCCCACGACGCGCTGCGGCGGGCCGTGCGCGGGGCCGGGCGGACCGCGGTGATCCCCCGGACCGCGTTCGCCGACGACGTGGAGGCGACCTTCCTGCTGCGTTCCGCCGGACATCTGGGGCTGGACGTCGAGCTCCTCGACCTCGGGGAGGCGGACCGCACCGGGGTCTCCGTCGTGCTGGCCAGAAGCCGTCCGGCGGAGGGCGGCGGACCGGGCCACTGGGCCACCGGCTCCGCCCTGGACCGGACGGCCGCGGCCACCGACGCGCTGCGCGACCTGCTCGGCACCGCCCAGCTCGCCGCGGAGGGGGTGCTGGGCACACCCGACACCGGTGACCCGCTGCTGGTCGACCTCGACGCGGCCCTGGTACCGGTCACGGCCGAGGACGGCGCGGCCGGGCCGGACGCCGGGCCGGTCCCGGTGACCTGGACCGAGGTCCTGGAGCGGCTGGACGCCGCCGGGCGTGACGCCTTCGTCGTGCCCACGCACGCGGCCGACCTGCCGGCCGCCGGGATCCGCACCGTCCGGGTCCTGCTCACCGAGGCGGCCGACGATGACCGCTGACCTCGCCCGGGCCCCCGTCGGCGGGGCCGAGGAGCCGCGGGACGGGGCGTGCCGTCTCTTCGCGGAGGAACTCCGCCGCGCACTGGCGGATTTGCCGTTCGAGCCGGGCCGCCCGGTGCCCGAGGTCGCGGTGCTCGCCCTCGGGGTGCGGGACGCCTTCACCGCCCCCGGCCCCACCGAGGAGGCGCCGCGCTCCGCGCTCCCCGTGCACCTGTACGGCCGGCATGTGCTGGTCGGCCCCCGGCCCGTGGCGGGAAGGGCCGGCTGCGGCACGTGTCTGCGGCGCCGTTGGCAGGGGGTGCGCTCGGTCGGCCTGCGGGAGGGCCTCGAACTGCGGGGCAGCACACGGGAGGTGGGGCCGTGGCCCTACTCGGTGCCGTTCGCCGCGCAGGCCGTCGCCTCGCTGATCGCCCGGCTCGACGCCGCTCCCCCCGACGCCGGACGGCCCTTCCCCGACGTGTGGCTGGTGGACCTGGAGAAGTCGACGGTCCGACACCATCCGCTGGTGCCCGAGCCGGACTGCCCCGGCTGCGGCACACCGGAGCCGGTGACCGCCGAGTCGGCCGCCCTCACCCTGCGGCCCGCGCCCAAGTACCGGCCGGGCGTCAGCCGGGTCCGGCCGGTGGACGCGTACGGCCTCCAGGTGGACGCGTTCGCCAACCCCCACTGGGGCGCCGTCGGGCCGTCGGTGGTGTGCGACGTCACCTCGCCGACCACCTCCGCCACCGTGGGCTGCTTCTCCAGCCGCTCCGGCGACTATCTGCGGGAGACGTTCTGGGGCGGTCACGCCGACACCTACCACGCCAGCACCCTCATCGGTGTGCTGGAGGGGCTGGAGCGCCACGCCGGGATGCGCGCCCGGGGCCGCGCCCTCACCCTGACCGCCGCCCTGGACGATCTCGGGCCGGACGCCGTCGACCCGCGCGAGACCGGCCTGTACACGGACGACTTCCACCGGGCGAACCCCTGGGTGCCGCCCTTCGCCCCGGACCGTCCGGTCCCCTGGGTGTGGGGCTGGTCGCTGCGGGACGCGCGCCCCCGCCCCGTCCCTGAGATCCTCGCCTACTACCACAAGCCCGGGATCGAGCACCGGTTCGTCCAGGAGAGCTCCAACGGCTGCGCCTCCGGGGGCAGTCTGGAGGAGGCCGTGCTCGGCGGCCTGATGGAGGTCCTGGAACGGGACGCCTTCCTGCTCGCCTGGCACGGCATGCAGCCACTCCCCGAGATCGATCCGGCGACCAGCGCCGACCCGCACACCCGGGTCATGGTGGACCGCATGGCCATGTACGGGTACCGGGCCAGGTTCTTCGACACCCGGATCACCTTCCCGGTCCCCGTGGTCACCGCGGTCGCCGAGCGGTTCGACGGCGGCCCCGCCCGGATGTGCTTCGGGGCCGGAGCCGCCCTCGACCCCGAGGCCGCGCTCGCCGCGGCCCTGTGCGAGATCGCCACCGACTCGGTGCAGCTCCTCCAGCGGTTCCGGCGCGACGAGGCCGGGTACCGCGCCATGGCCGAGGGCCACGGGAAGATCACCAGCCTGCACGACCATCCGCTGGTCTACGCGGTGCCGGAGATGGGCCGCTACGCCGACTTCCTGCTCCGCCGCTCCTCGCCCCCCGAGCCGTCGGGCGTGGCCGACCTGCGCTGGGCCCGCGCCGACGGCTCGGGGCCGGACGTGCGCGAGGATCTGCTCGCCGCGGTGGACGCCGTGACGTCCGCCGGATTCGACGTGGTCGTCGTCGACCAGACCTCGCCCGAGCAGCGTGCTCTCGGTCTGCACACGGTGAAGGTGCTGGTGCCCGGCCTGCTCCCGCTCGACTTCGGCTGGACCCGGCAGCGTGCCCGGCACATGCCCCGGATGCGCACGGCGCTGCGCGAGGCGGGCCTGCGGCCGGACGACCTGACCGGGGCCGACCTCAATCCCGGCCCGCACCCGTTCCCATGACCGGCCGCAAGAACACCGAGCACCCCGAGAGCACCGAGGAACTGACGAAAGGGGGATCCCATGGGGTACGCCCATGAGTACGCGCACGCCGTCCTGCACCGCGGCCGCGTCCCGATGGAGCCCACCGACCATGTCGTGAACTGGGACGACGGCCCGCGCAAGGGCAAGTACTACCCAAACGCCGAGGCGTTCGCCCTGCCCGGCGCCGAGGACCTCGCCGACGTCCCGGTCGCGCCGGGTCTGCTGCCCGGCACCGCCCGGGTCCGGGACGCAGACGGCTCGCCCGGCTTCGGCCTCCCGCTGCTGTCAGCGATGCTCCGGGACTCCTACGGGCTGACCGGGCGCCGGCTCGGCATCCAGGCCAACACCGACCTGCCCGGACTGCCGTACTACACCCACGCGAACTGGTCGCGCGGCACCGCGGGCGGCGGTGGGCTCTACCCGGTGAGCATCCACTGGGCGTCCGGCCCCTCCGGCCCCCTCACCCCGGGTCTGCACTACTACGACATCCACCGGCACGCCCTGCAGCGGCTGCTGGCCGGTGACGTCACCAACAGGGTCCGGGAGGCGCTCGGCGCGGACGCGCCCGCCGAGGCCCTCGAGACCGACCAGTACCTGCTGCTCGGCGTCAAGTACTGGCAGAACTCCTTCAAGTACAACAGCTTCTCGTTCCACGTGGTCAGCACCGATGTCGGCACCCTCGTGCAGACCTGGCGGATCTGGTCCGCCGCCCGGGGCCTGCGGATCGCCCCCGTGCTGTGGTTCGACGAGCCCCGGCTGAACGAACTCCTCGGGACGGCCGGCGAGGAGGAGACGGTGTTCGCCGTCGTGCCGCTGCACTGGGACGCGCCGGCACCCCGCCCGGACGCCGCCGCCCGCGCGGTCACCCCCCGCACGGACCCGCGCCACCGGCCGGCCGTCCGGCACCGGGACGTCGAACGCTCGCGCACCCTGCTGGACTTCACCGCGCTGAGCGGGATGCACACGGCCACCCTGGAGGGCGCCGCCGACCGGCCCGCCCCCGGGGCGCTGACCGCAGCCGCGGCCCTTCCCACCACCGATCCCGCCGCCGGCACCGTCCGGGTGGCCCTGCCCGAGCCGGTCTTCCCGGACACCGGCGTCCGCCGCGCCCTGCGCGACCGCCGTTCCAGCTTCGGCAGGTTCGACGCCCGCCGTCCGGTCGGCGCCGGGGACCTGTCGGCGGTGCTCGCCGCCTGTGCCGAAACCCGGTCGGCCGGCGACACCGATCCGTCCGGCGAGGTCCGGCTCGCCAAGCTGTACGCCTTCGTCAACCACGTGGAGGGCGTGGAGCAGGGGGCGTACGCGTACGACCCCGACCGTGACGAGCTGTGCCCGGTCGCCCCGGGCCCCCAGGGCTCCTTCCTCCAGCAGAACTACTTCCTGGCCAACTACAACCTGGAGCAGGCCGGTGCGGTCCTGGTGCCCACCGTACGCACCACCGCCGTCCTGGACGCCCTCGGCGACCGCGGCTACCGGCTCGCCGTCGGCACCGCCGGAGCCGTCGCGCAGAGCTTCTACGTCGCGGCCTCCGCCCTGGGCCTGGGCGCCGGTGTGGCGCTGGGCTTCGACAACGTCTCGTTCGTCGAGCGGCTCGGGCTGGCGGACGGCGACGAGGCCCCGCTGCTCATCATGGCCCTCGGTCACGAACGGCCCCAGCCCGCCGACTTCCGCCACGAGATCGCCTGACGGCCGCAGAGGATTCCCCATGACACCCACAGAGTCCGGCGCCACGACCACAGCGGCGGGCGCCCCCACGGACACCGGGCCGGGCGCCGCCACGGAGCCCGGCACCCGCTGGGAGCTCGGCCGGCGCTTCATGCTCCGCGCGGCCGGCCTGCCCATCGAGACGGTGCACGGCCTGCGCTGCCCCGGCACCCGCCGCTGGGCCGACGCCGTGCTGGCCGAGGAGGAACGGCTGACCGCCGCCGGGGCGGCCCTCAGCGACCTGCTGCACACCCTGGTCAAGTCGACCACCGGCCCCGAGGAGGACCCGGGCGACGCCGCCGTGCGCCGCGGGCTGATCAACCTGCGCCGGCAGGTCTTCAACAACCGGCTGCCCGCCGACACCGGGGCCGCCGTCCAGCTGGTGACGGAGCAGGATCCCGAGACCGGCCGGCGCACCGCCCAGTGGCTGCACGACCGGGTCCGCCTCGAGGAGCTGCGGGCCACCGGAGCGGACCTGCTCGCCGGTGAACTCCAGGAGAACCGGCGGGTGTTGCGCGAGGTCCTGGCCGACGACCGGCTGCGCCTCGGCCTGCTGCTCGCCTCGCCCGCCCTCGACGGCCGGCTGGACGCCTATCTGCGTGACACCAGCCCCCGGCCCGGCAACCGGCTGCGCAAGATCGAGCGTTCCGCGCTGACCTACCTGTACCGCACGGCCTGCAAGACCAGCCCCTTCAGCACCTTCACCGGTATCGGCCCCGGCGCCTTCGCGGGCGACCCGTCGGACGACGGGGCAGCGCTGCGCACCGGCGAGGACTGGGTGAGCCACGTACGGCTCAACGTGGTGGCGCTGGCCCGGCTGACCGAGCTGATCACCGCCGACCCCGGCCGCCGTCAGGACCTGCCGGTGGTCCTCTCCCCGGGCTGGGGACGCGACGCCGACCGCATCCGCTACGTACGCCATGTGATGACCGCGGGCGACGACAGCGCCGCCGTCACCTTCGACGCAGTCCGCGACCGGCTGTTCTACCTGCGCAGCAGCGGCACCCTGGAACGGCTCCTGGAATGGCTCGGCGCCCAGGACGCGCCGGTGCGCCACCGGGACCTGGTGGCCTGGCTGGAGACCGGGCACGACGCCGGGCGCGAGGAGTGCGAACGGTACGCGTCGGCCCTCCTGGACCTCGGCATGGTGCAGGTTCCGGTGCTCCGTGCGGACGTGCACGATCAGGACCCGCTCCGCTCCTACCAGGAGGCCCTGCGTTCCCTCGGTGCGCCCTGGGCCGACCGGCTGGCCCGTCTGCTGGACGGCCCGGCCGACTGCCTCGCCCGCTACCCCGGGGCCGGCATCGGGGAACGCCGCACGCTGCTGAGCACCCTGCGCGGTCAACTGCTCGACGCGCAGCGGGAACTGGGGGCGGCCGAGCCGGCCCTTCCGCAGACCCTGGTGTACGAGGACGTGGACACCGGCGACGACCTGACCTGCGGGCCCGCCGTACTGGGCGGGGAGACCGGCCGGGCCCTGCAAGCCGTCGAGGGCATCCTGCCGCTCTTCGACCTGACCCTGCCCCAACGCATCACCCTGCTGGGCTTCTTCACCGCCCGCTACGGCCGCGGCGGCCGCTGCGACGACCTGCTCGGCCTGGTCCACGACTTCCACGAGGACTTCTTCGACCAGTACGTCTCCTTCACCTCCCGACGCGCCTCCTACGACGAGGACGGCACCTACCTGCCCGAGGAGAACTGGCTCGGGCAGAGCGAGATGAAGGCCCTGGACCGGGCCCGCCGCCACTTCCACGAGGGCATGAAGGACCTGTGGCGGCGGCACGGCACGGCGGCCGACGCCGAGGAGATCGAGCTGCCGGAGCGGCTGCTCGCCGAGACCGCCGGTGAACTCGCCCCGATCACAAGCGACTTCACACCGCAGAGCCATCACATCCAGCTGTCCCGGCCGCCCGGCGGCCGGCCGCTGGTCGTCCTCAACAAGTCCTACGGCGGACTGGCCTTCCCCTTCAGCCGGTTCACCCACCTCTACGACGGCGCCGGAGCGGACACGGACCCGGCGGCACCCGGCTTCTCCGACACCCTGCGCGAGGAGATGGCGGCCCGCCGGCCGGAGGGCGCCGTGTTCGCGGAGGTCACCGGAGGACCGGTCAGCAGCAACCTGAACCTGCACGGCCGGCTGACCGACCACCAGATCGTCTGCCCGGGCGAGACCAGCACCGTGCCCGAGGACGCCCGGATCCATCTCGACGACCTCTACATCCGGCATGACGAGCGGGCCGGCCGCCTGGTCCTGCGCTCCCGCCGCCTCGGCCGTGAGGTCGTGCCGGTCTATCTCGGCTACCTCGTGCCGATCGCGCTCCCCGAGATCCCGCGCACCCTGCTGCTCCTCTCCCCCAGCACCATGGCCCCCTTCGACGTGTGGGCGGGGGTGCCCGAGGGCGAGGCCCGGAACGGGGTCACCCGCAGGCCCCGGGTCCGGCACGGAGACGTGGTGGTCGGCCGGCGCAGCTGGACCGCGGACGCGGGGTACCTGCCGAGCCGGGGCCCCGGGGCCGGGGAGGAGGAGTACTACCTGGAGTACCGGCGCTGGCAGCGCGTCCACGGCCTGCCCGACCGCTGCTTCGCCACGGTCTCCCACACCGACCAGGGACCGATCGGGGCCAAGCCCGTCCACGTCGACTTCGACAGCCCGCTCTCCCTGTCCGTGTTCGACGCCCTGGTGGAGCGCAGGCCGGGCACCCGGGTGACCTTCCGGGAGATGCTCCCCGCCGAGGACGGGCTCCACCTCACCTCCCACCGCGGCCGGCACGTGGCCGAGCTCGCCGTGGAGACCTTCACCACCCGCCGACTGCCGCAGTCCGAACCGGAGGCCGCCCCGTCATGCCCGAACTGACCGAACCCGCGGCCTTCCGGCCGGACCCCGAGGGCACCGGCCCCTCGCCCTGGCTGGCCCTGCACGTCTTCTACGCCGCCAACCCCCAGCCGCTGCTGGTGAAGTGCGTCCGCCCGCTGGTCGACCGGCTCACCGAGGACGGGCTGCTGTCCGGCTACTTCTTCATCAACTACTGGTTGGAGGGGCCGCACATCAGGCTGCGCCTGCGCCCGAGCGGCCCCGACGCCGAGGCCGAGGTGCGCCGCCGCACCGAGGAGGCGGTCAACGGCTTCCTGAAGGCCCGACCCGCCCTCTACGAGGTCGACTCCGGTTTCCTCAAGGACTTCTACAACTCCCTCTTCGACATCGAGTTCCCCGGCGAGGACCGGGCCAGGTACATGGGCCCGGACGGCCTGATGAACCTCAGGCCGAACAACTCCTTCTCCTACGAGGTCTACGCCCCCGAGTACGCCAAGTACGGCGGACCGGCCGGGGTGGACCTCGCCGAATGGCACTTCCGCCACTCCAGCGACCTGGTCCTGGAGGCGTACCGGAGCATGAACCTGCACCTGCGGACGGTGCTGCTCGGCACCTCCGCCCAGCTGATGATGGTGATGGCGAGCTGCTTCCTGCCCGAGGAGGAACGGCTCGCGGACTACCTCGACGCCTACTACGCCTTCTGGCACCGGCTGTTCCCCGGCACCGACTTCATCGGGTCCACCGAGTACGAACGCACCTACGAGCGCATGGCGCCGACCCTCGGCGCCCGGTTCGCGCAGATCAGGCAGGCCGTGGCGAGCGGCGACCTGTCCCGGCTGCCGGCGTTCCTGCGGCACTGGGCCGAGCACTGCCTGGAGCTGCGCGAGCGCGTGGTGGACCTCACCGAGCGCGGCGAACTCGCCTTCCCGGCCTGGGACGGTCCGGCTCGCGAGGACACCGGCCAGGAGCGCGCCGAGGACCCCGACGCGGCTCCCCTGGTGACCGTCACCCACCCGCCCGCGGTGCTGCCCCGCCTGCTCTCCCCGTACATGCACATGACCAACAACCGGTTGCATGTGACGATCCGGGACGAGGCGTACCTGGCCTTCATCCTGGGCCGGGTGCTGCGCGAGCCGGCCGACGGACGGCAGGCGGTCTCATGAGCGCCACCGAACAGTCGCCCACCGACCACTCCGCCGTCGGCGACCGCGCCTCCGCCGCCCGCGCGTACCGCCCCGCGCTGCGTCCGGGCGTGCTGATCGGTCCGCCCCTGTTGCGCGGTCCGCGTACCGTCCACCTCATCAAGCACCCGGTCAGCGGTGCCGCGTTCGAGGTGGGCCCCAAGGAGCACTTCGTCATCAGCCGGCTCGACGGGACCCGGAACGTCGACGACGTCGTGGCCGAGTACGCGGCCCGGTTCCGCCTCCGGCTCCCCGAGGAGCAGTGGACCCGGCTGCTCGGCCTGCTCGGCACCCGCGGGCTGCTCGCCGGGTCCCCGGACCCCGCTCCGCCCGAGCCTGCTCCGGCCCGCACCGGAACCTTCTGGAAGGGCAGCCGGCGGACCGTCGCCGACGCGCACGGCACCACCGGACGCCTCCACCGGCTGCTGCGTCCGCTACTCCGCCCCTGGGCCCAACTTCCGCTGGTGGCCGCCGTACTGGTGCTGGTCGTCGCCGTGCTCGCGGATCCGGTGGCCGCCCTCGGCGGAACGTGGGAGCTGCTGACCCGTCCGCTGGTGCTGGTCCCGTTCGCGGTCTTCCTCTGGTTCAGCATCTGCCTGCACGAACTCGCCCACGGGATCGCCGCCCGGCACTACGGCGGTGTGGTCACCGAGATCGGGCTGCGCTGGCGGTTTCCGGCCATGATGATGTACTGCACGGTCGACAACTACCTGTTCCTGCCCGGCCTGCGGGCGAAGCTGGTGGTCGCCGCCGCGGGCGCGTACGTCAACCTGGTGCTCCTGCTGCCCTTCGCACTGTGGTGGGCGCTGCTGGACCCGGCCGACCCGGGCCGCCCGGTGCTCACCGGGATGCTCTTCGTCGGCGTCGTGCAGGCCCTGAGCAACCTGGTCCCGCTGCCGCCGCTGGACGGGTACCGCATGCTCGGCCACACCGTGGGCGCCGCCAACCTCGCCCCGGAGACGGGCACTTACCTGACCCTGCGCAGGCAGGGGCGGGACGCCGTCGCCGCCTACCCGCGGCGCGCCCGCCGCCTCTACACCTCCTACGCCGTCACGGCCGCCGCTCTCGTCCTGCTCGCGGTGGCCGGAACCGGCACCGCCGCCGTCCTCCTGCTGCTCCGATGACGTCCCACCCCGAAAGATCACGCAACTCATGAATGAGGTACACCTATGACCTCCCCCTCCCCCACCCCAGAGCACGGAGCCGGGCCGGCCGTCTCGGTCGGCGACGTGACCAAGAGTTACGGCGACCGGCGGGCCGTCGACGGGGTCTCCCTGGACGTCCGGCGCGGCGAGTTCTTCGGGTTGCTCGGTCCCAACGGCGCCGGGAAGTCCACCCTGGTGGAGATCATGGAAGGGCTGCGCAAGGCCGACTCCGGCTCGGTCACGGTGTTCGGCGAGTCGCCCTGGCCGCGCAACACCGCTCTGCTGCCGCGCATGGGCGTGCAGACCCAGTCGTCGGCGTTCTTCGTGCGGCAGACCGTCCACGAGCACCTGCGGACGGTGGCGGCCCTGTTCGGCGCGGAGCGCGCCGCCGTCGACGCCACTCTGGACGCCGTGGGTCTCGGCGGGCGGCACCACGTCCGGGTCGACGACCTCTCCGGCGGCCAGCGGCAGCGGCTCGCCATCGCCTCCGCGCTGGTCCACGGACCCGAGCTGATCTTCCTGGACGAGCCGACCGCCGCGCTCGACCCGGAGGGCCGGCGCGCCCTGTGGGAGGTCCTGCGGGGCCTCAAGGCGCAGGGCCGGACCATCGTGTACACCACCCACCACCTGGACGAGGCGGAGGCGCTCTGCGACCGCGTCGGCATCCTGGTGGCCGGCCGGCTCGTGGTCACCGACGAACCGCAGCACCTGATCGGAACCTTCGGCGCCACCAGCCGGATGCTGGTACCGCTCGGGCGGATCGACGAGCAGAAGGCCGCGTCCCTCCCCGGCGTGGACGCCGTCACCGTGCAGGGCGGGCACCTCGTCCTGGAGACCCGCGCCACCGGCAGGGTCCTCGCCGCCCTCGACGCCGTCACCGGTCTGGACGGTGTGCAGACCCGCACCCCCAGCCTCGAGGACGTCTACCTCGACATCACCGCCCGGCAGAACCCGCAGACCCCCCTCACCACGAACGACCAGGAGCACCAGGCATGAGCGCCTACACCGCGCTGACCGCGGCGGGCTACCGCGCCCAGGTACGGGACAAGACGACCGTCTTCTTCACCTTCGCCTTCCCGCTGATCTTCCTCATCGTCTTCGGACTCATCTTCCGGGGCCAGGACGTCGAGGAGAGCGGCTTCTCCTACCTCTCCTACACCGCCGCCGGAGTGCTCTCCTGGGGCGTCGCCAACGCCGCCGTCTTCGGCATCGGGTTCACGCTGATGCAGTGGCGCGCGGACGACATCCTGCGGATGATCCGCATGTCGCCGGCCCCGCTGTCCTCCGTCATCGGCTCCCGCTACGTGCTGGCCCTGGGCGTGGGACTCGTCCAGTCGGTCCTGTTCGTCGGGGTGGCGATGCTCCCCGGGTTCGACCTGGTGCCCGCGTCCCGGTGGCCCCTGCTGATCCCCGTCATGGCCCTCGGCATCACCACCTTCCTGCTGCTCGGGGTGATCGTCGGCAGCATCGCCGACACCCCGGAGTCGGTGGCCGGCATCGCCAACTTCCTGATGCTGCCGATGGCCTTCCTGTCCGGATCGTTCTTCCCGCTGGACGCCATGCCGGACTGGCTGCAGAAGGTCTCGCTGGTCATGCCGCTGCGCTATCTCAACGACGCGGTGTCGGCCGCCCTGATCGGCCGCGGCGACCTCTCCGACATCGGCATGGGCTCTCTCGGGCTCGTCGCGTTCGCCGTCGTCTTCGGGGCGATCGCGGCGCGCACCTTCCGCTGGACGAAGAGCTCATGACCACCGCGACCCGCCCGCTTCCGCATCCGATGGAGCAGGCCCGAGACACCCTCCAGGCTTTCCTGGACGGCCGCTTCGGCGCCGACGCCCCACGGGTCGTGCCGGTCGGCGCCGTCGGCGCGGGCGGCGGGGACGCCGGGGCCCGGGACCCGTGGGCCGCACAGCGTCCGACGGCGCTGGTGCACGTCAGTGCCTCGGCGATCCTGCTCGGCCCCTGGGGAGGCGACGGCGGGGCTCCCGCCTGCGGCCGCTGCCTCGCCCTGCGGTGGCAGCGGCTGCGCAGCCGCAGTGAGCGCAACGCCCTGGAGACCGGCGGCGCCGACGGGCCCCGCCCGGCCGGCGCCTGGCCGCTGCTCACCGGTCACGTCCACGACACCGTGGCCGCGCTGTGCGAGGCCCTGCTGCACGGACCGCGCCCGGTGCCTCCCGCCGAGCACCCGGCGGACCGCGCCCTGCCCCAGGTGACCCGGCTGGACCTGGCGAACCTGACGGTCAGGACGTATCCGCTGCTCGCCGACCCGATGTGCCCGGACTGCGGCCCCCGTGCCCGGCCCCGGGCGGCGGACGAGGTCGAGCCGCTCACCCTCGCTCCGCGTCCCAAGCCGGATCCCGGCGCCTACCGGCTGCGCTCGGCCTTCGCGTACCCGCTGCCCACGGACGCCCTGGCCAACCCGGTGTGCGGCGCCCTGGGCGCCGGGACCTGGACGGACGTCACCTCGTCCACCACCGCCCCGGTGGCCGGCAGCGCGTTCGTACGGGGGTACGCGGGGCTCCACGACGTCACCTGGAGCGGGCAGGAGAACTCCTTCGCCACCAGCCGCCGGCTCGCGTTCCTCGAAGGGCTGGAACGGTACGCGGGAACCCACCGGCGCGGCGGCTCGGCACCGGTGGTCGGCTCGTACGACGAACTGGGATCCGATGCGGTCGACCCGGCGGTGTGCGGCCTGTACAGCCCGGAGACCTACCGGGACGACCCCTCGGTCGAGCCCTTCGACCCGGGCCGGCCCATCCCCTGGGAGTGGGGCTGGTCGCTGCGGGACGAGCGTGCCGTCCTGGTGCCCTCGCGGCTGGTCTACTACAGCATCCCGCTGGCCGACGACAACTTCGTCTTCGAGTGCTCCAACGGCTGCGCCATCGGCGGGGGCCTGGAGGAGGCCGTCCTGGGCGGCCTGCTCGAACTCGTCGAGCGGGACTCCTTCCTGAACGGCTGGTACGGCGCGGCCCGGCTGCCTCGCATCGACCTGGAGACGGTCGGCGGTCCCACGGCGGTCGCCATGGCCGAGCGGGCCGCCCTGCAGGGCTACGACGTCCACGCCTTCGACAACCGGATCGACCTGGCGATCCCGGCCGTCACCGTGGTCGGCGTCCGCCGGGACGGGGGCCCGGGCACCCTGTCCTTCGCGGCCGCGGCCTCACTGGACCCGAGGTCCGCCGTCGAGGGCGCCCTGTCCGAAGTGCTGAGCTACATCCCGCACCTGGCCCGGCAGACCGCCGAACGCCGCGGCGAACTGGAGGCCATGGCCGACGACTTCTTCCTGGTGCGCCATCTGAAGGACCACCCGCAGCTCTACGGGCTGCCCCGCATGGCCGCGTACGCGCAAAGCTATCTGGAGCCGTCCGAGGCCCGCCCCTTCGACGAGGTGTACCGGGACTGGGAGAGCCACGGCCGCCCCCGCACCGGCGACCTGCGCGACGACGTCGCCGTGGTCCGGGACGAACTGGTGCGGGCGGGCCACGACGTCATCGTCGTCGACCAGACCTCGCCCGAGCAGGAACGGATGGGGCTGCGGACGGTGAGCACGGTGGTGCCGGGACTGCTGCCGATCGACTTCGGCTGGAACCGGCAGCGGGCCCTGCTGATGCCCCGGCTGCGCACCGCGCTGCGGCGTGGCGGGCACCGGGACCGCGACCTCACCGACGCGGAGATCCGCCGGGCCCCGCACCCCTTCCCGTGAGTCCGTCCCCGGGCCTCCCCGCGCCGCGGCGGAGGCCCGGCCGTTTCCCGGAGCACGTCCATGACCTCACCGTCCCACCATGCCCCGCACCCGGCACCGGCCGGCCCCGAGGCCCCGCCGGCACCCGGTCAGGGCTCGCTGCCGCCGGGCGCCGAGCACCTCCTCACCCGAGTGGGGGAGGTGCTGCGGCCCGCCCTCACGCACTACCTGGACCTGCACGCGCACCCGGAGGTGTCCGGGGAGGAGGCCCGCACCGCGGACCGCTTCGGCCGGCGCCTCGCGGCGGCCGGCTGCGAGCTCACCCACGGGGTGGGCGGCCACGGCGTCGTCGGGGTGCTCCGCAACGGGGACGGCCCCCGCGTCTGGCTGCGGGCCGAGCTGGACGCGCTCCCGATGCGCGAGCGGTCCGGGCTGCCGTACGCCAGCCGCAACGACGCCATGCACGCGTGCGGCCACGACCTGCACCTGGCCGCGGCGGCCGGTGCCGCTGACCTGCTCGCCCGGCTGTCCGACCGGTGGCGGGGCACCCTGCTGGTGGTGGGGCAGCCGGCCGAGGAGACGCTGGCCGGGGCCGAGGCCATGCTGCGGGACGGCCTGTACGAACGGTTCGGCAGACCTGACGTCGTCCTCGCCCAGCATGCCGCGCCGATGCCCTCCGGCACCGTCGCGCACGCGGCGGAGCAGGCACCGATGGCGGCGGCCGGCGCGGTGCTCGACGTGGTGCTGCACGGACGGGGCGGTCACGTCGCCACCCCGCACCTGGCGGTGGATCCGGTCGTCGCCGCGGCGGCCGTCGTCACCCGGCTCCAGAGCGTCGTCGCCCGCGAGACCGCACCCGCCGACCAGGTGACGCTGACCGTGGGGACCGTGCGGGCCGGAACGGCCGCCAACGTCATACCGGACCACGCCGTGCTCGGCATCGCGGTCCGCGCCGCCGTCGAGGCGTCCCTGGACCGGGCGCTGGCAGCGGTGCGCCGCATCGTGCATGCCGAGAGCGCCGCGGCGGGCGCGCCCCGGGAACCCGAGGTGACCGTCGTCTCCCGCTCGGCGGCCCTGCTGTGCGACCCGCACACCACCGGTTCGGTACGGCGGGCCCACACGGGGCTCCTGGGTCCCGCGCGGGTGCTGCCCTGGCCGGGGTCGATGGCCACGGAGGACTTCCCCCTGTTCGGGGACGCCGGAGCCGCGATCCACGGGGAGCGCGGGATCCCGCTGGTCTACTGGATGCTGGGCGTGGCGGACCCGGACACCTGGCGCCGGAGGACGTCCGACGGCCCGGACGCCGCACCACCCCCGGCCCCGAACCACTCCCCGCACTTCGCCCCGCACATCGGCAGCGCCCTGCGCCCGGCGATCGCCGCGCTGGCGGTCGCGGCACTCGACCGGTTCGCCGTCACGTGAGCGCCGTGGTGGGCTCCAGGCGGACGACGACGGCCTTCGACGCCGGCTGGTTGCTGACCTCGGCGACGCTGTCGAGCGGCACCAGGACCTGGGTCTCCGGGTAGTACGCGGCGGCACAGCCCCGTGCGCTCGGGTACGGGACCACCTTGAAGCCCTCGGCGCGGCGCTCGGTGTCGTCCGTCCACACGCCGACCAGGTCCACCCGCTGTCCTTCGGTCAGGCCGAGTTCCGCCAGGTCGCGCGGGTTGACCAGGACCACCCGGCGGCTTCCGCGGATGCCCCGGTAGCGGTCGTCGGTGGTGTAGGGGACGGTGTTCCACTGGTCGTGCGAGCGCAGGGTCTGCAGCAGCAGGTGCCCTTCGGGGACGCCCGGCGTTTCTCCGGTGTTGCGGGTGAACAGGGCCTTGCCGGTGGCGGTGTGGAACACGCCCTCGTTGACCGGGTTCGGCAGTTGGATGCCGCCGGGACGGACCACGCGCCGGTTGTAGTCGTGCAGTCCCGGCACGATGCGGGAGATGCGGTCACGGATGGTCCCGTAGTCCCCCTCGAACTGCTCCCAGGGGACGTCGACGCGGTCGTCGAGGGTGCGGCGGGCGAGCCGGCACAGGATGGCGACCTCGCTGAGCAGCAGGGGGGAGGCCGGCCTCAGGCGGCCCCTGGAGGTGTGCACCTCGCTCATCGAGTTCTCGACGGTGACGAACTGCTCCCCGTGGACCTGGATGTCCCGTTCGGTGCGGCCGAGGGTCGGCAGGATCAGCGCGGTGTCGCCGCACACGGTGTGCGACCTGTTGAGCTTGGTCGAGATGTGGGCGGTCAGCCGGCACCTGCGCAGGGCGTCCTCGGTGACCGCGCTGTCCGGGGCGGCCCGGACGAAGTTCCCGGCCAGGCCGAGAAAGACCTTGATGCGGCCCTCGCGCATCGCCCTGATCGCGTCCACGGAGTCCAGTCCGTGGGCGCGCGGCGGGTCGAAGCCGAACTCCTGCTGGAGCGCGTCGAGGAACGAGTCCGGCATCTGCTCCCAGATGCCCACGGTGCGGTCGCCCTGCACGTTGCTGTGTCCCCGGACGGGGCAGGCGCCGGTGCCCGACCTGCCCAGGTTTCCGCGCAGCATCAGGAAGTTCACGAACTCTCGGATGGTGGGGACGGCGTGCTTGTGCTGGGTGATGCCCATGGCCCAGCAGACGATGACGCGCCGGCTGCGCAGCACCTCGTCCCGGACCTGCTCGATCTCCTCGCGCATCAGACCGGTCGCGGTGGCGACGTCCTGCCAGTCGACGGCGCGCACGTGTGCGGCGAACTCGTCGAAGCCGGTGGTGTGGGCGTGGATGAAGTCGTGGTCCAGCACCTCCCCCGGGCGGGCGTCCTCGGCCTCGAGCAGCAGCCGGTTCAGTCCTTGGAACAGGGCCATGTCGCCGCCGAGGCGGATGTGCAGGAAACGGTCGGCGATCTGGGTACCGGGGCCGATGATCCCGCGCGCTTTCTGCGGGTTCTTGAACCGCCTCAGTCCGGTCTCCGGCAGCGGGTTCACCGCGATGATGCGGGCACCGTTGCGTTTGGCCTCCTCCAGTGCGGACAGCATGCGCGGGTGGTTGGAGCCGGGATTCTGGCCCACCAGGAAGATCAGGTCGGTGTGGTGGAGGTCGTGGAGGCTGACCGTTCCCTTGCCCGTGCCCAGCGTCTCGTGCAGGGCGAAGCCGCTGGACTCGTGGCACAGGTTGCTGCAGTCGGGCAGGTTGTTGGTGCCGAACGCCCTGGCGAAGAGCTGTAGGACGAAGGCGGCCTCGTTACTGGCCCGGCCCGAGGTGTAGAAGACGGCCTCGTCGGGGGAGTCGAGCGCGGTCAGCTCGTCGGCGAGCAGGCCGAGGGCGTCATGCCAGCTGATCGGCTCGTAGGTGTCGGATCCCGGCCGTTTGACCATCGGTTCTGTGAGCCGGCCCTGCTGGTTGAGCCACATGTCGGAGCGCCGGCCCAGCTCGGAGACCGGGTGGGTGCGGAAGAAGTCGGCGGTGATCCGCCGCCCCGTCGCCTCGTCGGTGATGTGCTTGGCACCGTTCTCGCAGTACTCGTTGCGGTGCCGTTTCCCCGGGGCGGGGTCGGCCCAGGCGCAGCCGGGGCAGTCGATGCCGTCGACCTGGTTCATGGTCAGCAGCGTCTCGCCGACGCGTCCGGGGGACGTCTGCTCCAGGGAGTACTCCAGGGCGTGCACCACCGCGGGGACTCCCGCGGCCCACTTCTGGGGCGGGGTCGTGGTGAGCGCCTCCTTCGGCTCTTCGCCGGGGGGCTTCTTCATCGGCTCGCCTCTCGCGTGGACTGTTCCCACCCGTGGATTCGGTGGGGGTCGGTGGATTCAGCCGACGGGCCAGCAGGGCACCCGGCTTCTGGGCGGTTTCGGTTCCATGGGCTGCACGTGTCCGTTGCGGATGGTCCCGCGCCAGGCTCCGACCGCGTCCCCCATCCCCTCGATGTACGTCTTGAACTGCCGGAGCCCGGACCGCACCACCCGGCGGGTCACCCCGGGTGCGGCGGCGAGCACACCGGCGGCGCCGTGCGCTTCGGTCCGCACCCGCACGGTGATCTCCGTCGTGCCCGTCAGGGTGCTCCGGAACGACACCTCGCCGCGGTGGGAGGGCCGCCGCTCGAGGCTTTGCCAGGCCAGATGCGAGTCGGGCACCTGCTCGACGATCTCGATCCCGACCTCACGGCGCACGGGTCCGGTGCCGACGACCCACCGGGGGACGGCCGGCCTGATCTGGTCGACCCGCCGCACCCCGGCCATGAACCGGGGAAAGCTCTTGAACTGCGTCCACGCGTCGTACGCGGTCCGCACCGGGACCGCGACCTCGATCGTCTCCTCGACGGTGCGCATGACCCACCCATCTCCAGACGCCGCTCCCTCCCAGTCTCACTGCCCACCCGACAGCCCGCCACACGGCTTGCTCCACGGCGGTGCGGAGCGGCTGCTTTCCGCTCCGCACTCACGGGCGTCGACCCTGCTGGGCGCCTCCCGCGCAACAGCTCCGGGATGCTCTTCGACACGGATCGTGTCGCCCGCACCACCCGGCGTGGTGTCGAAGAACAGCGGCAACGGCACTCCGTCGGTTCCCGTGCGGACCGTGCCGTCGGTGTCGTCCCGGCCGGCTCCGTTCACGGGTGGCGACAGCGGGTGTCCGGTTCTTCGGGAGGCGCTCGAACCCCATCGTGTTCGATGTCCACGGGAAACGACGGCACCCCGGCCAAGGCGTCCGGCGGCCTGCTGACGGCTCCAGGGGCACAGATGCTCGGGATCCCAGGGCAGGTGGAGACGTCGAGCGCACCCTTGCCGCTCGGGACGGCCTTGGTGTACGTAACGCGTGTTCAAGGGCTACGTGGGGCTACCAGGCCTGATTCGTAGGCGAGGACCACGAGTTGGGCCCGGTCACGGGCACGGAGCTTGGCCATGGCCCGGTTGATGTGGGTCTTCGCAGTCAGCGGACTGATCACCATGTGGTCGGCGATCTCGTCGTTGGACAGGCCCCGCGCGACCAGGACAACAGCCTCGCGTTCGCGGGTGGTCAGCTCTTCCAGCCCCGTGTCGGTGCCGGTGGGCAGCGGCTGGGTGACGTACCGGTTGATCAGCCTGCGGGTGATCGAGGGTGCCAGCAGGGCATCGCCACGCGCGGCGACGCGTACGGCGTGCAGGAAGTCTTCCGGCACCACGTCCTTGACCAGGAATCCGGCGGCGCCGGCGCGCAGCGCGTCGAAGACGTATTCGTCCAGACCGTAGTTGGTCAGGATGACGACGTGCACCCCGGCCAGGGTCGGGTCCGCGGCGATGCGCCGGGTCGCCTCGATGCCGTCGATGACCGGCATCTGGATGTCGACGAGCGCGACATCGGGCAGGTGCTCCTTGGCGAGCTCCAGGCCCTCGCTGCCGTCGGCGGCCTCGGCCACCACCTCGATGTCGTCTTCGAGATCGAGAAGGGCGCGGAACCCGCTGCGGATGAGCGGCTGGTCGTCGACCAGCAGGACACGGATCATGACGTCCGCTCCACGGGAAGTTCGGCCTGGACGGTGAAGCCGCCTTCGCCGCGTGGTTCGGCCCGCAGCCGGCCGCCGAGGGCGGTGACGCGTTCGCGCATGCCGAGCAGCCCGAGACCGGGTACCGGGGCGGTGGCCGACGTCGCCCTGCCGTCGTCGTCGACGCGTATCACGAGGGCGTCCGGACGGCAGTCGATCCGGACCGACGCCGTGGCCGCGTCCGCATGCCGGGCGACGTTGGTGAGCGACTCCTGAACGATCCGGTAGACGGTCCGGTCCACCGCAGCCGACACGCCGTGTCGCTGTCCCTCGATCGTCAGCGTCGCGTCCAGGCCGAACGTACGGGCCCGTTCCACCAGTTCCGGGACATCGTCGAGCCCGCGCGGTGGGGCCGTGTCGTCGTCGCGCAACGCCTCCAGCGTCGCGCGCAGCTCCCGGCTCGCCTCGCGTCCGGCTTCCTGGATCGCCAGCAGGGAAGGCGGCACCTCCTCGCCCCGCCTGCGGGCCACGTGCACGGCGACCTCCGCCTGCACCTTGATGACCGAGATCTGGTGGGTGAGCGAGTCGTGCAGCTCCCGGGCGATACGGAGCCGTTCCTCGTCGGCGCGGCGCCGCGCGGTCTCCTCCCGGGTGCGCTCGGCCTCGTCCGCCCTCCGCTCGGCCTGCCGCAACGCCTCCCCCGCGGCGCCGGCCGCGATCAGCCAGGCGATCTCGAGGGCGCCTCGGGCCTGCGCGAACACCTCGCCCGTGTCGCGCAGTCCCGAGGCCAGGGCCGCGAGCGGCAGCAAGGCCAGCATGGCCACGCTCGCCACCACCGTGACGGTGCGGTGTCCCGCCCGTACGGCCGCGTACACCGCGAACAGGTACGCGACGGCGGGCACGTCGAAACCGGCCGCCTGGTACCCCACCGCGCACAGCCCGGTGACGGCCAGGACGGCAACCGGAGCCCGGCGGCGTGCGCCCAGCGCCAGCCCGCCGATCGTCAGCAGCGCGTACCCGGGCAAAGCGAAGTCCGTGGCGGCACGCTGTCCGGACAGCCCGGTGACCAGCAGCACTGCCGCCACGCCGACAGCGAGGGCCCAGTCTCCGAACCGGGCCCGAACGCCGGACTCACCTGCACTCATGCGCGCACCCTAGCTGGCTGCCACCGCGGGCGAGTCCCCCTCGTGAACGAGCGGCCGACTACCGCACGCGCAGTACCTTCGCACCTCCTGCGGCGTCCGTGGTAGCCGGATGCGGCAGCGGCGGCAGCGCGAAGTGTCTGCGTCCGCCGGACGACCGTGGGTGAGGCCGTCAGACATGCTCAGGCGACGCCCAGTCGCAGGAAGAGAAGGAGTACCTCGAATGTCTGTTCGTCGCCTGCTCGCCGCCGCCGTGGCCGCCGCGCTCGGAGGCATCGGGCTTGCCGCACCGGCGGCCGCGCACGCCTCGGCCCAGTCGGCCGCCGTCGATGCTTACAGCCTGACCACCGGGCGACTCGTGGGCACCACGGCCGCGCTCGTGGCGCTGGCCGGCGTGGTCATCGGTGGGCTGGCCCTGGCCCGCTCCGCGGGCCGTACCGGCACCGGGAACAGGAGGAACAGGGCCGTCGCGGCCCTGGTGGCGGGGCTGGCCGGCATGGTCATCGGCGCGCTGAATCTAGCCGTCGCCGACGGCGGTCCCGGCACCGGCAACGGAGTGGTCGGTGGCGCCCTGGCCCTGGTGCTGGGGCTGATCGCCGCGGTCTGCGGCCGGCTGGCTCTGGCCCGCTCCCGCCGCACCGGCTGACGGCAGCGGACACGAGCACGCGTTCGGGCCTTCCTGATCCAATCCGGCCGGGAGGTGCGTCAGTGGTCGGCGCCGTCGGAGCACAGGACGGCGCCGACCACATGGTCACCCCGGGTGCCATAACCAGGGAAGGTGATGTGGTTGCCGGGATGGGCGACGCGGCACGGCACCTCGCGACCGTCGCTGTAGGCGATGGTCAGCGTGTAGGGGGCGGAACAGTTGTTGGTGACGAAGGTGTAGCGCCAGCTCGGGGCGACCTCCACGCAGGCGGGGACACCGGCCTGCGCCCGCCCGGCTTCCTGCGTCAGCGCGTGCGCTGCCGCGCCGCCCATCAGCGTCGGCAGCACTGCTGCCGACGCCACAAAGAATGAACGCGTTGCCTGACGCATGGGAGTACTCTCCTTCAACTCGTGAACCGATGCGCCCTCAGGCTAGGGCGCTTCACCGGTGGCCAGGCAGCATTTGCGCCATCTTGCTGCAAGTTTCAGTAAGTCCTTCCAGGCCGCCTTCCCGGCAGTTCCTGAACACAGGTCGTCACAGCAACCCGCTGAAGCGGCGCCCGGCCGCATTCACGTGACGGCATCCGGCACGCAGGGCGCACCTCCGACCCCGCCTGCGGGTCGACCGGAAAGAGCTACCCCAAGCGGTGACGGAGCGGACACTCCACCCTCGCCCACTCTCCTGCGCGCCCTCTTTACAGGCATGTCATGCACAAGTAATCTCCCCTCGCCCGCAAGGAGTTTCCGTAATTTTCAGAATCCTTGTGCAGGCATGGGCGCATCGGGATCTCCAGGCGCGTCAGGATTCGCGGTGTGCGTCCACAGGAAGTCCCTCCCCGGCTTCCCTCACCCCACTTGGAGGCGCACATGAGACGACGCCACCGACCGCGTGCCCGCGGCTGGACCGCGGGTGCCCTGTCCACCGGACTCCTCGTCCTGGCCTCGGTGACGGGTCCCCCCGCCCCGGACCCCGAGCTCACGGCCGCAACCGCGACCACCGGGACCGCCGCAACCGCCGCCGCGACCTCGGCAACGGTCTACTACCACACGAAGACCCGGAACTGGTCCTCCACCTACCTGCACTACGCCCCGGACGGCGGCACGTGGACGCAGGTCCCGGGGGTCCGCATGGAGGCGGCCTGCACGGACTGGGTGAAGACCACCGTCGACCTGGGCTCGGCCGCCGGACTGCGGGCCGCCTTCAACGACGGCTCGGGCACCTGGGACAACAACGCGGGGCGCGACTACGACCTGGGCACCGGCAGCATCACCGTCAAGGACGGAGTGGTGGCGCACAGCGACCCCTGCGCGGGACAGGAGCCGGAGAGCCCGCGGTCGGCCACCGTCTACTACGCGGCCGGACCGCTCGGGTGGAGCACCGTGAACCTCCACTACCGACCGGACGGCGGCGCCTGGACCCCCGTCCCGGGCATCGGCATGGAACAGGCCTGCACCGGCTGGTGGAAACGGACCGTCGACCTCGGGTCCGCCGACTCCCTGCGGGCCGCCTTCAACAACGGCAACGGCACCTGGGACAACAACAACGGCGCCGACTACACGATCCCGTCCGGCACCAGCACCGTACGGAACAACACCGTCACCGCCGGAGCGGAGGACCCGTGCGCGGGCGAGGAGCCGGACACCCGGGCGCCCAGCGTCCCGTCCGGGGTGCGGGCGGCGGCGACCGGCACCTCGGTCGTCGTGTCGTGGGAACCCGCCACGGACGACAGGGGCGTGACGGGTTATCAGGTCACTCGCACCGGCGGCACCGCGGGCACGACGGTCACCCACGTCTCCTCGACGGTGTTCTCCGACACCGGGCTGGAGGAGGACACCACGTACACCTACACGGTGCGTGCCGTGGACGCCGCCGGGAACGTCTCGGCCGCCTCCGCCGGGGCGAGTGCCAGGACCGGGAGCGCGCCGGGCGGTCCGGCCACCGGCACACCGCTGGGCACGGACCCGCGCAAGGATCCGATCTACTTCGTGCTCACCGCACGGTTCAACGACGGTGACCCCTCCAACAACCGGGGCGGCAGCCAGCACGTGAAGTCGGGCAATGCGGCCAACGACGACCCCATGTTCCGCGGCGACTTCAAGGGCCTGGTCGACAAGCTCGACTACATCAAGGGCCTCGGCTTCTCCGCCGTGTGGATCACCCCGGTCGTGCTCAACCGCTCGGACTACGACTTCCACGGCTACCACGGCTACGACTTCTACCGGGTCGACCCCCGCCTGGAGTCGGCCGGCGCCGGCTACCAGGACCTGATCGACGCCGCACACGCCAAGGACATGAAGATCTACCAGGACGTGGTCTACAACCACTCCTCCCGCTGGGGCGCCAAGGGCCTGTTCACCCCGACCGTGTACGGCGTGCGCGACTCCCAGTGGAGCTGGTACTACGACGAGAGGCAGCCCGGCTTCGAGTACGACGGCCTGACCGTCGACCCCAAGAGCGGCAAGTCGCACTACAACGGCGACCTCTGGTCCACCGCCGAGCCGTCCGGCAACACCTGCGTCAACTGGGGCAGGCCCACCGGCGCCAAGAGCCCCGAGGGTTACACCATCTACAACTGCCAGTGGCCGAGCCCCACTTCGGGCATGTTCCCGAAGGCGTACTACCACCAGTGCTGGATCGGCAACTGGGAGGGCGAGGACTCCCGTTCGTGCTGGCTGCACGAGGACCTCGCCGACTTCGACACCGAGAAGGCGCAGGTGCAGAACTACCTGATCGGCGCCTACGACAAGTACATCGACATGGGCGTCGACGGCTTCCGCGTCGACACGGCCGTCCACATCCCCCGCACCACCTGGAACCGCCGCTTCCTGCCCGCGATCCAGGAGCGCGTCGCCCAGCGGCACGGTGCCGAGGCCGCGAAGAACTTCTTCGTCTTCGGCGAGGTCGCCGCCTTCGTCAACGACAAGTGGAACCGGGGCTCGGTCAACCACTCCGCCCAGTTCTTCACCTGGAAGGAGCACAAGGAGTACAGCGCCGACGACGGGCAGGCCGCCCTGGAGATGTACGACCACGAGCAGCAGCAGGGCACGGGGAACCAGCCGACCTCCACCAACGCGTTCCTCGACGGCAACACCTACCACGCCCCCGACCGCAGCCGCTTTTCCGGCATGAACGTCATCGACATGCGCATGCACATGAACTTCGGTGACGCGAGCAACGCCTTCCACAACGGCAAGGACTCCGACGACAGTTACCACGACGCCACCTACAACGTGGTCTACGTCGACAGCCACGACTACGGGCCCAACAAGAGCAGCGAACGCTACACGGGCGGCACCGACGCCTGGGCCGAGAACATGTCGCTGATGTGGACCTTCCGCGGCATCCCCACCCTCTACTACGGCTCGGAGATCGAGTTCCAGAAGGGCAAGAAGATCGACTGCGGCCCGAGTTGCCCGCTGGCCACGACCGGCCGCGCGTACTTCGGCGATCATGTCGCCGGCAACGTGAAGGCCTCCGACTTCTCCAAGGTCGACTCGGCCACCGGTGCCGTCGCCACGACGCTGCAACAGCCCCTGGTCAAGCACGTACAGCGCCTGAACCAGATCCGCCGGGCCGTCCCCGCCCTCCAGATGGGCCAGTACTCCACCAACGGCATCAGCGGCGACATGGCCTTCAAGCGCCGCTACACCAGCGGGGGCACGGACAGCTTCGCCCTCGTCACCGTCTCGGGCGCCGCTACCTTCACCGGCGTACCGAACGGCACATACCGGGACGCGGTCACCGGGGACACCAGGTCCGTGTCCAACGGCGCCCTGACCGTGGCCGCGCCGGGCAAGGGCAACCTGCGGGTCTACGTCCTCGACGGGTCCGGGAAGATCGGGGCGGACGGTCCCTACCTGAAGTAGGCAGAACAATCCCGCGCGTGGGTCCGGCAGCGTCTGTTGCCGGACCCACCGACGCTTCGGCGTGTCGCGCTACTGCCCGCCCTTCCCGCCGGTCAGGGCATACAGGAGCGATACCGCTTCGCGACGACTCAACAACTCGTGGAAGCGCTCGTTCCGGAAGGTCCGCAAGCACGTGTAGCAGCTGCTTTCCGGACCGCATTCACAGGCGTTGACCCTGCCGAGTGCCGCCTGCGCAACAGCCTCAAGGTGCTCCCCGATCCGGATCGTGTTACCCGCGCCGCCCGGTGTGGTGTCGAAGAGCAGCAGCGACGGCATGCCGTCTGTTCCGGTGTGGACCGTGCCGTCGATGTCGTCCCGGCTGATCTCCAGGTGGGTGGCCGCGCCCTCGAGCAGTGCGTAGAGGCCGGAGCGCAGGGTTTCCTGCGTCGCGCTGAGGGCGGTGAGCAGGTCGAGGTGTATCTGGAGGAAGTCCGTCTGGTACCGGTGCGCAAGGGAAACGACTCGCATCGGGCCGGTGCACTGGGTGTCCTTCAGCAGATGAGGGTGTCCCGCGCCCCGGGATCCGGCACGCGCGTGCGGGCGGCCCCAGCCGCACCAGTCGCAGATCTCGTACCCGGCGCCGCCCGGTCCTTCCGAGACGACGACCATCTCGCCCCGGGCGCCCGCCGACCAGGCCGTGGTGTGTCCGGAGGTGAAGACAGTGGTTCCCTCGTGGACGTCCGCGGTCTCGGTGGACATGTGGACGTCGCCGTACCAGGAGCGGCGCGGCGGGGTCTGCCCCGGCCGACGCTGAGGTCCGCGTGCGGCGACGAAACCGTAAACCGGTTCGACGTAGCGGCGCGGCGCGGAGGTGGACGACTCGCCGCAGGCGGTGCAGGTGGGGTCGACGGGCTCGGTGGCCTCGCGGTAGCGGCCGCAGGTGCCGCACACGGTGTAGTGGCGGCTGACCAGTTCGCGGTCGGGCAGGCGGTAGACCTCGGCGGATGCCCACAGCTGGCCGCCCGCCACGATCTCGGCACCCGGCGCGTACTCGTGGACGGCGGCATTGAGATCGCGGGTGAGTTCGAGCTGGCCCGACACGGCGCCGCTGTCCTGGGGGATGCGCAGTTCGACGGTGTCCACGGGGAAGCCGTACTTGGGCAGGACGTTGCGGTTGGCCAGGACCCCTAGGAGGTCGCGGTGCGTCAGATTGCGGATGACCTTCTCGTACATGTCCGCCAGCCGGTACTTGCGGGCGGCCACCGCTTGGTCGCGGCGCTCGCTGTAGGCCGTGACGTCCTGCTCGAGGATCTGTCCCGCAGCCCGCAGCAGCCGGTCCAGTTCGCCGACCCAGGCACCTGATTCCACGTCGATCTCGTCCTGGACGCTTGCGGGAAGCACCCGGAGGATCGAGGCCGCCACGCTCTCCGGGACGGGCGTGAGCCAGTCGCGCACGATGTGGGCCGCTGTCTCGCCGGTGGTGTCATCGGGCAGGAAGAACTCCCCTGCCTTGCGCCAGATACGGCCCCGTTCCTCCTTCATCGTGCGGATGGCGGGAGTCGTTGCGGCGGAAGACTCCGGCGCGGTCGGCTGCGCGGATGGTATGGGCGACGAGGTCGTCGATGTGCAGCGGCTCGTCGAGGTCGGGGCAACCCTTCAGGGCGGCCTGTGTCATCAGGCGCCGGTGCTGGATACGGGTGTAGGAGTCCTCGAGGTAGGGGCGAAGTAGGCGGCGGCCTGGCGGCTGTCGCTGAAGAACAGGGGCTTGCGGCCGCGTCCGGGCAGCGCGGCGGCGGGGCCGTCGGTCGCCGGGGGCAGCGCCTGGTAGAGAGCGGGGCCGACTTCTCCAGCCGTCAGCTCAAGACAGACCCCCCGAAATACAGTGTGACCGGATCTCCGATGATTCCGCACCTCATGGGGCTTTTCCGATACGGAGGTCGGCCGGGCCTGATGTAATCGGCGGCGGACGCTCGAGGATCAAGGGGGCCATCATGCAGGCCAAGGAAACGTTGTTCGCCGATCTCGTACAGGGCCGGGCCCAGCAGTTCCAGGTACCGCTCTACCAACGGACGTACTCCTGGACCGAGAAGCACCTCAAGCAGCTGTGGAGCGACATCCTGGAACAGGCCGAGCTGCTCGAGTCGGAGGAGGGCAAGGCGAGCAGCACGCACTTCCTCGGTTCGGTCGTGCTCGCGCCGTCACCGCAGAACGAGGTGACGTTCCCCCGCTGGCTCGTCGTCGACGGTCAGCAGCGGCTGACCACGCTGTCCCTGGCGCTGGCCGCCATCCGCGATCATGTCGCGGCCACCCAGCCGGACGAGGCCGAGCGCATCGACGAGGAATACCTGATCAACAAACGGAAGAGCGGCAACAACCACCTCCGTCTGCTGCCGACGCAGGCGGACCGGCCTCAGTTCGCCGCCCACATCCGCGGCTCCCTCACCGATCAGGCCACCGGCAGCGGTGTCGCCACCGCCTATGCCTTCTTCCGCAAGAAGCTCGTCGAGGCGGACGATCCGGCGGCCCCGCAGGACGTGTTCCGTATCGAGCAGGCGATCACCTCCCGGCTCACGCTGGTGGCGGTGACCGCCGAGCGCGGCGACAACGTGCACCGCATCTTCGAGTCGCTCAACAACACCGGCCTCAAGCTGAGCCAGGCCGACCTGCTGCGCAACTACCTCTTCATGCGGCTTCCGACGCGCGGCGAGCACGTCTACGAGACCTACTGGCTCCCCTTGCAGGGCAGTCTGAGCAACGACGAGCTGGAACAGCTCATGTGGCTGCAACTGGTACTTGAAGGAGACGACCGGGTCCGCCGTCAGGATCTGTACACCGCCCAGCAGAAGCGCTTCGAGGAAAGGAAGACGGGCGAGGCGGAGATCGAGGAGTACATCAGGGAACTGCACCGCCGCAGCACCCACTTCCGTCGGCTGCTGCACCCCGAGGAGGAGCCCGATCCCGCGGTCCGGGCCGCGCTCCGTCGCCTGGACGCGTGGCAGGCAGCCGTCACCTACCCCGCCCTGATGCTGCTGTTCGACCGGCGCGAGCGCGGGGAAGCGGACTCCTCCGAGACCGCCCGCGCCCTGGCGTACATCGAGAGCTTCCTCGTCCGTCGGATGATCTGCCGGGTCCCGGTCAACAACCTCAACCGGATCTTCCAGGCCGTGCCCGGACAGCTCCCGCTCGACGTGCCCGTCACCGAGGGACTGCACCGGCTCCTCTCCTCCGAGAACCGCTTCTGGCCCGATGACACCGAACTGCGCGACAAGATCAGGAAGGCGCCGTTCTACCAGTACGGCCGGTGGCAGCAGCGCAAACTGGTGCTGCAACGGCTGGAGGAGAGCTACGAGCATCCCGAACCCGTCGACTTCGCCGCCGCGCAGCTCACCATTGAGCACGTCATGCCGCAGTCGCCCAGTGACGAGTGGCTGCGTGCACTGAGCGAGGAGGCGGACGGCGAGGAGACCCCGGAGGAACTGCACGCCCTGTTCCAGCACACCCTCGGCAACCTGACGCTTACCGCGGTCAACGCGGAGCTGTCCAACCACCCCTTCGAGCGCAAACAGGACCTGCTGCGGGGCAGCCACCTGGAGATGAACCGCCGCATCGCCGCCACTGAACGCTGGGGCGTGCGCGAGATCCTGGCCCGTGCCGACGAACTCGCCGACCGCGCGATCGCGTTGTGGCCGGCCCCGCTGCGCGGAGTCGGCCGCGCGGAGCGCAGCCGCGACTGGCAGCTCGCCCACCAGGTCCTCGCCGCGTTCCCCCACGGCACCTGGACCTCGTACGGCGATCTCGCCGCGTTCCTCGGCTCCGGCGCCCAGGCCGTGGGCAACCACCTGGCCAACATCTCCGGAGTGGCCAACGCGTACCGGGTTCTCACCTCCGAGGGCAAGGTCTCCGACGGCTTCCGGTGGGCGACGCCCCAGGAAGCGGGAAGTGACGACGTCCGCGCCCGGCTGGCCGCCGACGGCATCCGCTTCACGGCCACCGGGGCCGCCGACCCGGCCCAGCGGCTCACCGCCGACGACCTCGCCGCGCTGCTCGCCGGCACGGACGACGACCGGGCGGACGGCGAGGACACCGCTCAGGACGGAACCGCGGGAACGCCGGGAGAGGAGACCCGCGCCGAACGGTTCTTCCGCCAGCTCGCCGCAGACGACTCCCCCGAGACCGTCGAAGCGGTCCGCGCGCTCTTCGCCCACTGGGAGGCACTGGGCGGCTGGATCGGTCACGGCGCGGGACACGTCACCACGAGCGCGTACCTCATGCTCGGCGAGGCGGGCGGCCCCGGTCGCGGCATCTGGCCGATGACGCTCTACCCGGGCGCCGGGCGCGGGGGCACGGCGGAGGTGGTGTTCCAGTACCTCGCCGCGCGGGAGCCGTTCACCGACCGCACGCTGCGCGCCGAATTCCTCACCCGTCTCAACGCTCTGGACGGTGTCGACCTCCCGGAGGGCAAGCTGGAGCTGCGTCCCAACATCCGGCTGTCCCTGCTGGAGAAGGACCGCAACCGGGAGCTGCTCACCGAGACGCTGACGTGGTTCCGGGACCGCTGGGAGGGCAGGGGCACGTCCTGAGGACGGGTCGGCCGACAGCCGGGCTTGTGGTGAGCAGGGCGGGCGGGGCACCGGCGGCAGAGTGCCCTTGCCCTGCCTACCGTCCTGTCCGGGCGGCCCGCCGGGCGCACTCCGCCCACACCGTCTTGCCGCCCGGGTGATGGGGCTCGCAGCCCCAGGCGTCGGCGAGCGAGGCGACGAGGAGCAGGCCCCGTCCGGACTCGCCCTCGCTGTCGGCATCGGCGACCGAGGTCGGCGCGGGCAGACGTTCGCCCCGTGCGTCGGTCACCTCGATCCGCAGGGTGGCGGGGGTCAGGGCGAGGGCGAGACGTGCGTTCCTGCCCCGCACCCGGCCGTGCAGGGCCGCGTTCGCGGTCAGTTCCGCGATGAGGAGGGACGCCGTGGCTGCGCTGTCGTCGCCGGCGGTGGCGGCTTCCGGCCATCCCTGCTGCGTGGCGAGCCAGTGCTCAGCGGCATGGCGGGCGTCGTGCGCGCCCCGCGCCGTGGTGGGGAACATGGTGCGGAAGTGGCTGGTGGCGCCGGTCGGTTCACCGGGTGCGGTGACAGTTTCCTGATTCACATCACCGAGGGTGACCGAACCGTCCTACCGTGTGCAGCAGTCCGGGCGGTACGCAGAGCGACTGCCCCGGCGCGGACGGTGTGATGTCCGGGCGCACGGCCATGACCTGGCCGGGGCTTCGCCGGTTCGTCCCCAGTACGAGAAGCAAGGTGGTGGTGCGGCATGACAGCGCAGCCGGGTACGGGTCTCCCCACGAGTGGCGAAACAGAGGGCACCGACGAGGTCGCGGACCTGTTCCGAGCCCTCGGCCGCCAGATCAAGGTGGCCCGGGAGCGGGCCGGGCTGAGCCAGAAGGAGCTGGGCGACCAGATCGGGTACGGCGAGGAGACGATCTCCTCGGTCGAGCGGGCACGGCGGACTCCTCAGCCGGAACTGCTGGTCGCGGTGGACCAGTTGTTGGAGTGCAGGGGCTTGTTGGCGTCGGCGGCGGAGGATGTGAAGCGGGCGAAGGCACGGCGCCGGGTGCGGCATCCGGAGTGGTTCCGGGATTATGCCCGGTTGGAGGCGGAAGCCGTGGAGTTGCGCTACTTCGCCAACCATGCGGTACCCGGCTTGTTCCAGACCCCGGACTACGCCCGCGCCGTCTTTGCCAGCCGACAGCCGTTCTTCGACGAGGAGACCATCGAGCAGCGTGTCACCGCAAGGATGGATCGGCAGGAGCTGATGACACGGTGGCCGCCACCGACCGTGAGCGCCACCATTCAAGAGAGCATTCTGCGGCATCCCTTCGGCGGGCGGGACGTACAGCGCGGACAACTGGAACAACTGCTGCGGGCAGGACGCATGCGCCACGTGGAGATCCAGGTGATGCCGACCGCGAGCGAGGAACACGCAGGCATGGGCGGACCGTTCACGCTGCTCACCCCGAAGGGCAAACCGCAGGTGGCCTATCTGGAGGTCCAGCACATCAGCCGTCTCATCACTGACCAGGAAGAGGTACGCATCCTGGCCGCGAAACATGGCAGCATCCGAGGGCAGGCGCTCACCCCACGCGAATCCCTGCGCCTGATCGAGAAGATGCTGGGAGACCTATGAACACCGAACAGCCCGCACCGCTCATCTGGTTGAAGAGCAGCTACAGCGGCGACGAGGGCGGCGAGTGCGTCGAAGTCGCCCCCGGCCCGGCCGTCATACACGTACGGGACTCCAAGGAACGCGGTGGGCCCCAGCTCGCGTTCCCGCGGAGCGCATGGTCCGGGTTCGTCGCGGGTCTGCGGCGGGGCCGGAGCTGACCCGCTTTCCCGGAAGTACGGGACTCGGCCGACATGCGGCCGGCCCGGACCGCGGGTGCGGTCCGGGCCGGCCGGAGTCGGGTTCGGGTCAGCCCTGCCCCGCCGGGGCCTGCGTGAAGGCCGCGTGGAAGCGGCGGGTGTGGTCGACCCGGCGTTCCGGGCCGGTCAGGGTGACCGTCGCCGTCAGGCGGGGGTCGGTGCTCGACGCGGCGAGGCGGAGTTCGAGGGCGCCCGGTTCGACGATCCGGTGGCCGTCGCGGCCGGTGAAGGAGGCCACGTCGGCGGGGACCGTGACGTGGATCCTGCGGGCCTCGCCCGGGTCCAGCTCCAGCCGGGTGTAGCCGACGAGGCGCTGCACCGGCTGGACCACGGAGGCGACCGGGTCGTGGAGGTAGAGCTGGACGACCTCGGTGCCGGAACGGTCGCCGGTGTTGCGGACGGTGAGGGAGAGGGTGAACTCGCCGTCCGTGCCCGTCTCCTGGGCTTCCGCCTCCAGGTCGCTCCAGGCGAACTCCGTGTACGTCAGGCCGTGGCCGAAGCCGAACGCCGGGGTCGGGTCGATGTTGGACACCTCGCTGAGCTGGGCGAGGCGGGCGCCGAGGTAGGTGGTCGGCTGGGAGCCCGGGCCGCGCGGCACGCTGACCGGGAGCCGGCCGGAGGGGTTGGTGCGGCCGCTCAGCACTCCGGCGATCGCCTGGGTGCCGGCGACTCCGGGGAAGAAGGACTGCACGATCGCCGCGGACTCGGCGGCGGCGCGGCCGAGCGCGTAGGGCCGCCCGGCGAGCAGGACGGTCACCACCGGCGTGCCGGAGTCGAGCAGTGCGTCGAGCAGGTGCTGCTGGGCGCCGGGCAGGGCGAGGGACTCGGCGTCGCAGCCCTCGCCGCTGGTGCCGCGGCCGAACAGGCCCGCGCGGTCGCCGAGGACGGCGATGACGAGGTCCGCCTCGCGGGCCGCGTCCACCGCCTCGCCGATGCCGGAGAGGTCGCCGTCGTCGACGCCGGTGCCGCGGGCGACCGTGATGTCGGCGTCGGGGAACTCGGCGGTCAGGGTGTCGTGCAGGGTGGGCAGGTCGATCCCGACCGGGACGTCCGGGTGCTGCACGCCCACGTGCTGGGGGAAGGAGTAGCAGCCCAGTACGGCGGTGCCCTCGGCGGCGTTGGGGCCGACCAGGGCGATGCGGCGGGGCCGGGTGAGGGGCAGGGTGCCGTCGTTGGTGAGGAGGACGACGGCCTTCTCGGCGATCTCGCGGGCCAGTTCGCGGTTCTCGGGACCGTCCAGGTCGATCGTGCCGCGCAGGGCGTCCGGGTCGTCCGGGACGGCGCCGTCGAGGGCGGGCGGCACCGGGTTCCAGTCCGGGTCGAGCAGGCCGAGCACCGCCTTCTGGGTCAGGACGCGGCGCAGGGCGCGGTCGATGACCTCCTCCGGGACGCGGCCGTCGGCGACGGCTTCGGCGAGCGGCGCGCCGAACGTCTTGACGGTGGGCAGTTCGATGTCGACGCCGGCCTTCAGCGCGGCGCCCGCGGCCTCCGCCCAGTCGCCGGCGACGCCGTGCAGGGTCTTGAGGAAGGCGATGCCGAAGTAGTCGGCGACGACGGTGCCGTCGAAGCCCCAGGTGTCGCGGAGCAGTCCGGTCAGCAGGCTCTCGTCGGCGGCGGCGGGGATGCCGTCGGTGTCCGTGTAGGAGTGCATGACCGAGCGGGCGCCGCCCTCGCGGATCGCCATCTCGAAGGGCGGGAGCAGGACGTCGGCCCGTTCGCGGGCGCCCATGGGCGAGGGGGCGAGGTTGCGTCCGGCGCGGGAGGCCGAGTAGCCGACGAAGTGCTTGAGGGTGGCGACGATCCCGGCGGACTCCAGGCCCTGGACGTACGCGGTGCCGATGGTGCCGACGAGGTAGGGGTCCTCGCCGATGGTCTCCTCGACCCGGCCCCAGCGGGCGTCGCGGACCACGTCGAGGACGGGGGCGAGGCCCTGGTGGATGCCGACGGAGCGCATGTCGCGGCCGATGGCACCGGCCATCCGGCGTACGGCATCGGGGTCGAAGGTGGCGCCCCAGGACAGCGGGACGGGGTAGGCGGTGGCGCCCCAGGCGGCGAAGCCGGCCAGGCACTCCTCGTGCGCGACGGCGGGGATGCCGAAGCGGTTCGCCGAGGTGATCCGGGACTGGGTGCGCAGCAGGGAGAGCGCGCCGAGCGCCGGGTCGACGGGGGCGGTGCCGAAGGGGCGGGTCAACTGGCCCAGTCCGGCGGGCAGCAGGGCGTCGAGGTCGACGGCCTCCTCCATGTCGTGCTGGTGCGGGGCCACTTCGCCGCCGTTGGCGGACGCGCCGACCCATACGCCGTACAGCTGGGCGATCTTCTCGTCCAGGGTCATCGCGCCGACGAGTGCGTCGACTCTGGCGGCGACGGGGAGGTCGGGGTCGTTCCAGAGGGGGATTTCGGGGGTGGTCTCTACGGCCACGTCGGCAGTCACTTTCCTCCGACACCCATCAGGCCCTGGACCAGGGCACGACGGGCGAACAGGTAGACGAGCAGGATGGGCACCATGGACAGCACCACGGCTCCCAGCAGACCGGGGATGTCGATGCCGTGTTCGGTCTGGAAGTTGTACAGACCCAGGGTGACGACCTTGGAGGAGTCGGACTGGGTCAGGACGAGCGGGAACAGGAAGCCGTTCCAGGCCTGGAGTGCGGAGAAGACCACGATGGTGGACAGTCCGCCGCGGGACAGTGGCAGGACGAGTTGGAAGAACATGCGCCGCGGGGTGGCGCCGTCCATGGCCATGGCCTCGTACAGCTCCGGGGAGATGTCGCGCATGGCGCCGCTGAGGATCAGCGCCGACATGGGCAGGCAGAACGCGGCCGTGGGCAGGATGACGCCCAGCAGGTTGTCGTACAGCCCGGCTTCGCTGATCAGGTAGAACATCGGCACGATGACGGCCTGGGCGGGGACGGCGAGGCCGAGCAGGAACAGCCGGAAGATCGCCGACGTGGTCCGGCCGCGGCTGCGGACGATCGCGTAGGCGAGCGGCGGGACCAGCAGCAGCACGATGCCGATCACACAGGCGGTGACGACGAGCGTGTTGAAGAAGTACTGGTCGAAGCCCGATGCGAAGGCGCCGGTGTAGTTGTCCAGGGTGAAGCTGTCCGGGAGGGAGACCGGGCCGTTCTCGGCGTAGTCCTGGCGGGTGCGCAGCGTCGCGGCGAGCAGCACGTACAGCGGCAGGCCGACCAGGAAGAGCCAGAGGAGCGAGCCGGCGCCGGCCAGGTAGTTGGGGCGGCGCCTCATGACGAACCCTCCATGGTGCTGCGCATCTTGTCGTAGCCGGAGACCCGGACGACGATCAGCGAGATGATCGTGGCCGCGACGACCAGGACCAGGGCGATCGCGGAGCCGGTGCCGTAGTCGAAGCTCTTGAACGCCTTGTCGTACATGTAGTAGGCGCTGATGGTGGTGTCGGTGCCGGGTCCGCCCTGGGTCAGGATGAGGACCGTCTCGAAGGTGGTCAGGCCGCCGACGATCATCAGGATCATCGAGGTGATCATCGCGTTGCGCAGCTGCGGCAGGGTGATGTGGAAGAACTGCCGGTAGCGGCCCGCCCCGTCGATCTCCGCGGCCTGGTAGAGCACCTGGGGGATCGCGCGGGCGGCGCCCTGGTAGATCAGCGTGTGGAAGGGGGTGAACTGCCAGGTGCTGACGAACGCGAGCACCCCGATGGCGGTGGCCTGTTCCCCGAAGAGGTTTCCGTCGCCGAACAGCCAGGTGGCGTCGGCGGGGATGCCGAAGTTGGGGTCGAGCAGTGCCCGCCAGAGCACGGAGACGGCCGTGGCGGACAGCAGCAGCGGGATGAAGTAGATGACGGACAGCACGGCCCGGTTGCGCTGGTGTCCGGCGGCCCAGACGCCGAGCATGATGCTCAGCGGGGTCTGGAGGACCACGCCGAGCACGGTCAGCAGCAGGGTCAGCCAGATGCTCTTGAACATCACCGGGTCGTCCATCAGGCGGGACCAGTTGTCCGTGCCGACGAACTCGGGCGAGCCGATCCCGTCCCAGCTCATGAAGGACAGCACGGCCACCATGATCAGCGGGACGATCGCGAAGAGGGTGAAGAACACTGCGGCGGGCAGCGCCCAGGCGAAGCCGGGGCGGCCCACCGTCGTTGCGGACGAGGCGGACGGCCGCCGCCGGGACCCCCTGCGGGGTCCGGCGGCGGGCTGAGCGCCCGTGATCTGAGTGGTCATGAGCCGTTCATTCGGTGGGGAGGGCCTGCATGGCCTTGATGAAGCCGTCCGCGTCGAGCTGTCCGTTGAAGAACTGCTGGACGGCCTTGTGCATGTCCGAGCTCGCCTTCTGCGGGTACGCCTGGTCCCAGGACAGCTGGAACGAGGGGGCGTCGGCGACCAGGTCGTACTGGAAGCGCGAGTACTCGGGGGTGGCCGAATTGTCGATGAAATTGGCGGTGTTGGTCGTGGTCGGCAGGTTGCCGATGTCCAACTGCGCCTTGACGAACTCGTCGGAGTACATGAGCTTCAGGAACTCGGCGACGGCCTCGGGATGCTTGGTCTTCTTCATCACCGAGTAGTAGTTGTTGGTGTTGCCGGCGACGTTGGCCGGGTCGCCCTTGCCGCCCTCGACGGTCGGGAAGGCGGTGTAGCCGAGGCCCTTCTCGGCGAACGCCTTGTGGTCCGTCAACTGCTGCGAGTAGTACCAGGAGCCCATCAGCTCGAAGCCGGCCTTGCCCGAGGCCACCAACTGGACCGAGCCGCCGTTGGTGTACTTGACGGAGTCGTAGTTCTTGCCGAAGGCGCCGGCGTCGACGAGCTCCCTGATCATGCTCAGGGCCTTCTTGCTGTCCGCGCTCTCCCAGGCGCTCTTGTCTCCGCCGACGGCCTTCTCGAACAGCCCGGGGCCGGCCACACGGTCGAAGAGGTACTGGAACCACATCTGTGTCGGCCAGATGTCGCCGCCGCCGAGCGCGATCGGTGTGACGCCCGCGTCCTTGAGCTTCCCGACCGCGTCGAGCAGTTCGTCCCAGGTCTTCGGCGGCTTGACGCCCGCCTCGTCGAGGACCTTCTTGTTGTGGAAGAGCAGGACCGGCTGGGTGCCGCGCATGGGTATGCCGTACGGCTGGCCGTCGACGACGGCGTTGTTGAAGACGGACGGCAGGAACTTGCTCTCCAGGTCCGGGTTCTCCTTGATGAAGTCGTCCAGCGGCAACAGCAGGTCGGCCTTGACGAACGGCTTGATGCTGCCGCCGCCCCAGTTGAAGAAGACGTCCGGGGCCTGCGGGGTGCTGATGATCGTCTGCAGCTTCTTCTGGTAGTCCGCACCGGGGATGGTGTCGAGGACGACCTTGACGTCGGACGTCTTGTTGAACGTGTCGACGATTCTCTTCTCGACCTTGTTGGTGGCGTCCCCGTAGACCAGGACGTGGATCTTGTCGTCGTCCGCCGACGCCCCGCCGCCCCCGCCGCCGCAGGCCGAAAGGGTCACTGCCAGGGCGAGCGTCGCACCGCAGGCGACCAGTCTGGGCAAGCGCGCACGTGTCTTCATCGTTCGCCTTTCGAAAGTTTCGGCCCCATCACCGAAAGTCCATGCCGTGGGACAGTAGGTCAGACCAAGGGCTCGGTCAACGGTCAGGCCGGTAGTCACCAAACCGTTATCGACGCGCGGTGGCCTATCCTGCGGGTATGCACGATGACGACGAGGTGGGCGGCCGAGTCACCCTGGCCGCGGTCGCGAAAGAGGCCGGCGTTTCGATGCCGACAGTTTCGAAGGTCCTCAACGGCCGGTCGGACGTCTCCCGCGCGACGCGGACCAAGGTGGAGCGCCTTCTGGAGACCCACGGCTACCGCCGGCGCGGGCAGTCGGCGTCCCGCTCCCCGCTCATCGAGATCGTCTTCCACGAACTGGACAGCATCTGGTCGATGGAGCTGATCAAGGGCGTGGAGAACGTCGCCAAGGAGAACCGTGCGACGGTGGCGCTCACCGAGAGCGGCACCCGGCACACACCCGCGCCGGACTGGCTCCCGGGTGTGCTGCGGCGCAGGCCGCTGGGCGTGGTGCTGGTCTTCTCCGCCCTCCCCGAGGACGTCAAGCGCCGGCTCAGGGCGGCGGCCATCCCCTTCGTCGTCATCGACCCGGCGGGCGACCCCGACCCGGACGTGCCCTCAGTCGGCTCCGCCAACTGGGCCGGCGGCCTCGCCGCCACCCGCCACCTCACCGACCTCGGTCACGAGCGGGTCGCGATCGTCACCGGTCCCGAGGACATGCTGTGCTCGCTGGCCCGCCTCGACGGCTACCGCTCGGCCCTGGCGATGGCGGGCCTGGAGACCGACCCGCGCCTGACGCGCTTCGGCGACTTCCACGTGCGGGGCGGCTTCGAGCACGCCATGGACCTGCTGGACGGACCCGACCGGCCGACGGCGATCTTCGCGGGCAGCGACCTCCAGGCGCTGGGCGTGCTGGAGGCGGCGCGGGTCAGGGGGCTGCGCGTGCCCGAGGACCTGTCGGTGGTCGGCTACGACGACGTACCGCCGGCGCAGTGGTCGAGTCCGCCGCTCACCACGGTCCACCAGCCGCTGCGGCAGATGGCCGAGGAGGCCGCCCGGATGCTGCTCCGCCCGGACGTCCCGGGCACGGCCGCACAGCGCATAGAGCTGGCGACCCACCTGGTGGTGCGGCAGAGCACGGCTCCGCCCGAGGAGGCGTGAAGGGGCGCGGGGACGGCGGTTCCAGGGGGCGCGCAAGGAAGATTCGAATGTTTCGGGTTTCTCCGAAACAGTTTGCGGCGGCGTATCGGCTGCCTTCCACTCCTCGGCTCTGACGCCCTCGACTTCCGCGCCTCGCCCCTGACGGCCGGAACCGGGGGGCCGGTGCACTACCCGGTCCCCCGCTTCCGGCGCGGTGCTTCCGGGTCCGGTCAGGCGCCGGGCAGGACCCCGCTGCGGGCCACTTCGGAGTACCAGCGGGCGCTGGCCTTGGGGATGCGGGCGCCGGTCGGATAGTCCACGTAGACCGCGCCGAAGCGCTTGCCGTAGCCGTGGGCCCACTCGAAGTTGTCCAGCAGCGACCACAGGAAGTAGCCGCGCACGTCCGCGCCGTCGGCGACGGCCCGGTGGACGGCGGCCAGGTGGCCGCGCAGGTAGGCGATCCGGTCGGGGTCGTTGACCTGTCCCTCCGGGTCGGCGTAGTCGTCGAACGCCGCGCCGTTCTCGGTGATGACCAGCGGCAGCTTCGGGAAGTCGGACGCCAGCCGGCGCAGCAGGTCGTACAGGCCGGTGGGGTCGACGGCCCAGCCCATGGCGGTGGTGTCGCCGGGCGGCTGGTGGAAGGCGACCCGGTCGGCGCCCGGCCAGGGGCTGTGGGCGCTGTTGCCGTGTCCGTCGGAGGCGTGGGTGCCGCTGCCGTCGGCCTCGGAGACCAAGGTGGGCGTGTAGTAGTTGACGCCGAGGAAGTCCAGCGGCTGGTGGATCCGCTCGAGGTCGCCGCTACGGACGAAGGACCAGTCGGTCAGTGCCGCGGTGTCCTTGAGCAGGTCCTCCGGGTAGGCGCCCCGCAGCATCGGGCCGGTGAAGACCCGGTTGGCGAGCGCGTCGATCCGGCGGACCGCGTCGGTGTCGGCCTCGCTGTCGGTGAGCGGGCGGACGTGGTGGATGTTGAGCGTGACCGAGCACCGGGCGTCGGCGCGGACGCGGTCGCGCAGCGCCTGGACGGCCAGGCCGTGGGCGAGGTTGAGGTGGTGGGCGGCGCGCAGGGCGGCGACCGGGTCGGTGCGGCCGGGGGCGTGCACTCCGGAGCCGTAGCCGAGGAAGGCGCTGCACCAGGGCTCGTTCAGGGTGGTCCAGGTCCTCACCCGGTCGCCGAGGGCGTCCGCGGCGATGGCCGCGTACTCGGCGAACCGCTCGGCCGTGGCGCGCTCGGGCCAGCCTCCGGCGTCCTCCAGCTCCTGGGGCAGGTCCCAGTGGTAGAGGGTGGCGACGGGCTGGATGCCCTTCTCCAGCAGTTCGTCGACGAGGCGCCGGTAGAAGTCCAGGCCCTTCTGTACGGCGGGGCCGCGTCCGGTGGGCTGGATCCGGGGCCAGGCCAGGGAGAAGCGGTAGGCGCCCAGGCCGAGTTCGGCCATGAGGGCGACGTCCTCGCGCCAGCGGTGGTAGTGGTCGGTGGCGGTGTCGCCGGTGTCGCCGTTGCGGACCCGGCCGGGGGTGCGGGCGTAGGTGTCCCAGATGGACGGGGTGCGGCCGTCCTCGGCGGCGGCGCCCTCGATCTGGTAGGAGGCGGTCGCGGAGCCCCAGAGGAATCCCGGAGGGAAGGTGCGGGCGGCGTCCGGAGCGGACGCGCTCTGCCGTGCTGCGGTGACCACGTGAGTCCTTTCGGGTGATGGGGGTGGTGCGCGGGCGTGAACGCCCGGTGGGGGTGGTGCGCGGGTCCGGCGGCCCGGGGCCGCCGGACCGGGCGCGGCGGTCAGCCCTTGACGGCGCCCGCCATGATGCCGCTGACGATCTGGCGGCCGAAGACGATGAACATCGCCAGCAGCGGCAGCGTGCCGAGCAGCGCGCCCGCCATGATCAGCGACTGGTCGCGGACGTAGCCCGCGCTGAGCTGGGTGAGGGCGACGGGGACCGTCGGGTTGGTCATGTCGAGCACCACGAACGGCCAGAAGAAGTCGTTCCACGCGTGCACGAAGGTGATCATGAACAGGACGGCCATCGCGGGCCGGGCGACGGGCAGCACGATGCTCCAGAAGATCCGCAGCGAGTGCGCCCCGTCCACGCGTCCGGCCTCGACGAGTTCGTCGGGCAGCGCCTCCGAGAGGTACTGCCGCATGAAGAAGACGCCGACCGCGCTCACCAGCGTGGGGAAGATGACCGCGGGCAGCTGCTGCGACCAGCCGAGTTCGGACATCATCATGAACAGCGGTACGACGCCGAGCTGCGGCGGCACCAGCATGGTGCCGATCACCAGCATCAGCAGGACGTTGCGCCCCTTGAACTTCAGCTTGGCGAAGGCGAAGCCCGCCAGGGTCGCGAACATCACCGTGGACAGGGCGATCACCCCGGCCACGATCAGACTGTTGATCATGGCCTTGCCCATGGCCGCCTCGTCCCAGGCCCGGGCGAGGTTGCTGAACAGGTTCGGGCCCGGCAGGAAGGGCGGCGGCGTCTGGCTGACCCGGGTGTTGTCGGTGGAGGCCGCCACCATCGTCCAGTACAGCGGGAAGATGGACAGCACCGCCATGACGGCGAGCAGGAGGTAGGCGAGGGGGCCCGCGTGGTGCTGGCGCCCGGCGCGCTCGCGCAGCAGCCGGCGGCCGCCGCGGCGGACCGGCTTCTCGGCGGGAGTCCGGTCCGGGGTCTTCGTCCGGGCCGGGAGGCTGTGGATGGTCATGACGACTCCAGGTCAGGACGTACGGGAGCGCAGGCGCTTGATCAGGCGCTGCGTCACGAAGGCGAGGACGAGCAGCATGAACATCGCCCAGGCGACCGTCGCCGAGCGGCCCATCTGGTAGTTCTTCCAGCCCTCCTCGTACAGCAGCAGGCCCAGGGTCTGGTACTGGTTGTCCGCGCCGCCGGTGATGCCGTTGGGTCCCTGGCCGAAGATCAGCGGTTCGCCGAACAGCTGGGTGGCGCCGATCGTGGAGAGCACGATGGTGAAGACGATGGTGGAGCGGATGCCCGGGACGGTGACATGGGTGAACTGCTTCCACCGGGAGGCGCCGTCGAGGGAGGCCGCCTCGTAGCGGTCGGCGGGGATGGCCTGCATGGCGGCCAGGTAGAGCAGCGCGTTGTAGCCGGTCCAGCGCCAGATGACGATGGTGGAGATCGCCACCTGGGCGGGCCACTTGTCGGCCTCCCAGTTCACCGGGTCGACGCCGACCGCGCCGAGCGCCCAGTTGATCATGCCGAAGTCACGTTCGAAGATCATGGTGAACACGAGGGCGGCGGCGGCGACCGAGGTGGCGTACGGGACCAGCGAGGCCACGCGGAAGAACAGCGAGGCGCGCATGCGGTAGTTGAGCAGGTGCGCCAGGCCGAGGGCCATCAGCAGCTGCGGCACCGTGGAGATGACGCCGATGGTGACGGTGTTCTGCAGCGCGTTCCAGAACCGTGAGTCGCCCCAGAGCTCGACGTAGTTGTCGAACGCCACCCACTCCATCACGTCCAGGGTGGCCAGTTCCACGTCGTGCAGGGAGATCCACGACGTGTAGACGAGCGGGTAGAAACTGAACGCGGCGAAGACGACGAAGAACGGTGCGACGAAGGCGAACGGCGCGCCCTTGACGTCCAGTCGGTGCAGCAGCGCGCTGCGCCGCCGGACGGTCCTCTCGCCTCCGGACGTGCGCGGCGCGCCTGGCGGTTCCTCGCCGGCCAGGGCCTTGGTGGTGGAGGTGGCCACCGGACTTCCTTCCTGAGAGCGGATGTGTGAGCCGGGGCCCGGGCCCGCCGGCGGAAGGCGGCGGGCCCAGGGCGATCGCGGGGCGACCGGTCAGCCGACCGCCTTCTCGATGCGCTCCATGGTGGTGTTCCACGCCTTGTCACGTGCGGTGCCCTGCTCGACCAGGGCCAGGCCCTGCGAGAAGGTGTCCTTGATCGTTCCGTCCTTGCGGCCGAGGACCTGCTTGTCGGGGATCTCCTGCGCGGCCGCACCGAAGATCTGGCCGATCGGCGCACCGCTGAAGTACTCCGACTCGGCGTTCTTCACGTCGTCGCTCTGCAGCGCCTCCTGGGAGGACGGGATGTTGCCGATCTCCTTGAAGATGTGGGCCTGCTGCTCCGGTGCGGTCAGCCAGGCGACGAGCTTCTGGGCCTCCTCCTTCACCGGGCTCTTCTCGACCACACCGAGGAAGGCCCCGCCCCAGTTGGCCCCCTTGGGCGCCCGGGCGACGTCCCACTTGCCCTTGTTGGCGTCACCGGCCTTCTCGCTGATGTGGCTGAGCATCCAGGCCGGACACACGGCGGTCGCGAACGTGCCGTTGGCCAGACCGGGGTCCCAACCCGGCTGGAACTGGCGCAGCTTGGCCGTCAGGTCCTCGTCGGCCGCGTCCGCGGACAGCTCCCAGGCGTCCTTGACGACCGGGTTCTTGTCGTGGATCAGGTCGCCCTTCTCGTCGTAGTACTGCTCGGAGTGGCCGTAGACCATGGCGTTGAACAGACCGCTGGCCGAGTCCATGTACGCCACCTCACCGCCCTTGAAGCCCTTCTTGAAGGTGCGGCCGACCTCGACGTACTTGTTCCAGTCGCCCTCCCACAGCTTGCCGACCTCTTCCCGGTCGGTGGGCAGGCCGGCCTTCTCGAAGTAGTCCTTGCGGTAGCAGACGGCCATCGGGCCGATGTCGGTGCCCAGGCCCAGCACCTTGCCGTCCTCGGTGCTGATCTGGGACTGCTTCCAGGGCAGGAAGTGGTCGGCGCCCGCCGTGCCGGCGAAGTCCGCGAACTTGTCCGACTGGGTCTCGGTGATCTCCTTGGCCCGTCCGATCTCGATGCCCTGGATGTCCTTCAGACCGTCGCCGGCGGCGAGCCTGGTCTGCAGCGCGGTGTAGTACGTCTGCTCGTCCCCGGCGATCTCGGCCTTGATCTCGACATCGGGGTTCTCCTTCTCGTACTGCTCGAGGAGCCCCGTCTCCTTGAGACCCATCACCCCGAACAGGCCCATCGTGATGGTGACCTTGCCGTCCTTCTTGCCGCCGCCGGTGACCGAGTCACCGCCGCTGCTGCAACCGGCGACAAGTACCAGCGCGCCGACGACCGCGGCTGTCGCCACCGCCCTCGTGCGCAACGAACCGAGAGTGCCCATGGATCTCCTCCTAGCGACAGCGCTGACACACCGGAGTGACGAGTTCCGCGATGACCGCAGCGGCTCCGGAAATCAGGTGGGAACGTGCCCACTTCAGGGTGGGCACGTTCCCATCGACGCATCGAAGGCTCCTGTCCCGGGGCGGATATGTCAATGACTTGAACCGATGTCTCGTCCGGCGCCGCTGTCCGGTGCTCGTTCCCGAAGCCTCGGGGGTGCTCCGGTCGCGGTGGCATCTGCAACAATTGCCGCTGGTCATCCCGCGGCCGGCGCCGCCGCGGCTGCCGAGGGAGGGGAGTGCATGACTGGGAATCGCCGGCCCACGATCAAAACGGTCGCCGCCCGTGCCGGGGTGGGCCGCACCACGGTGTCCCGTGTCGTCAACGGCTCGGATCTGGTCAGCGCCGATGCCCGCTCCAGGGTCCTGGCCGCGATCAAGGAGCTCAACTACGTCCCCAACTCGGTCGCCCGCGGCCTGGTGACCAACCGCACCGACGCCGTGGCCCTGGTGATCCCGGAGTCGGAGAGCCGGCTCGGCTCCGAGCCGTTCTTCGCCGCGCTGATCCGGGGGGTCAGCGGCGCCCTCGCCGAGAGCCGGATCCAGTTGCAGCTCATGCTCGTGCGCGACGAGGCCGAGCGGGACCAGCTGACCGAGTCGCTGGCGACGCGCCGTGTGGACGGCGTGCTCCTGGTCTCCGTCCACTCCGAGGACCGGCTGCCCGGCATGCTGGAGGAGATGGGCCTGCCCACCGTGCTGGCCGGCCGTCGCGACGCCGGCGAGCAGTTGAGCTACGTCGACTCCGACAACGCCGGGGGAGCCGCCGAGGCCGTCCGGCACCTGCTGCGCAGCGGCCGGAGGAGGATCGCCACGATCACCGGCCCCCAGGACATGGACGTCGGCCGCAGCCGGCTCGCCGGCTGGCGCACCGCCCACCAGGAGGCGGGCGCGCCGGTGGACGGACTCCTGGTCGAAGCGGGCGACTTCACCGAGGAGAGCGGCAGCCGCGCCATGTGTTCGCTTCTTGAACGCGTCCCGGACCTGGACGCCGTCTTCGCCGCCTCCGATCTCATGGCGGTCGGCGCCCTGGCGGAGCTGCGCCGGCAGAAGCGGCAGGTGCCCGGTGATGTCGCCGTCGTCGGGTTCGAGGACTCCGTCCTCGCCCGCCACACCGATCCGCCCCTGACGACGGTGCGTCAGCCGGTGGAGGAACTGGGCCGCACCATGGCCCGGATCCTCACCGACATCACCCGGCACGGCGCACCCCGGCAGCAGCTGACGCTGCCGACGGAACTGGTGGTGCGCCAGTCGTCGTAGGCGCGTCCGGTGGCGACCGTGGCGCGGTGGCGCGGGACCTCAGGCGCCGGGATCCAGGGGCAGCAGGACGTGGAACGCCGCGCCCTCGCCCGGGGCCGTGCGGACCTCGGTGCGGCCGCCGTGCGCCCGTACCAGCGAGTCGGCGATGGCCAGACCGAGGCCCGCACCGCCGGCTCCGGCGCGGGCCCGCGCCTCGTCGGCGCGGTAGAAGCGGTGGAACGCCCGCTCGGCCTGGTCCCGGGTCATCCCGGGGCCCTCGTCCTCGAACTCGAGGACCGCGTGGCCGTCCTGGGTCCCGACGCCGATACGGACCGGGGTGCCGGAGGGGGTGTGGGCGACGGCGTTGCCGACGAGGTTCGAGGTGACCTGGCGGAGCCTGGCCTCGTCGCCGAGGACGGGGGCCGGACCGGGCGGCCCGCCGCCGGGGCCGGTGAGGGTGACGGGGCGCCGCGGGTCGAGCGCGCGCAGGTCGTGCAGCGCGTCGGCGGCCAGGGTGCGCAGGTCCATCGGGGTCAGCTGGAGCGGAAGGGACGCGGCGGTGCCGTGCTCGTCGAGCCGGGCGAGGAGCAGGAGCTCCTCCACCAGGTCGACCAGCCGGGAGGCCTCGCGCTCGATCCGGCCCATCGAGGCGTCGACGTCGGCCCGTTCGGGCATGCCGCCCATCCGGTACAGCTCGGTGAAGCCCTTGATGCCGGACAGCGGTGTCCGCAGTTCGTGGCTGGCGTCTGCGATGAAACGGCGCATGCGCTGCTCGGAGTCGGCGCGGGCCCTGTCGCCCGCCTCGATCCGGTCGAGCATGCCGTTGAGCGCGGCGGACAGCCGGCCGAGTTCGGTGTGCGCGGCCGCCAGCTCCGGGACCCGGCTGGAGAGGTCCCCGCCCGCGATGGCGGCCGCGGTGCTCTCGATCCGGCGCAGCGGCCGCAGTCCGGCCCGTACGGCGAACCGGCCGGCCAGGCCGAGGAGGACCAGGACCGCCGCGTCGATCAGCAGGACCCGGCCGGTGAGGCGCCCCATCGCGTCGTCGACCTCGCTGAGGGAGCCGGCCGCCACCACGCTGCCGCCCCGGTCGTCCGCTCCCCCGGTCGCGCGCGGCACGGCGATCACCCGCCAGTCCGCTCCACCGCCGGCGCTGCGGACGGTGAAGGGCTCGCCCCTCCGGCCGGCGACCGCCGCGGCGTCGAGGCGGGGGAGGTCGGGCGGCGCTCCCGTGGCGGGCCGGACGACCTGCTCGACGCGGCCACCGGGGGTCAGGTGGACGAGGTGGACGTCCCGGACCCACCGCAGCTCCACCGCTTCACGCGCCTGCGGGACCTCGGCGCCGACCGATTCGGGCAGGGCGGGGAGGCGGGCCGCCACGGTGACCATGCCGCGGACCCGCTCGTCCAGTTGTCCCACGAGACCGCGCCGGAACTGGTCGAGGAGCAGACCGGTGCTGCCGACCAGCGCGGCCACCAGCAGCAGCAGCGTGATCATCAGCAGCCGCTCGCGCAGCGAGAGGCCCCGAAGCCGGCGTGCCACGGCGCGGTTCACCGCGGCGGCCGGCGCAGCACGTAGCCGGTTCCGCGCACCGTGTGGATCAGTTTGGGCTCACCCGCGTCCACCTTGCGCCGCAGATAGCTCACGTAGGAAGCGACGATGCTGTCGTCGCCTCCGAAGTCGTAGCGCCACACGAGTTCGAGCAGTTGCTCCTTGGACAGGACCTGGCCCGCGTGTTCCATCAGCACCCGCAGCAGGCTGAACTCGGTCGGGGAGAGCGGGACCGTCCGCCCGGCACGCGTCACATGACGGCCTTCGGGGTCCAGGGTGAGGTCGCCGACGACGAGTCGGCCGTCCGGCTGCCGGCCGGCGGTGCGGCGCAGGATGGCCCGGATGCGCAGGATCAGCTCCTCCAGGTGGAACGGCTTGGTGACGTAGTCGTCGCCGCCGGCCGTCAGCCCGCTGATCCGGTCCTCGGCCGCGTCCCGGGCGGTGAGGAACAGGACCGGCGGAGGGCCCTCGGGCACCCGCGGCCCCTCCTCGCGCAGGCGGCGCACGACCTCGAATCCGTCGAAGTCCGGCAGCATCACGTCGAGGACGACCAGGTCGGGGCGGTCCCGCCGCACCGCGGCCATCGCCTCGGCGCCGGTCATGACCGCCCTCACCTCGAAGCCGACCAACCGCAGGCTCGCGGAGAGGAGTTCGCGCAGCGTGGTGTCGTCCTCCACCACCAGGAGTCGTTCCGTCACAGCCGTCCCCTCCGGTCGTCCCCCACCCTGCTCTTCTCGGCCCGGTCCCGCTCGGCCCGATTCCGCTCGGCCCGGTCCCGCTACGCGTCCCGCCTGCGGAAGGTGACGAACGCGGCCGTCAGCAGGATCATGACGCACCCCGCCATCACGGCGAGCCCCGGCCACGGGGCCAGCAGCGCGGGGTCACGGTAGCCGGTCAGGATCTGCCCGCCCGCGGAGGGCGGCCAGTACTTCACCGCCCGGTCCGCCACCGGTCCGGGCAGCGCCGGTGCGAGGGCCGGGACGATCAGCATGACCGTGAACAGGGTCGTCACGGTGGCCGTGGTGCTGCGGATCAGCGTGCCCGCGGCGAGACCGAGGAGCCCGGCGAGCGCCAGATACAGCCCGCCGCCGAGGACGACCCGCCACGATCCCGCGTCCCCGAGCGCGACGTGCGGGGCGCCCGCGCCCTCCAGCGCCGCCTGGCCCACGAGGAAGCCGCCGAGGGTCGTCAGCACTCCGGTCGGCAGTGCGATCGCCGTGAGCACCGCGGCCTTGGCCGCGAGCACCCTGCCCCGGCGGGGGACGGCGGTCAGCGTGCCGACGATGGTGCGGCTGCCGTACTCGGCGGTGACGACCAGGCCGCCCAGCAGCGCCAGGGAGAGCTGCGCCAGTATGTAGCCCTTCGTGCTGATGGCCAGGGGGTCGAAGGCGATCCGGTCCGCGGCCGTCATGGTGGCGTACTCGCCCCCGGACGCGGAGCCGTTCAGCGAGGCGAGACCCGCCCCCGCGACGAGCGTGCCCAGGACGACGTACAGGGTGGAGCGCATCGTGCGCAGCTTGATCCACTCGGCGTGCAGGGCCTGGCGGAACACCGCCCGTTCCGCCGTCCCCGCCGGGTCCTCGCGCCGGTTGCGCCGCGCCTTGCCCAGCGGCCACCTGGCGCGTGCCGCTCGTGCGATCCGGGTCGAACGTGCGGTACGTACGGTCCGTCCGTCTCGGGCGGTTGGTGTCTCGACGGTGCTCTGGCTCATCAGGCCGCTTCCCTCTCGGAGGAGTACTCGACGCTGTCCCGGGTCATTTCCATGAAGGCGTCCTCCAAGGAGGTCGCCCGGGGGGCCAGTTCGTGCAACTCGATGCCGTCGGCCGCGGCGAGCGCGCCGATCTCCGCCGCGCCGAGCCCGGTCACGACCAGGCCGTCCTCGCCCTCCGGCCGTACGACGCCGCCCGCCGCCGCGAGCCGCCCGCCGAAGGCGACCGTCCGCGGAGTGCGCACGATGACCTCCCGTTCGGAGCACGAGGCGATGAACTCCGCCATGCCGGTGTCGGCGATCAGCCGGCCGCGTCCGACGACGACGAGGTGGTCGACGGTGAGTTCGACCTCGCTCATCAGATGGCTGGACATCATCACGGCCCGCCCTTCGGCGGCCATGCGCCGCATCAGGCGGCGGATCCAGACGATCCCTTCGGGGTCGAGTCCGTTGAGCGGCTCGTCGAGGACCAGCGTCGGCGGGTCCCCCAGCAGGGCGCCCGCGATGCCGAGCCGTTGCTTCATCCCGAGCGAGTACGTTCCGGCCGGACGCCGCGCCACGTCCGACAGACCCACTTCCTCGAGCACGGCGTCCACGCGCCCGCGCGCGAACCCGTTGCTCGCCGCGAGGGCCAGCAGATGGTGGCGTGCGCTGCGGCCGGGCAGTACCGCCCCGGCGTCCAGCAGCGCGCCCACGGCCCGCATCGGTACGGGCTGCGCGGCGAGCGGCCGGCCGCCGACGGTGGCGGTGCCGGACGTGGGTGCGTCCAGCCCCAGGATCATCCGCATGGTCGTGGACTTCCCGGCCCCGTTCGGCCCGAGGAATCCCGTCACCTCCCCCGGCCGCACGGTGAAGCTCAGGCCGTCGACGGCCAGGACCTCGCCGTAACGCTTGGTGAGCCCGCGAACCTCGATCATCAGCTCTCCAGAATCGATCGTTGCGACACGCGCACCGTCCCGGTGCGTCGGGCCAAGACTGGCCGGGGTGTCTGGGAGCGATGTGGAAGTCTCTGGGAGCCGTATGGGAGCGCGGCCCGCCACCCGGCCGGAAATGCCCTGATCGGCGGGGGTGATCCCCCGTGGGCCCGGCGCCCGGTACGGGGATTCCCGGAGAACTCGCAGGAACGGGGGTGCCGCTCCCCGGCCCTCTCCCGGCCCTCTCCCGGCCCTCTCCCGGCCCTCGGTCCCGGACTTTGAACTCTCCGATGACAAAGTATGGACATGTCAAGCAGAAGTCCTCTAGCTTGGCGGCGCAAGTGCAGCGCCACCGCAGCAGACCGGAGCGAGATCCGGCACGGTCCGGTCCCCACCTTCCGGAGGACCAATGCCCCCACGGCTGTTCCCACGCGCTCGAAAACACTTCGTCCCCTGGCTGTTCGCGGGAACCCTGGCCGCCGGTCTGTGTTCCGCCCCGCCGGCCGCCGCCGCTCCCGCGGACATCCCGCCCCAGGAACCCGGGGTCACTCTGCGCGTGTTCGACGTGCAGACGCCGCTGAGCAAGCTGTGCACGCTGAAGCCGGGGCAGACCCCCAACCACGACAAGCTGATGTCGACGGTCGACTGGTCCACGGAGGCCGACTTCGGCGGTCTGTCCGACCATTTCGTCGCGGAGGCCTCGGGCTACCTGAACGTTCCTCGTGACGGCTCGTACGTGTTCCGCCTGACCAGTGACGACGGCTCACGGCTGACCATCGACGGCGACCTCGTCATCGACCACGACGGGCTCCACGGCGCCGAGCCGAAGGACGGCACGGTCCATCTCACCGCCGGTGCGCACCCGTTGCGCATCGAACACTTCGAGCGCGACGGCGGGCAGCGCCTCCAGCTGGCCTGGAGACCTCCGGGCGCAAGCGACTTCACGGTGGTGCCCCGCGAGGCGCTGAGCACCGACGCCGACGTCGTCCGGGTCACCGCGCCGGGCCGCAAGGAGTGCGAGGCGAGCGGCGACTCCCCCGGCGACGGTCTGCCGCTCACCGGCGTACGACCCGACCTGACCCTCACCGACCTGCGCCCGGACGGCTTCGAACCGCAGGTCAGCGGCATGGACTGGCTGCCCGACGGACGGCTGGCGATCAGCACCTGGGGCGGCACCGACAACGTTGCCGGAGAGGTCTACCTGCTCGACAACGTCACCGGCGCCACCAGCCGCGACAAGGTCACCGTCACCAAAGTGGCGAGCGGGCTGCGCGAGCCCATGGGGATCAAGTACGTCGACGGAGCGCTGTACGTCTCGCAGAAGCACGAGTTGACGCGGCTCGTCGACCGGGACGGCGACGAGGTCACCGACGAGTACCGCACGGTCGCCACCTGGCCGTACGGGGGCAACTTCCACGAGTTCGCCTTCGGCCTGCTCTACCGCGACGGCTACTTCTACGTGAACCTCTCCGTCGCCATCGACCTCGGCGGCGCGACCACCGTGCCACAGCCGGCGCCGGGCCGGGGGGCCACTTACAAGATCAGCAAGAGGACGGGGAAGATCAGTCCGGTCGCGGGAGGGCTGCGGACGCCCAACGGCATCGGCTGGGGGCCTGACGGCAGCATCTTCGCCACCGACAACCAGGGCGGGTGGCTTCCCTCGTCGAAGCTCGTCCAGATCAAGAAGGACCGCTTCTTCAACCACTACACCGAGCCCTTTGGCCCCTTCGACGACTCCCCCGTCACCGAGCCGGTCCTGTGGCTGCCGCAGAACGAGATCGCCAACTCGCCCTCCACTCCACTGCTCCTGAAGAAGGGCGTGTTCGCCGGGCAGATGCTGCTGGGCGACGTCACCTACGGCGGTCTGCAGCGCGCTTTCCTGGAGAAGGTGAAGGGCCAGTACCAGGGTGCCGTCTTCCGCCACACCCAGGGACTCGAAGCGGGCGTCAACCGCATCACCCTGGGCCCCGACGGCGCGATCTACGCCGGCGGTCTGGGCGCCGGCGGCAACTGGGGCCAGGAGGGCAAGCTCAAGTTCGGCCTGCAGAAGCTGACCCCGAACGGCAGGAGCACCTTCGACATCCGCACCATGCGGGCCGTGCCCGGCGGCTTCGACCTGACGTACACCCAGCCGGTGTCCGCCGCCACCGCCGAGGAACTCGCCGCGCACTACCGTGCCGAGCAGTGGCGTTACACGCCGACCGCGGACTACGGCGGGCCGAAGATCGCCGAGGAGCGGCTCGCGGTGCGCTCGGCGAAGCTCTCGAAGGACGGCCGCACCGTCGAGCTCCGGCTGGACGGTCTGAAGCCGGGCCGCGTGGTGCACGTCCGCTCCCCGCGCCCCTTCTCCTCCGCCTCCGGTGAGCAGTTGTGGAACACCGAGGCCTGGTACACCCTCAACCGGATGCCGGGCAAGCAGCCGCCGCCCGCCACCCGGTACGAGGCCGAGGAGGCGCGCCTGACGGGCACGGCCGGCGTCGACACCGACCACGTCGGCTACTCCGGCAGCGGCTTCGTCGACCGTTACGCCACGGAGGGCAGGGCCGGCACCGCCTTCGACGTGACGGTCCCGAAGGCGGGCGCCTACGACGTGGGGCTGCGCTACTCCAACGGGCCCAACCCGTTCGAGGGCACCAAGTCCCTCTCCGTGTACGTCAACGGGAAGAAGGTGCGGCAGACCAAGCTCGCCTCCACCGGTGACTGGGACTCGTGGTCGACACAGACCGAGAAGCTGGTCCTGCGCGCCGGAGCCAACACGGTCTCCTACCGGTACGACGCGGGCGACACCGGCCATGTCAACCTCGACATGATCAGCGTCCAGCCGCACGGGGCCCCGGTCACCCTCTTCGACGGCACGGCCGGCTCGCAGGCCCAGTGGCAGCACACCGACGGAAGGACCTCCCGCTGGCCGCTCGCCGAGGAGAAGTCGATGGAGGTGTGCTGCGGTGACCTCCGCACCAAGGACGCCTACCGGGACTTCGCGCTGCACGTGGAGTTCCGCGTCCCGCTGCTTCCGCCCGAGGTCACCGGGCAGGACCGCGGCAACAGCGGCATCTTCCTCCAGGACCGCTACGAGCTCCAGATCCTGGACTCCTACGGCGACACCACACTCGACACCGATGAGGCCGGGGCGTTCTATCTGAAACGGGCGCCCGACACGAACGCGGCCACGGCGCCGGAGACGTGGCAGACCTACGACATCGTCTTCCGCGCGGCCCGCTTCGACGACAACGGCCGCAAGACCGCCGACGCCCGGGTCACGGTGGTGTGGAACGGGAAGAAGGTCCACGACGACGTCACCCTGGACGGGCCCACGGCCTCGGGCAGGGCCGAGACGCCCGCCGCGGGAGCCGTGCGGCTCCAGGACCACGGAAACCCCGGGGACAGAGTCCGGTTCCGCGACATCCGGATCACACCGCTGGGCTGACGCCCGGACCGGAGCCGGCCGACGCCCCCGGCGTCGGCCGGCTCGCCCCCGGGAACGCGGACTTCGCGGTCCTCGCCCCCTCGGAGAACTGAATCCCGGTCATGCCCGGCGGTGCGGCCGCGTGCAGAATGGAGCGATGTCGCCTTCCCGCACTTCCGTCACACCGCCCTCCTGGCATGCCTTGCCTCCCTCCGAGGTCACCGACCGGCTCGATGTGGAGCCGGGGGCGGGGCTGTCGTCCGAGGAGGCGGCGCGGCGGCTCGCGGAGCACGGGCCGAACCAGTTGGACGAGGCTCCCCGGGAACCCCGTTGGCGGGCCTTCCTGCGCCAGTTCCAGGACCTGCTGATCATCATTCTGCTGGTGGCCGCCGTGGTCAGCCTGGTGGTGACCCGGGAGTGGGAGACGCCCGTCGCGATCGCGGTGGTGGTCCTGCTCAACGCGACGATCGGGTTCGTCCAGGAGTCCCGGGCCGAGGCGGCCCTGGACGCCCTGCGGGAGATGACGGTGACGCATGCCACCGTCCGCCGTGACGGACGGCTGGTGCAACTGGCCGCCGATGAACTGGTTCCCGGGGACGTGATCACCCTGGCGCCGGGCGACCGGGTGCCGGCGGACGGCAGGCTGCTGTCGTCGGCGTCCCTGGAGGTGCAGGAGTCCGTCCTGACCGGTGAGGCCCTGGCCGTGGCGAAGGACGCGGACGCCGAGGTCGCGCTGGACGCCCCGCTGGCCGACCGGGTGACGGCGGTCTTCATGAACACCGCCGTCACCCGCGGCCGCGGCGAGGTCACGGTCACCGCCACCGGGATGAGCACCGAGACCGGCCGCATCGCCGACATGCTGCACCAGGCCCAGCCCGGGCCGACTCCGCTGCAGCGCCAGATCGACGCGCTCAGCCGCACCCTCGCCCTGGTCGCCGGGCTGGTCATCGTCATCGTCTTCGTCCTCGGCCTGGTGCGCGGGCAGGACTTCGGCGACCTGTTCATCAGCGCCGTGTCGCTCGCGGTCGCCGCCATCCCCGAAGGGCTGCCCGCGGTGGTCGCGTTCACCCTCGCGATGGGCACCGGCCGGATGGCCAAGAAGGGGGCGATCGTCAAGAAGCTGGCATCGGTGGAGACCCTCGGCAGCACCACCCAGATCTGCACGGACAAGACCGGCACGCTGACGCTGAACCAGATGACGGCGCGGGAAGTGCTGTCGGCCGGCCGTCGGCTCACCGTATCGGGTGAGGGGTACTCCACCGAGGGACGGATCCGCACCACCGACGGGCAGCGCCTGCCGTCGACCCTGGACCACGCGCTGACCGCGATGGCCCTGTGCACCGACGCCGTGATCCGCGACGGCCGGGTCGTGGGCGACCCGACCGAGGGCGCCCTGGTCGTCCTGGCCGAGAAGGGCGGCATCGACGTGCTCGGCCTGCGCCAGGAGCGGCCGCGGCGGCTGGAGATCCCCTTCGACTCCGACTACAAGTTCATGGCGACCTTCCACGACTGGACGGACGACTCCGGGCGTGCGGTGATCCGGTGCTGCGTCAAGGGCGCCCCCGACGTCCTCGCGGACCGCGCGGACCGCTACCTCGGCGACGAGGGGTTCCTGCCGTTCGACGAGGCGGCACGGCGGCGGTTCGACGAGGGCAACGCCTTCCTGGCCGAGCAGGGCATGCGGGTGATGGCGCTGGGGATGGGGGACTTTCCTGCCGAGGGGTTCCAGGCCCCCGAGGACCTCAAGGAGCTCCTCGACCGGATCGTGCTGACGGCGCTGGTGGGCATCGTCGACCCGCCGCGCCCCGAGGTGCGCGCGGCCATCGCCGAGTGCAGGGAGGCCGGGATCCGGGTCCGGATGATCACCGGTGACCACGCGGTGACCGCCGGCGCCATCGCCCGCGAGCTCGGCATCCCCGGCGAAGCGGTGACGGGCGCCGAGCTGGACCGCGTCGCCGACGACGCCGTGCTGGCCGAGCGGCTGGACGAGGTGGGCGTCGTCGCCCGGGTGTCCCCCGAGCACAAGATCCGTATCGTCCGGGCGCTGCAGGACCGCGGTGACGTGGTCGCCATGACCGGGGACGGTGTCAACGACGCGCCCGCGCTGCGCAAGGCCGACATCGGGGTGGCGATGGGCATCACCGGGACGGAGGTCACCAAGGAGGCCGGCACGATGGTGCTGACCGACGACAACTTCGCCACCATCGTGTCCGCCGTCCGTGAGGGCCGCGGCATCTACGGCAACATCGTGAAGTTCACCCGGTTCCAGGTCTCCACCGCCCTGGGCTTCGTCGCCACGTTCCTGATCGCCTCGCTGACCGGTCTGGCCGGCGGGGCGCCGTTCACCGCCCTGCAGATCCTGTTCGTGAACCTGGTCATGGACGGTCCGCCGGCCATGTCCCTGGGCGTCGACCCGGTCGACCCGGACGCGATGAGCCGGCCGCCCCGGCGCGCCGGGGAACGCATCCTCAGCCGGCCGCGCTTCGCCCGGATCCTCCTGGCGAGCGCGGTGATGGCGGTCGGCACCCTCGCGATGCTGATCTGGGCACCCGGACCCGAGGCGGAGCTGGGGAAGGCGACCGTGGCCGGCACGATGGCCTTCGCCACCTTCGTCTTCTTCCAGGTCTTCAACCTGCTCAACGTCCGGCACGACACCCGCAGCGTGTTCAGCCGTGAAACGCTGCAGAACACCTCCGCGTTCGTCGCCACCCTCGCCGTGATCGTCCTGCTCGTGCTCATCGTCGAGACGGACGCCCTGCACGGCTTCTTCACCACGACCGACCTCACTCCCGGCCAGTGGCTGGCCTGCGCGGCCGTCGGCTCCTCCATCCTCTGGACCGGTGAAGCGCTCAAGACCGTACTGCGCGCCCGAGCCCGCCGCGCTCGCGCCGCCACGCGGTCGGCCTCCCGTCAGGCGGCCTGACGGGACGGCGAGCGGTACGACCGCGGGGTGCGGGGACGCACCGGCACGAGGGGGGCACGAACGCGAGGGGCGCACGGGTTGTCGAGCCCGTGCGCCCCTCGGGCTTCATCCGGATGTCGGTGGTGCCGGTTCCCGCTGCCGGAAGGCCCAGTCCATTCCCGGCTCGACCACGGCCCGGAAGATTCGCCGTACCGGTGCCGTGCACAGGGCGGTCACGGCCACGGCGGCGACGAGGGTGACGGTGATTTTTCCAAGCGGTTGGTGGAACCAGTCGTTGCGGGACCAGTGCCAGTGGTTGGCGGCCTGGATGACGAAGCCGTGCAGCAGGTAGCCGTACAACGTGCCGGCGCCGAGCGCGGTGTACCAGGTCCGGCGGCGCGGCACGAGGGCGAGGAAGCAGGCGACCAGGACCGTCGAACAGCCGAAGAGCGCCGGCGTCATGACGGGCCCGTACCAGGCGGGCGCCCCGAGTTCCTCGGCGCTGGAGTTGTGGAAGAACCAGGCGTACTTCATCCGTGTCACGGCCCAGTACGCCACGGCCAGGGCGCCGAGGAAGACCGGTACGGCCAGGAGGCGCACCCGACGGCGCCGCACCCTTTCGAAGTGCTCCGGCCCGAGGGACAGGCCGAGTACGAAGTAGGGCAGGAACTGCAGGGTGCGCTGGAGGTCGAGGTCCTTGCCGATGGACGGGGCGAGGGTGGCCAGTGCCGCGATGGTGAGGGCGAGGGGCAGCGGCCACCGCACGGACCGCCAGATCGGTGTGGTCAGCCGCCAGATGAACAGCGCGGCCAGGAACCAGGTCAGGTACAGGGGATCCAGCAGGCTGATCGGGCGGTCCGGTTCGTTGTCACTCCACCGGGTGAAGAAGGTGTACGCCACCTCGAAGACGGCGTAGGGCACGGCGACCCCGGTGACCAGACGCCTGATCCGTCCCGCGCTCCAGTCGAAGCCGCGCGAGAAGTAGCCGGAGACGACGATGAACGCCGGCATGTGGAAGGCGTAGACAAGCGTGTAGAGGGCGGTGACGGTGCGGCTCTCGCTGCGCAGCGGTTCCCATGCGTGGCCGACCGCCACCAGCACGATGGCCAGGTACTTGGCGTTGTCGAAGAGCGCGTCCCGCGGTTTCGCCGACCGGGTGCGGGCGTCGGCCGGCGCGTCGGCGGCACGGGTCCTCACCGCGACCGGTGCCGTCCCGCCGGGTCTGGCCGGTGGCCCGTCCGTCTCCCCGGGGCTGCGCGCGGGCAGCGTTTCTCTCACGATTCCTTCCTTCGGGAACCCGGACAGGGCAGAACACCTCTTACGGAAGTTGCGTATGCGACACGAGAGGAGCGACTCGGGAAACCGTAACCGGGGCGGACGCCGGGGTGAACCCGGGCTCGTGGTCGTGTCGCCGTTGCGAGCGCGTACGCCCGGCGGCTCCCGGACCCGTGGAGTCCGCCCAGGGCGCGGGCGCCCACTTTCGGCCATTCACGCCGTGCGGGCACGCAGCGAACCCTTCCTCGTTCGCCACCGCCTCTATGCTTCTACGTGCTTGTAGAAGGCCCTTGCCGGATGCCCGCGGGGGCGTGCGGCGTCGCGCCTACGGAACGATCGCACGTGAAGGAGTGAACGCCGCGATGGTGTTCAAACGACTGCTCGGTTCACTCGGAGTGGGTGGCCCCACGGTCGACACGGTCCTCGACCCCGGTACGCCCCGGCCCGGAGCCGCGCTGACCGGGCAGGTCCATCTCAAGGGCGGGGACGCCGACTTCGACATCGAGCACATCACGCTGGAGCTGGTGGCCCGGGTCGAGGCCGAGCACGAGGAGGGCGAGAGCCAAGGCGTCGTCCCCTTCGAGCGGTTCACCGTGGGCGGCGGCTTCCGGCTCGCCGCGGGCTCGGTGCACGGCGTGCCGTTCTCCGTGACGCTGCCCTGGGAGACGCCCGTCACCGAGCTGCACGGCCAGGGCCTCGGCATCGTCCTGGGCGTGCGCACCGAGCTCGCCGTGGCGGGCGCCAGGGACAAGGGCGACCTGGACCAGCTGAACGTCGGCCCCCTGCCCGTACAGGAGGCGATCCTCGAGGCGTTCGGCGGGCTGGGCTTCGGCTTCAGGTCCGCCGACCTCGAGTACGGCCGCATCGGCGGCACCGGCCAGCAGCTGCCCTTCTACCAGGAGATCGAGCTGACCCCGGCGCCGCAGTACGCCCACCAGGTCAACGAGATCGAGGTGACGTTCCTCGCCGGCCCCGGCGGCATGGAGGTCGTCCTGGAGGCGGACAGGCGCGGCGGGCTCTTCTCCTCCGGCCACGACGCGCTCAACCGGTTCACCGTCTCCCACGACGGTGTCGAGCACCAGGACTGGAACGCCGTCGTCGACGGCTGGATGCGCCGGCTCGTGGAGCACCGGTCCGCGTACGGCGCGTACGCGGACCACGGGCACGGCGGCCACCACGTCCACGACGGGCACCGCTCCGGCCCCGGCATGGGGACCGTCGTCGCGGCGGGCGCGGCCGGGCTCGCCGTCGGTGTGGTCGGCGGCATGGTCGCGGCCGAGGTGATCGACGAGGTCGGGGACTTCTTCGAGGGCGACGAGGACGAGGGGGACGAAGGAGAGGACTGATCAGCGCGCGACGCCCCCACCCCTCGTCTTCTACAGAATTGTAGAAGATAGGCTGCCGACGCACGGACGCGAAGAGACGAGGAGTGGGTGGACATGGGCGTCATCGCTTGGCTGATACTGGGGCTGCTCGCAGGAGCGGCGGCCAAGGCCGTCCTGCCCGGACGCGATCCGGGCGGGCTCATCGGTACGACGCTCATCGGCATCGCCGGGGCCTTCCTCGGCGGCTGGCTGTCGGCGCAGTTCCTGGGCCGCCCGGTCCAGCGGGAGTTCTTCGACGCCGCCACCTGGGGCTCGGCCGTCGTCGGCGCCCTCGTCCTCCTCATCGGCTACCGCCTCCTCTTCGGCAACTCGCGCGACTGAATCACCGAGAACGAGCAAGGACAACCAAGAAGGAGTACGCAGTGGGTGTTTCCCTGTCCAAGGGCGGCAACGTCTCTCTCAGCAAGGAGGCCCCGGGGCTGACCGCGGTCGTGGTCGGCCTCGGCTGGGACGTCCGCACGACCACCGGCACCGACTACGACCTCGACGCCTCCGCGCTGCTGATCGACGGTTCCGGCAAGGTCCCCTCCGACCAGCACTTCGTCTTCTACAACAACCTGAAGAGCCCGGACGGTTCGGTGGAGCACACCGGCGACAACCTCACCGGTGAGGGCGAGGGCGACGACGAGAGCGTCAAGGTGAACCTCGTCGGCGTGCCCGCCGAGATCGACAAGATCGTGTTCCCGGTGTCGATCCACGACGCCGAGAACCGCGGCCAGAGCTTCGGCCAGGTCCGCAACGCCTTCATCCGCGTCGTCAACCAGGCCAACAACCAGGAGATCGCCCGCTACGACCTCTCGGAGGACGCCTCCACCGAGACGGCCATGGTCTTCGGCGAGCTCTACCGCCACGGCGCCGAGTGGAAGTTCCGCGCCGTCGGCCAGGGCTACGCCTCCGGCCTGACGGGCATCGCCCAGGACTTCGGGGTCAACGTCTGACGCCGAGCCGGACCACCCGCCGGGCCGGCCCGTACGGGCCGGCCCGGCGTGCTCGTTCGCTACCGGGTGGGCGGGACGCGGCAGATCGAGACGCGGGAGCGCGACCCGCGGTGAAAGGAGCCCCGGCCCGGTCCGCATGCCCGGCCTCCGGATCGAAGCCGGCCGGCTGGGCCATGAGGTCGAGTTCGGCCGGCCGGATGGAGCGGTGGGGGCTGCGGAACAGCCGCGCCTGCCGGGTCCCGTCGAACCGGAAGTGGTGCGACACCACCCGCTGACGCAGGACGCCGTACGTGTCCAGGCCGATGCGCCCGGGCTCGGACTGCCAGACCGCGGCCTCCTGGCCCGGCGGGAGCCTGCGCGGCTCCGGCACCCGGAGCCCGATCACGAACCGGCCCCCGGGGACGGGACGGCGGGCGGCGTTGCGGAAGCACTCGGCCTGCTCGGCCCGGGTGAACAGGTCGGAGGGGGTGTTGTGGGCGAGGCGGACGAGGTCGTGTCCGCCCGGCGCGACGGCGGTCGTCATGTCACCGATGACCACCGGGATCGCCGCTTCGTCCGCCATGGTCCGTGCCTCTCCGCCATCGGGACGGACAGCTCGATGCCGGGGACCGGCACCCCCGCTCGGCAAGGGGTCCGCCACCCTGCCGGCGCCGATGGCGAACTCGGGTGCGGCCTCCTCTCCGGCGGGGCCGACGAGCCGGTCGACGGTCGGCTCCGGGCGCTCGGGCGCGGACATGCCGGCGCCCGGGGTGTCGTAGCGCTGTGCGGTGTCGGCGCCCCAGGTCTCCTTCTGCTGCGTTCCGCCGACTTGCGCCGACAGCCCGGGAGTTGTCCGACGGACTCTCGGGGCCGGTTCCGCCCGGCGTTCGGCCCGGCGCCCGACCCGTCCCGCGCCGCCGTTTTCCGCTTCGGTGGCCCGTGGAAGGCGGGCGTGTGAGGGTCTGGTGAGGGTCACCGGGCAGGGAACGAGACAAGCATTTTGTGCATATGCACCTGATAAGATCATCGAACTTTCAGTAGACTGACGGCGCGTCATGAACGCGTACGGGGGACAGTCTCTAAGGCCCCATCGCCAAGGTGTGAGGTGAGGTCCGCCTGCGGGCTCGAGCCGTTCGACGGCCGGATTCCTCGAGTCGGATCGGTGGACCCTCCGCACTCCCGCACGATGCGACTTGAAGAGAGACTCATGACGTCATTGATCAGGGACCCACTGTTGTGGGTCCTGCTGGTGGTGCTCATCGCTGCGGCGTTCGCAGTGATGAGGGCACGGAGAACCAACCTGGCGCTCCGCAGAACGAGGAAGGACCTGGAATCGGAGCTGAGCCTGGCTCAGGGCCAGCTCGCCCAGCAGCAGGGGTACATCGCCACTCTCAACGCACAGCACCAGGGCGACCTCGCCGACGTCCGCGCGGACGCCGAGTCGTCGACCAAAGTGGTGCTGAAGTCGGCGATGGGGACACTGCAGTCCCTCGCCGAGGAGCAGCAGCTGCTGCTGGACGGCCTGTTGAAGAAGTACGGCAACGACAGCGAGGTCCTCGCCGACCTGATGTCGGTGGACCACACCGGCAGCCAGTTCAGCCGCCGGGCCAAGGGCATCTCGGTCCTGTGCGGCGGCTGGCTGGGCCGGCGTGACGGCACGGCGACCGTGTACGACGTGGCGCGCAGCGCCCAGGGGCGGATCAAGGACTTCAACCGGGTCGGCATCCACGCGCAGGTCAGCGTCTCCGTCTCCGCCAAGGCCGTGGAGCCGGTGGCCGTCGTGCTGGCCGAGCTGCTGGACAACGCGACCACCTACAGTGCTCCGGGCACACCGGTCGAGGTCAACATCCAGGCCGTCCCGACGGGTGTGTGCTTCATCGTCGACGACGCCGGCCTGGGCATGGACCAGGAGACCAAGGACCGGGCGGCGACCCTGCTGTCGGCCGACAACGAGGTCGACATCACCGCTCTGGGCGACCCGCCCCGGTTCGGGTTCGCGGTGTGCGGCATGCTCGCCACGCGGTACGGCTTCTCCGTCTCCGTCGGTTCGGTGTCCCCCTACGGCGGAGTGCGTGCAGTGATCCGTGTACCGGAAAGCCTCCTGTCCGCCGAGGCGCCCGCCCCCGCCGAGCCCGTCCAGGAGGCCGTGAGCCAGGAGGCCGCCCCGCAGCGGCTGGCTCCCGTCCCGGTGGGCCCCTCCCGCGTGGTGGGCAGGACGAACGGCGGGCTTCCCAAGCGACGCCGGCGGCAGGGCCCCATCTCGGTGGTGCCCGCACCGGACGACACGGCCGGTGTCGACGAGCAGACCTCCGAACCGGCCAGCGAGGTGACCGCGTCACGCCTCGGGGCGTTCGCCCGCGGCACACAGCTCGGTCGGATCACGAACACCATGGAAGGACCTGATCAGCAGTGAACACCGACCTGTCGTGGGTGCTGAACGACGTGCTCGAGGTGCGTGGTGCCCGTCACGCCGTGCTCGTCTCGGGTGACGGCCTGCTGCTTCAGCGTTCGGACGACATCTCGCGCGACGACGCGGAGACGAACGCTGCCGCCATGAGTTCCATGCAGTCCCTCAGCCGGGCGGTCGCCGGTTTCGTCGGGGCGGGCAACGGCGTCTGGAAGCAGACGCTGCTCGAGTACGACGGCGGCTGGATCTTCCTGAGCGCCGCCGGTCAGGGCGCCTACCTGGCCGTCTCGGCGGCTCCGGACGTCGACATGGAGGCCGTGTCGTTCCGCATGCAGAAGACGGTGGCGGCTCTGAGCAAGGCGATGAGCGTGGCGCCACGCGCGAACCGCGGTGTCGGCTCATGACGGCTCCCGGCGAGGAAGGGTCCGTATCCAGCGACTTCGTCCGCTCCTACGTCATCACCGGTGGCCGGAGCCTGCCGTCTTCGGACGATCTTGCATTGCACACCCTCGTCACGCTGGCTCCCGAGCGGACCCTCCCGCTCGGGGCCGGGCCCGAAGTGACGGCGATCTGGGAGCTGTGCGCGGGGGGCTACCTGTCGGTGGCCGAGGTGGCCGGCCACCTCGGCCTGCCGGTCGGAGTGGCCCGCCTGCTGCTGACCGACCTGTACGAGCAGGGGCACCTGCTGCACCGCGCCGAACCGCCGCGGGCCCAGAACGTTGACAGAGCGACCCTCGAGAAGGTTCTGCATGGACTCCAATCCCTCATCAGCTGAGACGGCCCAGGGCTCCATCTACGTCTCCGACGCGGTGACCAACGCCGCGAAGATCCTGGTCGTCGGGCATTTCGCCGTGGGCAAGACGACCCTCATCGGTTCGCTGTCGGAGATCACTCCGCTGCGCACCGAGGAGAAGATGACCCAGGCCTCCGTCCACGTCGACGACCTGCGGGGCGTGACGGGCAAGACCACCACCACGGTCGCCCTGGACTTCGGTCGTCTCACGCTGAGCGAAGACCTCGTGCTGTACCTGTTCGGCACGCCGGGACAGCAGCGCTTCATGCAGCTGTGGGAGGACATGGCGCGCGGTGCGCTGGGAGCCCTGCTCCTGGTCGACCCCGCGCGGCTGGAGGAGACCTTCCCCGTCATCGACCTCGTCGAGGGGTACGGCCTGGAGTACGCCATCGCCGTCAACACCTTCGACTCCTCGGCCACGTACAGCGAAGCGGAGGTGCGTGAGGCGCTCGACCTGCTGCCGGACACTCCCGTCGTCTACTGCGACGCCCGTGACCAGCAGTCCTCCGCGAAGGCACTGATCGCGCTGGTCCGGCATCTGCTCGAACGCACCGCCTGACCGTCACGCGCCCACTCCACCGGGAACAGCGGTTCCCGGATCACCAAGGACGACTTATGGATCTTCAGTCGACGTCTGCGCCCACGGGCAGCAGATGCCCCATGCACGACGCCTCGTTCGCCGCCGACCCGCAGGCGCTCTACGACCGGCTGCGCGCCCACGCCCCGGCCGGCCCGGTCGAACTCGCCCCGGGCGCGGACGCCACCCTGGTCGTCGGGCACGAGATGGCGCTGCGCGTCCTGCAGAACACCGAGCTCTTCGCCCGCGACGCCCGCCGGTGGAAGGCCCTGAACGAGGGGCGCATCGGGATGGACAACCCGGTGCTGCCGATGATGGCGTACCGGCCCAACTGCCTGTTCACCGACGGCGCGGTGCACCTGCGGCTGCGCAAGGCGGTCACCGACAGCCTGGCCCGGCTCAACATCACCCGGATCCGCCGTGACGTCGAGCCGATCGCCGACTACCTCCTCGACCAGTTCAGCGAGCGGGGCCGCGCCGACCTGCTCAACGACTACGCCAAGCTGCTGCCGCTGCTGCTGTTCAACAAGCTCTTCGGCTGCCCCGCGGACATCGGTGACACCCTCACCACCTCGATGTCGGCGATCTTCGACGGCAAGGACGCCCTGCGCGCCAACGAGGACCTCACCGCCTGCCTCATGGAGCTGATCGCCCTCAAGCGGCGCCAGCCCGGCGACGACGTCACCTCCTGGCTGATCCAGCACCCGGCCGGGCTGACCGACGAGGAGCTCAAGGACCAGCTGGTGATGCTGATGGGCGCCGGGGTGGAGCCCGAACGCAACCTCATCGGCAACGCCCTGGCGCTGTTGCTGTCCGACGCGGGCGGCCGGCAGAGCGGCATGCTGATCGAGGAGGCGCTCGATCACGTGCTGTGGAACGAGACTCCCATCGCCAACTACGCGACCCACTACCCGGTCCAGGACGTCGACCTCGGCGGCCACGTGGTGGAGGCGGGCACCCCGGTCGTCATCTCCTTCGCGGGCGCCAACAGCGATCCCGCGCTCGCCGAGGCCCGCCGCACCCGCAGCAGGGGCGCCCACCTGGCATGGGGGGCCGGCCCGCACGCCTGCCCCGCCAAGGACCCGGCGCAGGTCATCGCGATCACCGCGCTCGAGCGGCTGCTCAACGCGCTGCCCGACCTGACACTGGCCGTGCCGCGGGAGGAACTGCAGTGGCGGCCGGGACCGTTCCACCGCGCGCTGGTGACACTGCCGGCGACCTTCAGTCCGTCGCCGGCCACCCGGATGGCGGCGGCCCTGCAGCGCCGGGCCGCGTCGGCCGGAGCGGAGCAGCCGCTGCCCGTGGCCCAAGCCGCCCCGGCACGGCGGGAGTCGGGCCGGAGGAAGGGCTTCTGGAGCAGCTTCCTCGACGTCTTCCGCGTCTGATGCACTGCATGTGACAGGAGCAACACTCTGTGGCGCATGACGGAGGAGGGTGGAAGGGTAGATTCCGGCGGTACCGGCAGCGCCCAGCCAAAGGAGCTTCGCGTGACCGCCGTTGGCGAAATACGTGACACCAGCACCATTCCCGGCGCCAGTAACACGGACCGCCGAACCGTCATCTCCCTCCTCCGTCGACTGCGTTCGAGTGAAGGACAGACCGACCCGCTTCCCGTCTGGGAGGAACTCCGTTCCATGGGGGACGTCGTACGCGCCCCCTGGGGCGGCTACTTCGTCACCGGGTTCGAGGCGTGCAGCCAGGTCCTGCGCGGCAGGAACTGGCTCGTCCCGGACTTCGCCTGGCAGGAACGCCAGCCCGGCCAGGAACGCTGGGAAGCCACCGCCACCCGCGAGATGACCAGAACCCTGCCCCGTCTCAACGCCCCCACCCACACCTGCCAGCGGCGGGCCCTGGGCAACCCCTTCGACCGCTCCTCGATCGAACGCCTGCGTCCCCGGATCGCCTCTCTCGCCTCCGGCCTCCTCGACGAACTCGCGGACCGGCTCGACGCCGACGGTGAGGCGGACTTCAACACCGTCGTCGGCGAGCAGTTGCCCGTCCGCACCGTCGGCCAGTGGCTCGGCCTCGACCCGGACGACCACGCGCACATCCTGGACTTCACCCACCGGCAGGTCTACGCCCAGGAGTTGCTGCCCACCAAGAGCGAACTCGCGATATCCGCCCAGGCCACCCTGGAGATGCGGGCCTACTTCACCGATCTCGTCCGGCACCGGCGCGCGCACCCCGGCAACGATGTCCTCACCGGCTGGATCCACTACTGGGACGCCCGGTACCCGGACGACCGGGCCGCGGCGGACCGGGTGATCTACGACCTGACGATGTTCATCACCATCGCCTCCCTGGAGACCAGCGCCGTCCTGATGACCAACGCCGTCTGGCTGCTGACCCAGGACCCCTCGCGCGCCGACTGGCTGCGGCGGCACCCCGAGCACATCGACGACGCGATCGAGGAGACGCTGCGCTACGACCCGCCCGTGTTCGTCAACTCCCGTGTCGCCGCCGACGACACCATCCTCGCGGGCGTGCCGATCGCGAAGGACACCACCGTTCACGTGCTGTACGGATCCGCCGCCCACGACCCGCGCCGCAACCCCGACCCCGGCACCTTCGACATCCTGCGCAACGGCGGGCACCTCACCTTCGGCGGCGGCGCGCACTACTGTCTCGGAGCGGCCCTCGCACGGCTCGAGGCGCGTGAACTCCTCGTCCGACTACTGAAACGTTTTCCCACGTTGCGGCCCGTCGCACCTCCCACGTACGACACCACCCGTGTCGTCTTCCGCCGCATCACCTCCCTGAAAGTGACGGTATGAACGCCCCGCTCCTGTACGGCGCCTCCGACGATCCCGACGACCGGATACTGAAGACCCTGCGCACCCACCGGCAGGGTCCTGTCCTCACCATCGAGTTGAACCTTCCCGAGCAGGGCAACGTGGTCAGCGAGGCCATGCTGGACGACCTGCTCACCGTGCTGGACGACCAGGACCCCTCGGTGCGCGTCCTGGTGATGACCGGCGCCGGGCCGGACTTCTGCCTCGGCGGGGACCGCGAGGAGTTCGCCGGTCACCTCGCCCACGACGCCACCGGCAACGGCATCCGGGTCTCCGGCGTCAAGGCCAGGCGGGTGTGCGACGCGCTGGCGTCCCACTCCGCCGTCACCATCGCCCGCGTCCAGGGCAGGGCCATCGGAGCCGGCTTCGCCCTCGCCCTCGCCTGCGATCTGCGGGTGGGCGCCGACACCGCGAGCTTCCGGCTGCCCGAACTCGCCCTCGGTCTGCCCACGGCGTGGGGCGGCCTGCTGCCGCGGCTGATCAGCGAGGTCGGAGCCGCGTCCGTGCGTGAAATCATCCTCACCGGACGCCCCCTCCCCGCCCAGGAGGCCCTCGGTCTGTCGATCCTGCAGAAGGTCGTGCCCGAGGAGGCGCTCGACGCCGCGGTCGACGAGTGGACCAGACCGCTCCTGCGGCGCTCGCTGCCCGCCGTGCGGGTCACCAAGACGCTGCTGAACTCCCTGACCGCCTCGACCCGGCTCGCCGACGCGTCGGTCCTGGACCCCGAACTGATGGCGGCGGTCGCCAGCGAAGTGCACCATATGCGTACGTCCCGCTGACCGCGCCCTCCACAGCGTCACCGGCCCCTGGAAGCCGTCGGCTTCCGGGGGCCTCGTCGTGTCCTTCGCCGGGGCCGGGACGTTTCGGTCGAGCACCGCGACGGCCTCGGCCCCCACCGGGCGGCCGAGGGTCGCCGGCCGGCCTGCAACCGCGTCACGCGGTGGCGCGTCCTGGGAAGAGCAAGGTCGGTCGTGCGGACGGGGAGCCGTGGGGGAACGGATGGGCCGCGGCGCGCTGCCGGTGGCGGGGACGGGGACGCGCGGGCGGGTGGTCGCGGTGGCCGCGGTGCTGTCGGCGGGGCTGCTGGTGTTCCACCGTGCCGTGCCGAACGCCGTCGGCCGGGTGGGCAGCCTGCTGGAGTCGTTCCTGCCCTGGCTGGGCCCGGTGGTCCTGGTGCTCTTCGTCCTGGCGCTGCTGCGGCGTTCGGCCCTCGCGCTGGTGGCCCTGCTGCTGCCCGTGGCGGCCTGGACGTGTCTCTTCGGCGGGCTGCTCCTGCCCGGGCCGCCCGCCGGTCCGCGGGACCTGGTGGTGGTGCAGCACAACGTCAGCGACGAGAACGCCGACCCGGCGGCCACGGCCCGTGCCCTGGCCGACGCCGGGCCCGACCTCATCGCACTGGAGGAACTGGTGCCGGCGGCGCTGCCGCTCTACGAGAGGACGCTCGCCCGGCGCTACCCGTACCACGCGGTGCGGGGCACCGTCGGCCTCTGGTCGAGGCATCCGCTCAGCGATGCCCGGCTGCTGGACATCAGACCCCCGGGGATCACCGAGCCCTGGAGCCGCGGGCTGAGGGCCGTGGTCCGCACACCGCACGGGGACGTCGCGGCGTACGTCGCCCACCTGCCCTCGATGCGGATCGGGGCGAGCGGTCTCGCCTCCGCCCACCGGGACGAGAGCGCCCGTCTGCTGGGCAGGGCGGTCGCCGCCGAGGAACTGGAGACGGTGATCCTCCTCGGCGACCTCAACGGCACCGTCGACGACCGCGGCCTGACCCCGCTGACCTCGCGGATGAACGTGGCGGAGCGCGGCTTCGCCCTGAGTTTCCCCGCCGCGCTGCCCCTGGCCCGGATCGACCAGGTCATGGCCCGCTCGGCCACCGTCCGCCACATCCGCACCCTGCCCGCCACCAGCAGCGACCATCTTCCGGTCGCCGCGCGCATCACCCTCGACTGAGGCCGCCGGCCGGACCGCCCGGTGCCGGGGGTGTGTCATGTCGCGGGCCCCCGGGCCCCACGCTCATCTCCTCCGTACAGCGCACCTTCCGCCTGACGGAAGCGGTGAGCGCACACGAGAACGGCGCGCCGGCGAAGCAGCCGGCGCGTGAGGCGGGGCTGCCGCTGCCCATCGCCGAGCGTGCCACCCGAAGCCTTTCTCTTTCTCTCCCTATCCGAGAATCGGCCTCCTGCGAAGCGCTCAGCGCATCCTGCATCCTTCCCTCCTGGACGAACCCGGGCTAATCAGGACGAAGAGAACGTCCAGGAACGCGCGCCGCGCACGAGTGAGGATTGCGGACGACACATGAGTCACGCCCGACGGCATCGCGGCGGGCACCGCCCGATTCGGGGTCGCCGGGGGAACGGCGCCCGGCCGCCCGCCGCTCCCCCGGCTCCGGGCGCTCGCGCACCGGGCCGCCGGCACGCCCGTACTGCCCTTGCTGCTCGTCTGCCTCCTCGCGGTCATCGACGTCGTCGTCGGAACGGGTCTGATCTGGCTTCCCCTGCTCGCCGCCGGGCCCGCGCTGGCGGCCGCCACCTGCGGATGGCGCGGGGTCGTCGGTGTCGGCCTCCTCGCAACGTCCCTGAGCCTCGTCCTGGGAACCAGGGACGAAATCTCCGGCAGGAATCTGACCGCCGTGCTCGCGGTGCTGGGGAGCGTGACGCCGGCCGGCAGCCTGGCCGCCGCGGTACGGGAGCGCCGTGAGTGCGTCCTGGCGGCCGTCCGCTCCGTGGCCGAGACCGCCCAGCACGCCCTCCTCCAACCGTCCCCGAAGACCGTCGGCCCCTTCCAGGTCGCCGTCCACTACAGCGCAGCCGCGGCGGAGGCCCGGATCGGCGGGGATCTCTACGCCCTCACGGCCACCCCGTACGGGGTGCGGCTCATCGTCGGCGACGTGCGCGGCAAGGGCCTTCCGGCCGTGGAGACCGCTTCTCTCGTCCTCGGCGTCTTCCGCGAGGCGGCCCACGGCGAGCCCGATCTGCCGGCCGTCGTGGGCCGGATCGAGCGGAGCCTGGCCCGCAACCTGGGCAACGACGACTTCGTCACCGCCGTGGTCGCCGGATATCCGCGGCCCGGCCGCCTGGAGGTGGTGAACTGCGGGCACGCGCCTCCGCTACTGGTCCGCGGTACGACCGTGGTACCGGTGGAACCCGTGCGGCCGGCGCCGCCACTGGGGCTGCGCGCCCTGACCGGCGAGGCTCCGGGCCTCCAGGCGCTCCCCTTCGAGGACGGCGACCAGCTGCTGCTCTACACCGACGGTGTCGCCGAGGCCCGCGACGCCGACCGTGCGTTCCACCCTCTCGCCGAAGGCCTGTCCCGGCACCTGTACGACGACCCGGCCCGCACGGTCGCCGCGCTGCACGAGGAACTGCTGGCGCACGTGGGCGGACGGCTGCACGACGACGCCGCGCTCCTCCTGCTCCGCAAGCCCACCGTCTCCGAGTCCGCCGCCCCCGGGTCCGCGGCCCCCGCCTCGGTCCTCTGCGCCGGATCCGCCGACCGGAGGGACGCCGCCTGACCGGTGCCGGGCGCCCGGCAGGCTGGCCGCCGGTCCCACCGGACACCCGCCGGACACCCGCCGGAGCGTGCGGGACACTACGGACATGCGGATCTCAGCCAGGGCGGACTACGCGGTACGGGCCGCGCTGCAGCTCGCCACGGCCCGAGGCGACGCCCTCCTCAAGGCCGAGGCCATCGCCGACGGCCAGGACATCCCGCACAAGTTCCTCGAAGACATCCTGAACGACATGCGCCGGGGCGGTCTCGTCCTCAGCCGGCGCGGCGGCAACGGCGGCTACCGACTGGCCAGGCCCGCCGAGGACATCAGCATCGCCGACGTCATCCGCGTCGTGGACGGACCGCTGGTCTCGGTGCGCGGGGCCCGCCCGCCGGACCTGTCCTACACCGGCCCCGCCGAGTCGCTGCTCCCCTTGTGGATCGCACTGCGGTCCAACGTGCGCGAGATCCTGGCCGACGTCGCCGCGACCGAACTCCCCGCCGAGGTCACCGCGTTGACCGATACCCCGGACGCCTGGGTCAACCCCTGAGCGAGCGGACGGCCACCCGGGACTCGGATCTCAGATCATGAGATGAGTTCCACCAGAATACGGAAACCCCCTTGGAGGGAGGGTCCCGGTCTGCCACGATCCCTAGCAACCAGGTAGGAAACTAGGGATGGGAGGGGCCTGCCATGCGCGCACCGGACCGCACGGCCCGCTTGCTGCCCCACCTGACCTCGCGCCGTCACATCGACTTCGGCCGCGCGTCGAGCGCCATCTGTCGCCGCTCCGCGCCCAGGCCGTCCGTCTCTGGGTAGTCCCGCTTTCCGGTACTCCCGAAACGACGCGGCGACCCCTCCCCCGGTCTCCCCGCCGTATCTCCGCGTATCCGCGACATTCGCGCATCCGCGTCTTCATGTCGGCGTATCGACCTTCTCCGCGCCGATCACCCCGAAAGGACACCTCCGTGTCTGCCGCAAGCCCCCGCGCCCTCCTGCGCGCCGCCGCCGTCACCGCGACCCTGCCCCTCCTGCTCACCGCGTGCGGCTACGGCTCCCGGTCCACCGACGACGGCAAGCGGTCCGAGGTCGCGGCGGACGCCGAGAAGCTGTCCGTCGACGAGGTGAAGCTCGGCTACTTCCCGAATCTCACCCACGCCAACGCACTGGTGGGCATCGAGGAGGGCCTGCTGCAGAAGGAGCTCGGCGGCACCCGGATCAAGTCGGCGACCTTCAACGCCGGGCCGTCCGAGATCGAGGCGCTGAACGCCGGTTCCATCGACATCGGCTGGATCGGCCCCTCCCCCTCCATCAACGGATTCACCAGGTCCCGGGGCAAGAACCTGCGCATCATCGGCGGTTCCGCCTCCGGCGGCGTGAAGCTGGTGGTGAACCCGGACAGGATCGAGTCCGAGGACGACCTCAGGGGCAAGAGGATCGCGACCCCGCAGCTCGGCAACACCCAGGACGTCGCGTTCCTCAACTGGATCGCGGAGAAGGGCTGGAAGGTCGACGCGCAGAGCGGCAAGGGCGACGTCTCCGTCGTCCGCACCGACAACAAGGTGGCGCCCGACGCCTACAAGTCCGGTTCGATCGACGGCGCCTGGGTGCCGGAACCGACGGCGTCCAAGCTGGTCGCGGAGGGCGCCGAGGTGCTGCTGGACGAGGCCGACCTGTGGCCCGACAAGAAGTTCGTGATCACGAACATCATCGTGTCGCAGAAGTTCCTCGAGGAGCACCCGGACGTCGTCGAGGCCGTGCTGCGCGGCTCGGTGAAGACCAACGACTGGATCGAGGCCAACCCCGACAAGGCCAAGGAGTCCGCGAACAAGGCCCTCGAGGAACTGTCCGGCAAGGCCCTGCCCGAGGACGTCCTCGACCCGGCCTGGGAGTCCATCACCTTCCTGGACGACCCGCTGGCCGCCACCCTCGACTCCCAGGCGCGGCACGCGGTGAAGGCCGGCCTGCTGAAGCAGCCCGCCCTGGACGGCATCTACGACCTCGCACCGCTGAACAAGGTGCTCAGGGCCGAGGGCAAGGACGAGGTGGACGACGCGGGTCTCGGCGTCGAGCGGTGACCCCGGTCCGCTCCAGGTGAGTTCCTCGGAGCGGCGGCCGTGACGACGGTCGCCGCTCCCCTTGGCGCCCCGGGCTCAGCCCTGCGGCTCCTGCGGTTTGGTGTCCACCTCGCGCAGGTTCCGGTCGGTGAGTTCGGTGCGGGCCTCCGTACGGTGGCCGCGGGCGATGTAGTCCCGCACCACGAGTTCGACGGCGTCCTGCGGCGACCCGACTCCGGCCAGGACCATGACCTCCACGACCAGTTCGGCATCGAGTGTGACGGTGACCTTGGCCATGGCGCTCTCCTGACGGCATCGGGCACTCCGTGGACCCGGATCACCGAACTCTACAAGGCGGGCTCGCCACCGTACCCGCGCACGCGGGGCTCCCCGTGTTCCGGTGCAGCGGCATCGACCTGGTGCCGAGGGGCCACGACCACGTGTGCGCCCGCGGGTTCGCCGACGAGGACGCCACCGGCACACCCGGCGTGACGACGGGACCCGTCTGCACGGTGGCCGTCCCGGGGCCGAAGTACCACGATCTCGCCTCCGAGGACGACGACGTGTGGACCCGCAACGGTGCGACGCGGGTGGTCCGCGCCGGGCACACCTCCACGTTCCAGGGGATCCGGGTCACCAGGGACCGGCTGCGCCACGAGGCCGTCGTCGCGGCCGGGTGGGACGACCGGTCGGCCACCGGCAAGGAGGTCGGCGAGGTGCTGGACTCGTTCACCGTCACCGAGTACGACGACGGTACGAAGTACGGGACCGAGGAGGGGACGCCGGTGCCGCCCGCGCCGGCGTCCGGGCGCTGAGGCCGGCGCCTCGTGCCCCCCGGGCCCGGGGCGGGCTTCACCGGGGGGCCGGACCGGTGATCGTGGCCTCTTTCCCCCGGCGGTGCCGCCGACGCGGGCCTTTGTCGTTTCTCCGCTCACGCGTGCCGTCCGACAATGGTGGTGGTGACGGCCCCGGGCGCACTGGGCCGTCCCTCCATCGGTCCTGCGCCGGCAGTGAGAGAGGAACCAGCACGATGAGCCACCAGAAGGTGCGCGATGTGATGAGCGACGCGGTCGTCCGGATCCAGGCGGCCACACCGTTCAAGGAGATCGCGCATCTGCTGCTCGAGTACGACATCACGGCCGTTCCCGTCGTGGACGCCGACGACCGCCCGGTGGGCGTGGTGTCCGAGGCGGACCTGCTGCACAAGATGTGGGGCCGGCAGGAGGGTGACGCCGAGGGGCCGGGAGTGGAGCACCGGCCGGAGAAGGCGTGGGCCACCGACGCCGCCGGGTTGATGACGTCGCCCGCGCTGTGCGCCGCCGAGGACTGGAGCGTGGTGGACGCCGCCCGGATGATGGCACGGCGCGGGATCAAGCGGTTGCTGGTGGTCGATCCGGCGGGGCGGCTGAGGGGTGTGGTGAGCAGAAGCGACCTGCTGCGCGTCTTCGTGCGCGAGGACCGGGCGATCCGTACGGAGATCGTCGAGGACGTGCTGGTGCGTACGCTCGGTGAGGCGCCCTCGGCGGTCGAGGTGAACGTGACGCACGGCCATGTCAGCCTCATCGGACAGCTGTCGTCCCGGGCCACGGCCGAGGAGCTCGAGGAGCTGTGCCGCAACGTCGACGGAGTCGTCGACGTGGAGTTCCGTACGGTGCCCGGGGCCGGCGGCGACGGCGGTCCGGGCCGGGCGGACTGACCCCGCCCGGCCCGCCCGGCGGAGCCCGCCGGGGAAGTGGCTCATGCGTTCAGGCCCGGCTCGGAGCGTGCGGTGGTCATGTGACGGACCCCCTGGTGACGCCGGCGGCGATGTGCTTCGGGGCGAGGAGGCAGGATCGCCGCCGGCACGGCGGACAGTACGGACGCGGCCCTCACCGGGCCCCAGCCGCCGACGTAGGCGCCGATGTACCGGTAGACGCCCGGGGTGATCGGTTTGACTTCGTCGGTGGTGTTCAGGGTGAGCGCGAACATGAAGTCGCTCCACGAGAACAGGAAGGCGAACAGGCCGGAGGTGAGCAGTGAGTTGCGGCTCGTCGGCAGCACCGCCCGGACGAAGGTGCGCAACGGTCCGGCGCCGTCGAGCTGCGCGGCCTCGAGGACCTCGCCCGGGACGGACACCGTGAAGGCGCGCATCAGCACGATGGAGAACGGGATGCCGAGCGAGGCGTCAGCGAGCATCAGGCCGAAGCGGGAGTCGACCGGTCCGAGCTCGGCCTAGGAGCTGTGGAGGGCGTCGGCGCCCGCGCAGTGCGGCGACCGGGGGATGTGCTGTCACGGTGGGTGCCCTCGGGTGGGGTCGGCCCGGCTGTTCACCGGGTCGGCGGCTCATCAGGGTTGGTGAAGCGCTTCGACGAACAGTCGATCCTTCCGGCGTACGCTGCTCGCGCACGACCCCACGCTACGGGCCGGACGCCATGTGTTCGACCTGATCACCAATACTCCGGCGAGAACCGGTCGCGCTGGCCCCGACGGCGGGATCCCCTCGCTCCAGGGCGTGACAGGAACTCCCGGACCTGTCATAGTTCCTGGTCAGGCACGGCCCTCTTCCCGCCATCACCCCTCCCCCTCCGAGGAAGATCATGAAGTTCACCGACGGCTTCTGGCGCATCCGCGAGGGCGTCCAGATCTCGTACGCCACCGAGTTGCGCGATGTGCGCACGGAATCGAAGCGCTTCACCAGCTATGCCGCCCTCAGGAGAGTGACCCGTCGAGGTGACACCCTCAACGCCCCCCTGGTCACGGTCGAGTGCTTCTCCCCCGCCGAGGGCGTCATCGGCGTCCGCGTCACCCACCACGCGGGCAAGCGGCGCCCCGGTCCCGACTTCGTCCTCACCGGCGATCCGGACGGCGCCGGGACGGTGCGCACGGACGGCCCGGTCACCGAGCTGACCAGCGGTCCGCTGACCCTCCGCCTCGACGGGTCCGGCCCCTTCACGCTCGGCTTCCACGACGCGGACGGCCGTGAGCTGACCCGCGCGGACGCCAAGGGCACCGCCTTCGCCACCACCGGCGACGGGGCCCACCACATGCTGACCCGGCTGGCGCTCGGTGTCGGGGAGCAGATCTACGGCCTCGGCGAACGCTTCACCCCGTTCGTCAGGAACGGCCAGACCGTCGACGTCTGGCAGGCCGACGGCGGCACGAGCAGCGAGCAGTCCTACAAGAACGTCCCGTTCTACGTCTCCTCCCGCGGCTACGGCGTCTTCGTCAACCATCCCGGGGCTGTCTCCTACGAGATCGGCTCGGAGTCCGTGGGGCAGGTGCAGTTCAGCGTCGAGGACCAGTCGCTGGAGTACTACGTCGTCGCCGGCCCCACCCCGAAGGACGTGCTCAGCCGCTACACGGCCCTCACCGGCCGCCCCGCCCTGCCCCCGGCCTGGTCGTTCGGCCTGTGGCTCAGCACCTCGTTCACCACGTCCTACGACGAGGCGACCGTCACGTCGTTCGTGGACGGCATGACCGAGCGCGGCATCCCGCTGTCCGTCTTCCACTTCGACTGCTTCTGGATGCGCGAGTACCAGTGGTGCGACTTCCAGTGGGATCCCGACGTCTTCCCCGACCCGGACGGCATGCTGGCCCGGCTCAAGGAGAAGGGCCTGCGCATCAGCGCCTGGATCAACCCCTACATCGCCCAGAAGTCCCCGCTCTTCGCCGAGGCCGCCGCCCTCGGGCATCTGGTGCGCAGGCCCGGCGGCGACGTGTGGCAGTGGGACCTGTGGCAGGCCGGCATGGGCCTGGTCGACTTCACCAGCCCCGAGGCGCGCGCCTGGTTCCAATCGAAGCTCAAGGCCCTGCTCGACCAGGGCGTGGACTGCTTCAAGACGGACTTCGGCGAGCGCATCCCCACCGACGTGGTCTGGCACGACGGCTCGGACCCCGAGCGGATGCACAACTACTACACGCAGCTGTACAACCGGACGGTGTTCGAGCTCCTCGAGAAGGAGCGCGGGCAGGGTGAGGCCGTGCTGTTCGCCCGGTCCGCGACGGCCGGCGGGCAGCAGTACCCCGTGCACTGGGGCGGGGACTGCTGGTCCTCCTTCGAGGCCATGGCCGAGTCGCTGCGGGGCGGTCTGTCGCTGTCGCTGAGCGGGTTCGGCTTCTGGAGCCACGACATCGGCGGCTTCGAGGGCACGCCCGACCCCGAGGTGTTCAAGCGCTGGCTCGCCTTCGGTCTGCTCTCCTCGCACAGCAGGCTGCACGGCTCCTCGTCGTACCGGGTGCCGTGGGAGTTCGGCGACGAGGCGGTCGACGTAGCCCGGCGGTTCACCCTGCTCAAGCACCGCTTGATGCCGTACCTGTACGGCGCGGCCGTCGAGACGCACGCCACCGGTGTGCCGATGATGCGGCCGATGATGCTGGAGTTCCCCGGCGATCCGACGTGCCGTCCGCTCGACCGGCAGTACATGCTGGGCCCCGACCTCCTGGTGGCGCCCGTGTTCGGCCCGGACGGCGAGGTCGAGGTCTACCTGCCGGAGGGCGCCTGGACCCACCTGCTGAGCGGCGAGAAGGTCACCGGTCCGGGCTGGCGCACCGAACGGCACGGCTACGACAGCCTCCCGCTGTACGTCCGGGAGGGCGCCGTCCTGCCCCTGGCCGGCGACGACTCGCGGCCGGACGGCGACTGGCTGGACGCGCCGGTCCTCCTCGTCCATCCGACCGCCTCGCCCGACTACGCGGCCGAGATCACCGTGCCCGGCACCACCGGTGCGCGGGCCGCGGCCTTCCGGGTCCTGCGCGACGGCGACGTCCTGCGGGTCACCGCCTCGGGGACCGAGCGGCCGTTCACGGTGCGTGTCGCGGGCGGGGCGCAGGCCCGGGGGGCGGGTGAGGTGACGGTGCCGGTGGGGTGACGAGCGCGACGGCGGCCGGGGCGGGGCGGTGCCGCGTCAGCGGAGCCGTGCGACGCCCGCGTAGATGCCGCTGTCCTCGGGTGCGGGGGCCGGGGCCGTCCGGAACCACTCCGGTGCGGTCACCAGGCCCGGCTCCACCATGTCCAGGCCGTCGAAGAAGCGGGCGACCTCGTCACGGGTGCGGAAGCCGAGGCGGATGCCGGCTCTGGCGTACTCGTCGGCGACCTGCGCGGCCAGTTCCGCGTGCCGGTCGGAGGCGGCGTGCGACAGCACGAGGTAGCTGCCCGACGGGAGCGCGGAGAGCAACTCGCCGACGATGGACAGGGGTTCCTGGTCATCGGGGATGAAGTGCAGGAGGGCGATCAGGGACAGCGCGACCGGACGCCCGAAGTCGAGGACGGTCCGGGCGTGTTCGATGATCTTTTCCGGACTGCGCACATCGGCCTGGATGTAGTCGGTGACGCCCCCGGGGCCGCTGATCAGCAGGGTCTCCGCGTGCCGCAGGACGATGGGGTCGTTGTCGGTGTAGACGATCCTCGCGGCCGGAACGACGGACTGCACGATCTGGTGCAGGTTCGGCTCGGTGGGGATGCCCGTGCCGATGTCGAGGAACTGGTCGACGCCCTGCCCGGCGAGCCAGGCCGCCGCCCGGTGCATGAACTGACGGTTCTGCCGGGCGCCGTCCCGTGCCTCGGGCGGCAGCTTCTCGCCGACGGCCTCGTCCACGGGGTAGTTGTCCTTGCCGCCGAGCAACCAGTCGTAGACCCGCGCGGGATGTGCCTTGCTGGTGTCGATCTGCGGAGGATTGGACCTGCCGACCGGCATGGAGGACTCCGTCCCACGATGGATCAGGGCTGCTGACGATCACCGAGTCTTTCACATCAACACACCTTCATACAGAGCTAGTTGACACAGAGGGGCGGAGCACCGCCCGGCCGGCGGGACAGAGTCGGTTCCGGGTGCGCCGTTCATCCCCGATACGCGCTCACGACGCCCGGTGGAGCCGGATGCTGACAAGCCGTCAAGTCGGACGTGGTGTGAAAGCACCGACGGCACGGGCATCTCTATTGTCATGAACCTGCGATCCGATGGCCGGATCGCAGCCCCATGGAGGTTCGGGATGCACCGTAGACTCGCCACCGCACTGGCCGCCTCGGCCCTCGCCGCCGTCAGCGTGCTGGGCACCGCCACGGCCGCCGACGCGGTTCCCGCCGACAAGGCCCAGGTCCTCTCGAACTGGACCCAGACCAGTGCCTCGAGCTACAACCAGTGGGCCGCGGCGCGGTCCAACCAAGCCGCCTGGGCCGCCTACGGGTTCGACTGGAGCACCGACTACTGCTCCACCTCCCCCGACAACCCGTTCGGCTTTCCCTTCGCCACCTCCTGCGCGCGTCACGACTTCGGTTACCGCAACTACAAGGCGGCCGGCTCCTTCGACGCCAACAAGGCACGCCTCGACAACGCCTTCCACGAAGACCTCAAGCGGGTCTGCACCGGCTACAGCGGCGCCACCAAGACCGCTTGCAACAGCACCGCGTGGACCTACTACCAGGCGGTCAGGGCCTTCGGCTGACGACGACGGCGGCCGGGACCTCGCCGCGTGGGCAGGTCCCGGCCGCCGGAGTCCCGGGGAGGGGAGGTGTCAGACCTGGGCGCCGAAACGCTCCCAGACCCGGTGCGAGCCCAGCAGTTCCCTGACCTGCTCGAGCACGGCGGAACCGGAGTCGGCGACGACGATCCCGGGGGCGCCGGCGGGTACGCCTGCCGCCTCGAGGGCCGACTCGCCGCCCGCCCACGCGCCGATCGCCTTGCCGTGCCGGAAGGCCTCCGCCAACAACTGGTCGACCCGCGGGTCCGTCGACGGCCGGGGCACGGCGGGCGCGCCCTTGCCGTCGCGCACGCCGGGCGCGTCGCCGCTGACGGCCGGCGGGCCCGCCACCAGGACGGCGTCGAACTCGATGGAGCGCGCGGTGACGTAGCTGCGCTGGGCCGTCAGGGCGCTCTTGCCCGTGCCGAGCGTGCCGCCGTTCGGCGCGACGACCAGCGGAACCATGCCGGCCTCGAGCACCGCCTCGCGTACCGCCCGCACCCCGTCGAGGTCGCCGTCCGGGGCGGTGAGGATGCCGATGACGCGGCCGTCCACCGGCCAGGTCCGCCCGACCTGCGAGAGCGCCGGGCTCGGCTCGACGTCGGCGAGCGGCACGGTGGGCTCCGGCGCGGGCAGCCCGAGTCCCTCGGCCACGCCGGCGCACAGTTCGGGGTCGATGTTGGCCAGGACCTGCAGGGTCCTTACCCGGATGGCCTCCTCGTAGCACTTGCCCAGCTCGAAGATGTAGGCGCCGATGATGTGTTCGCGCTCCACCGGGCTCATGCTCAGCCAGAACCGGCGGGGCTGGCTGAAGTGGTCGGCGAACGATTCCGGCGCCTCGCGCACCTTTCGCCCCTCCGGGACTCTCACCGGCGTCTCGATGAAGGCGCCCGTGTCCGCGCCCGCGGTGAACGGGCAGCCGCCGTCCAGGGAGTTGGGCCGGTAGGGGGCCACCCCCCGGTGCACGGCGGTCTGGTGCATGCCGTCGCGCAGCATGTCGTTGACCGGCGCGTGGGGACGGTTGATGGGCAACTGGGGGAAGTTGGGGCCGCCGAGGCGGGTGATCTGGGTGTCCAGGTACGAGAACAGCCGTCCCGCGAGCAGCGGGTCGTCGGTGACGTCGATGCCGGGCACGAGGTGCCCGACGTGGAAGGCCACCTGCTCGGTCTCGGCGAAGAAGTTGGACGGGTTGCGGTTGAGGGTCATCAGCCCGATGGGCTGCACCGGCGCGAGCTCCTCGGGCACGATGTTCGTCGGGTCCAGCAGGTCGATGCCCTCGAAGGTCTGCTCCGGGATGTCGGGGAAGGTCTGGATGCCCAGCTCCCACTGCGGGTGGGCCCCGGCCTCGATGGCGTCGGCGAGGTCCCGGCGGTGGAAGTCGGGGTCGTTGCCGTTGATGAGCTGAGCCTCGTCCCACACCAGGGAGTGCACGCCCAGCTTGGGCTTCCAGTGGAACTTCACCAGGGTCGTGCCGCCCTCGGCGTTCACCAGGCGGAAGGTGTGGACGCCGAAGCCCTCCATCATCCGGTAGGAGCGCGGGATGCCGCGGTCGCCCATGAAGAAGATCGTGTGGTGGGTGGCCTCGGTGTGCAGCGAGACGAAGTCCCAGAAGGTGTCGTGCGCGCTCTGCGCCTGCGGGATCTCCCGATCGGGGTGCGGTTTCACGGCGTGGACGACGTCCGGGAACTTGATGGCGTCCTGGATGAAGAAGACCGGGATGTTGTTGCCGACCAGGTCGAAGACGCCCTCGCTGGTGTAGAACTTCGTCGCGAAACCACGGGTGTCGCGCACCGTGTCGGCGGAGCCGCGCGAGCCGACCACCGTGGAGAACCGTACGAACACCGGGGTCTCGACGTCCGCTGCGAGGAAGCCCGCCTTGGTCACGGAGGCCGCCGTGCCGTAGCTCCGGAAGACGCCGTGGGCGCCCGCGCCCCGGGCGTGGACCACGCGCTCCGGGATGCGCTCGTGGTCGAAGTGCATGATCTTCTCGCGCAGGTGGTGGTCCTGGAGGAGTACCGGACCGCGCGGGCCGGCCTTGAGCGAGTGGTCGGTGTCGTACAGCCGGGTGCCCTGCGCGTTCGTCAGATAACTCCCGGACTGGGCCACCCTGGCCTGGTCGGCCCCGGTCGGCGAGCCGGTGGGCGAGACGGTGTCCGGGCCGCTCTGGTCGGGCTTCGGCGGCAGCGGCCCGCGGGGCTCGGTCGGCTCGGCCACGGCCGGCGACTCGGAGCCCGGCTTGCCGGGAATTCCCCCCTCCGGGCCCGCGGCGTCGCCCTGCAGGCTGTCGGTGATCTTCTGGGCGGCCTTCTTGACGGGGTTGGCCTCGCTCATGGGGGTGACACTCCTCCGCTTCGTAGCGGCCACGGCTGGGGTGACCGGGTGTTCGATTGCCGACTGCGGACGGCCGAGCGCCGACAAGCACCGGGAAAAGGGGCACTCAGGTCGTCAACGTCTCACGACGAGGAGTCCCACGCAGCGGGCGCGCTCCGATGGGGTGAACCCCGCGCCGCGAAGCGCCCGTGCCGTTCTCCCCTTTCCCGTCGCGCCGGGCCGGCCGCCCCGTCCGCGTACCCCGCTCCCGGGAACCGAGGCACGGAGAATACGGCCCGCCGGCACCCGACACGGGCCGGTCACCCTTTCGGTCCCCCGTGCGGCATCCCCGCTCCGGAAGCGTCCGCCTGAACCCGAGTCAGAACAGGTGTTCCTGCTCGGCGGGCGCGCCGCCGCGCGGGAGGCGGCGCGGGGCGGTGCGTCGGGCCGGGAGCTCCTCGCCGAACAGGGGCGCCGTGCCGTACTCGTCCGGCTCGGCCGGCACCACGACGGGACCGGTGCCCACGTTCAGGTGCAGCGGGGCGTCACGGTCGAAATCTCCTGGCGTCATGTCCGTCCAGTCGCGTTCCCGACGCTCGCTCACCGACACTCCGCTCCCCGTCCGGCCTTCCCGTCCCCTCACTGTTCCCGTACCGGGCCGGGGTGTCAGTCCTGACCGCGGCCCTGAACGCGCGGCAGGGCGGCGCCGCTCTCGGCGGGTGCGGAGGGGTGGTCCTGCATGCCGTCAGGCTATCGCTCGTCCGCCGCTCCGTGGACGACGCCTCCGCGAGCCCGCCGCGGCCCGTCCCGCCGCCCCCGCGGGCCGCCTCCGCGGGCCGCCCCCGGCCGGGAGACGTACATCACATCCCGGGAACCTGTCACATCCCGGCGGGCCGTCTCGTCAGAAGTGTGTCACCGCACACGCGAACCAGGAGATCACCATGGATGCCCGTATCAACCTCTTCGGCAACGCGCTCGCGACCAAGGTGCTGAAGCACATCAACGCGGCGGGCAAGGCCGTCTCGGAATCGGGCCTGCCGCACGCCACGCAGGAACTGGTGAAGATCCGCGCCAGCCAGATCAACGGCTGCGGCTTCTGCACCGACATGCACACCAAGGACGCCGCCCACGCCGGGGAGACCGCCCAGCGCCTCCACCTCGTCGCCGCCTGGCGCGAGGCCACCGTCTTCACCGACGCCGAGCGCGCCGCCCTCGAACTGGCCGAGCAGGGCACCCGCATCGCCGATGCCGCCGGCGGGGTCACCGACGAGGCCTGGACCAACGCCACCAAGTACTACGACGAGGACCAACTGGTCGCCCTCATCTCCCTCATCGCCGTCATCAACACCTACAACCGCATCAACGTCATCAACCAGCAGCCCGCCGGCGACTACCAGCCCGGCCAGTTCGGCTGACGGACACCACAAGGGGCGCGCCGCCTCGTGTGCGCGCCCCCTGTGGTGCGGTCTCAGGCGCCCGGCGGCTCAGGACTCCGCGCGCTTCGGCAGACGCCAGCCGGGGCGGACGAAGTGGCAGGTGTAGCCGTCCGGGTACCGCTGCAGATAGTCCTGGTGCTCGGGCTCGGCCTCCCAGAACGGGCCGGCCGGCGCGACCTCGGTCACCACCGGGCCCGGCCACAGACCCGACGCGTCGACATCGGCGATCGTCTCCTCGGCGACGCGCTTCTGCTCGTCGTCGAGGTAGAAGATGGCGGAGCGGTAGCTCAGCCCGATGTCGTTGCCCTGCCGGTTCTTGGTGCTCGGGTCGTGGATCTGGAAGAAGTACTCCAGGATCGTGCGGTAGTCCGTGACGGCGGGGTCGTAGGTGATCTCGATCGACTCGGCGTGGGTGCCGTGGTTGCGGTACGTGGCGTTGGGGACGTCACCGCCGCTGTAGCCCACCCGTGTGCCGAGGACGCCCGGGAACGTGCGGATCAGTTCCTCCATGCCCCAGAAACAGCCGCCCGCCAGCAGCGCCGTCTCCACGGTTTTCTCTGTCCTCGTCATCTGCTCTCGCCCTTCTCCCGGGTCCTGGACGGACGGTTCCGCCGCGTCTTCGCGGGCTCCATGGTCCCGCACCGTCGCAGCCGTACCTACAGCGGTCTCAACCATGAGGGGATGCCCGTTGTTCCGCCCGTGACCGTCCGATCCGGAGGACTCCGAGCAGGTCAGACGGCGCGTGTGGGTACGATTTCGCACATGACCGACTCACCGGCCCCGGCGCAGCGCCTGCGCGACCTCGCGCGGCTGCGCCGGGTCCGCGACCGGATCGACCGGGAGTACGCACAGCCGCTGGACGTCGAGGCGCTCGCCCGTGGCGCGCACATGTCGGCCGGGCATCTGAGCCGGGAGTTCCGGGCGGCGTACGGCGAGTCGCCGTACAGCTACCTGATGACGCGGCGCATCGAGCGTGCGATGACGCTGCTGCGCCGCGGGGACCTCAGCGTCACCGAGGTCTGTTTCGCGGTCGGCTGCTCGTCGCTGGGCACGTTCAGCACGCGCTTCACCGAGCTCGTCGGCATGCCGCCCGGCGCCTATCGGCGCCGCGCGGCGAGCACGGCGGCGGGGCTGCCGCCGTGCGTGGCGAAGCAGGTGACCAGACCGGTCAGGAACCGGTCAGAAATCGAGAAGCGCCCGGGCCCGGCCCCCCTCTAGCGTGACGGCCATGGACATCACCATTCACGCGAGTTTCCTCCCGCACGACGACCCGGACGCCTCTCTGGCCTTCTACCGCGACGCCCTCGGCTTCGAGGTCCGGGGCGACGTCGGACACGGCGGGATGCGGTGGATCACGGTCGGTCCCGTCGGCCGACCCGACACCTCCATCGTCCTGACCCCGCCGGCCGCCGACCCCGGTGTCACCGACGAGGAGCGCCGCACCATCGCCGAGATGATGGCCAAGGGCACGTACGCCGGTCTCCTGCTGGCCACCGACGACCTGGACGCCGCCTTCGCGCGGCTGCAGTCGGCCGACAGCGCCGAGGTGGTCCAGGAGCCGACCGAGCAGCCGTACGGTGTCCGTGACTGTGCCTTCCGCGACCCCTCGGGCAACCTGATCCGCATCCAGCAGCTGCGTTGAGCCGCCCGGTCGCCACGGTCACCACGGTCACCGCCCGGACCCGGCTCGGCGATCCCACCCGGTACGGGCATCATCCACGAGAGGAAGACACCATCAGCATGGTCATGAGGACGAGGGCGCGAACGGCCGCGCCGCACGGCGCCGACAGCCACGAACTGATCCGCGTGCACGGCGCGCGCGTGAACAACCTCAAGGATGTCAGCGTCGAGATCCCCAAGCGCCGGCTGACCGTGTTCACCGGCGTCTCCGGCTCGGGCAAGAGCTCGCTGGTGTTCGACACGGTCGCCGCGGAGTCGCAGCGGCTGATCAACGAGACCTACAGCGCCTTCGTGCAGGGGTTCATGCCGACCCTGGCCCGGCCCGAGGTCGACGTCCTCGAGGGCCTGACCACCGCGATCATCGTCGACCAGCAGCGGATGGGCTCCGACCCCCGTTCCACGGTCGGCACCGCCACCGACGTCAACGCGATGCTGCGCATCCTCTTCAGCCGGCTCGGCACACCGCACATCGGCCCGCCCGGCGCGTACTCCTTCAACACCGCCTCGGTCCGGGCGAGCGGGGCGATCACCGTCGAGCGCGGCGACAAGAAGGCGGTGAAGGCGACTTTCCAGCGCACCGGCGGCATGTGTACGCGCTGCGAGGGCCGGGGCACCGTCTCCGACATCGACCTCACCCAGCTCTACGACGACTCCAAGTCGCTGGCCGAGGGCGCGTTCACCATCCCGGGCTGGAAGTCGGACAGCTTCTGGACCGTCGGGGTGTACGCCGCGTCGGGCTTCGTCGACCCGGACAAGCCGATCCGGGAGTTCACCGAACAGGAGAGGCAGGACTTCCTGTACCGGGAACCGGTCAAGGTGAAGGTCAAGGGGGTCAACCTCACCTACGAGGGACTGATCCCCAAGATCCAGAAGTCGTTCCTGTCGAAGGACAAGGAGTCGATGCAGCCGCACATCCGGGCGTTCGTGGAGCGGGCCGTGGCCTTCACCACCTGCCCCGAGTGCGACGGCACCCGGCTCAGCGAGGGGGCCAGGTCGTCGAAGATCAAGGGCATCTCCATCGCGGACGCCTGCGCGATGGAGATCCGGGACCTGGCCGAGTGGGTCCGCGGCCTGTCCGAGCCCTCGGTGGCGCCGCTGCTCACCGCCCTGGGCGACAGCCTCGACTCGTTCGTGGAGATCGGGCTGGGCTACCTCTCGCTGGAGCGGCCGTCGGGCACGCTGTCGGGCGGCGAGGCGCAGCGCGTGAAGATGGTCCGCCATCTCGGCTCCCCGCTCACCGACATCACCTATGTCTTCGACGAGCCCACCACCGGCCTGCACCCCCATGACATCCAGCGGATGAACGACCTGCTGCTACGGCTGCGGGACAAGGGCAACACGGTGCTGGTCGTGGAGCACAAGCCGGAGACGATCGCGATCGCCGACCATGTCGTCGACCTCGGCCCCGGCGCGGGCACGGCGGGCGGCACCGTCTGTTTCGAGGGCACCGTCGAGGGGCTGCGGGGCAGCGACACCGTCACCGGCCGTCACCTGGACGACCGGGCCGTCCTCAAGGAGTCGGTGCGCAAACCCACCGGGGCGCTGGAGATCCGCGGCGCGACGACGCACAACCTGCGCGGCGTCGACGTCGACGTCCCGCTCGGGGTGCTCACCGTCGTGACCGGGGTCGCCGGCTCCGGCAAGAGTTCGCTCGTGCAGGGGTCGCTGCGCCGGCTGAAGGGGGAGGACGGCGAGGGCGTGGTCTCGGTCGACCAGAGCCCGATCCGCGGCTCGCGGCGGAGCAACCCGGCGACGTACACGGGGCTGCTCGACCCGATCCGCAAGGCGTTCGCCAAGGCCAACGGCGTCAAGCCGGCGCTGTTCAGCGCCAACTCGGAGGGCGCCTGCCCCGCCTGCAACGGCGCCGGTGTCGTCTTCACCGACCTGGCGATGATGGCCGGGGTCGCCAGCACCTGCGAGGACTGCGAGGGCAAGCGGTTCCAGGCGTCGGTCCTGGAGTACCACCTCGGCGGCCACGACATCAGTGAGGTGCTCGCGATGTCGGTGGCACGGGCCGAGGAGTTCTTCGCCGCCGGTGAGGCGCGCACACCGGCGGCGCACCGGATCCTCGGCCGGCTCGCCGACGTGGGGCTCGGCTACCTCACCCTCGGCCAGCCGCTGACCACGCTCTCCGGTGGCGAGCGGCAGCGGCTCAAGCTGGCCACCCACATGGCGGAGAAGGGCGGCGTCTACCTCCTCGACGAGCCGACCACCGGTCTGCACCTCGCCGACGTCGAGCAGCTGCTCGGCCTGCTGGACCGGCTCGTCGACTCCGGCAAGTCGGTCGTGGTCGTCGAGCACCATCAGGCGGTCATGGCGCACGCCGACTGGATCATCGACCTCGGGCCGGGCGCCGGGCACGACGGCGGCCGGGTCGTCTTCGAGGGCACTCCCGCCGACCTCGTCGCCGCCCGCTCCACCCTGACCGGCGAGCACCTCGCGTCGTACGTCGGCGCCTGAGGAAAACAACACCCCAGGGGGGCGGCCGGCCGTCAGCGGCCGGCCGTCTCCACGAGGGAGATGCGGGCCGTGATGCGTTTGCCGGTCGGCTCCGGCTGCACGTCCAGTCCGTGGGCGACGGCCATCACGATCTCCAGGCCGTGCTGTCCCACCCGGTCCGGGTTCGCGACCCTGGCCACGGGCAGTACGCCGCTGCCGTCCCGGACCATCACCTCGAGGGCGTCGTCGGTGATGCACAGGTCCAGCCGGACGGGGCCGGGGGCGTACTTGCGGGCGTTGGTGACCAGTTCGCTGACCACGAGCTGGGTGATCTCCACCGCGCGCGCCGAGACGGGCAGCCCGTCCTCCGTCCGGGCCCGCGTCAGGAACGCGGCGGCCAGCTGCCGGGCCTTCGCTATCCACGCGCCGTCACCGTCCAGGGCGTATGTCGCCCGTCGCGGTGCGCCCGGCACCGGTTCCCCTGCGTCCACCGGAAGTGGTTCCATTCGGTCCGCCTTCACTCACCGATCACACCGCGCGACTACCCGAAATGCCCGGTCGCACTCCCCCGGCCACCATGCCGGGCCGGGCGGCCGCTCACCGCCCGTTCGGCGAAATGTGTCGGGCATGTCATACGGTGTTCCGGCCGACCGGCGCCGGGACACCCGCCCCGGTCGCCGCGGGCGTCCCACAGCGGGAGCGACCCCGGGTGCCGGCCCCGGCCGTGCGCGAGGGCCCTCACCGGTCGCGCAGCCGGCCCGCCTCCTCCAGCGTGCGCCTGACCGCACCGGCCAGCCGGGGGCGGTCGCGTACGAAGCGGCGGGCGGCCCGTGCCGGTTCGCGGCTCAGCCGGTACGCGGTCCCACCCGGCGCCGGGCGCACCACGGCGCCCTCGTAGACCGGCAGTTCACGGGTCTTGAACGAATCCTTGTAGCGGGCCGGCCCGCTGCCCAGGTCGACCAGGCGGATCCCGTCGGCGGCCGCCGCCTCCAGCATCCGCAGGTGCAGCACCAGCCCCGGGGAGTATTTTCCGTAGTCGCGGTCGTAGGCGGGGAACCACCAGGAGAGCACCGTGGGCGAGCGCAGCCCGAAGTGGGCGGCCACCGGGCGGCCGGCGGCGTACAGCACGGAGAGCAGTCCCCGGCACTCGGGGTCGTCGCCGCTCGCGAGCCGTTCCACCAGAGCGGTGATCCACTGCTGTGCGAACCGGTCGCGGCGCCCGGTGCGCCGGTACTGGGCGGACTTCCAGCGCATCAGCGCCCGTAACGCGTCCGGGTCGTGCGCGTCGTAGACGAACCGCACCTCGCCGACCTGCCGGGCGAGCCTGCGTTCCTTGGCCAGGGTCTGCCGGAGGAATCCGGGGGCACGCGCGCGCAGCCGCCGGGTGTAGGACTCGAACCCCTCACCGATGTCGACGACCGGGCTGGCGAGTTCCTCGGTGGCATGCGGTACGAAGAGGTGCTGACCGGCCTCCAGGTTGTCGAACTCCCATGAGGAGAGGGCGCAGGCGGCCAGGAGGCGGCGGGGGTCGAGCCGGATGCCGGGGCGCAGCACGGCGCCCTGGCTGTCCGACACGCCGAGGCCGATGGCCCTGCCCCGTCCCCACGGCCCTCTCTCGTACGGGAAGAAGCCGACGGGTGTGCCGTCCTCCTCGAGTACGGCGACCCTGGCTCCCGGCCTGCCCTGCCCGACGGCCGCGGTGAACGCCGGGTCGAGGAACGGGTTCTCCGGTGCGCCGGACTCGCCGCGCAGGTGTCTCCACGTCTTGTACTCGGTGGGGCCCAGTTCGTCCGGTCGCAGAACGAGAACGCGCTTTCGGGACATGGAGTCTCCTGTGTCGTCACGGTTTCCGGGACGTGCGGAGGCCTGTCGCCCTGCGTCGGCGTGGGGCGCGCGAGCGGTCACCGGAAGGCACGCGGGCCGCGCGGTGCAGGCCTCGGGCGGTACTGCGGTCGCTCAGCAGCGAAGGGTCTGCGATGCGGCGGCGCGGTCCGGGCCCGCCGGTTCCGCGCCGCGCGGGGCACCCGGCGTGCACGGGGCGGGGGAGGCGTGCTCGGGGCGAACCGTGCTCATCCGGGCGTCCGTCGCGGCCTGGTGCGCGGCTCCGGTCGCCCCCGCGGTCCTCGGCGAGCGTGCCAGGGGGCGGTGGAGGCAGGCGTCCTGCGGACCGGGCGAGGGTTCCCGTACGCGCCGGGGCGCGGGGTCCTGGGCGGCCGTGGGGGTGGAGGCGGCCGTGGGACGGGTCGCTGTGCGCCGGTCCGCCGCGTCGGCGGCCACCGGCGCGCACAGGTGCGCGAGGAGTATCGACGCCAGCAGAGCGATCGCCGCCGCCCATCGAGGCCGCACCGGTCACCTCCCGACGTGCATCCCGGCGGGGGCGGGCACACCGGGCCGGTACCGGACGTCCCCCCAGAACGTCCGCCCGGAACGCCTTCCAGTAGCGCCGAGCGCGTCCCGTACGTCAAGCCCCCGGCGCCCCGACGGGGTGCACTCGGCGCGCTCCGGCCGCGGTGCTCCCCTGCCGCCTCACCGGTCGCGTCGTCGAACCCGTCGAACCCGTCGAACCCGTCGAACACTGTCGGACGCCCCGGGAGGGTCTGTGGCTCAGGCGTTCGGTATGTGCCGGTGGGGCGAGCCCGCGGTGGTGCTGAAGCGGGTGCGGTAGGCGCCGGGGGTGATGCCGAGTTCGCGCTGGAAGACCCGGCGCATGGTTTCCGGGCTGCCGAACCCGGCGTGCCGGGCGACGGCGTCCAGTGGGTCGGTGCCGGTCACCAGCAAGGTGCAGGCCGCTTCCAGGCGTACGTGCTCCACGAACCGCGCGGGCGAGGTGTCGGTCTCCGTCCGGAAGAGCCGGGTGAGGTGCCTGGGGCTGAGCCCGACCTGGCGGGCGAGGGAGTCGAGGGTGTGCTCGGCCGCCGGATTCTCGGTGACGAGGTCCAGCACCGTGCGCAGCGCCGGGGTGCGGGGGTGGCCGATCCGGGCGCGGACGCTGAACTGGGACTGCCCGCCCGGCCGGGCGAGGAAGACCACCAGGTGCCGGGCGACGGCACGGGCGGCGTGGGCGCCCAGGTCCTCCTCGATCAGCGCGAGGGTGAGATCGATGCCGGAGGTGACCCCGGCCGAGGTGTAGAAGGTGCCGTCGCGGACGAAGATCGAGTCCGCGTCGACCTGGACTTCGGGGAACCGGTCGGCGAGGTGCCGGGCCAGCTCCCAGTGGGTGGCCGCCCTGCGGCCGTCCAGCAGGCCGGTCGAGGCCAGCGGGAAGGCGCCGGCGCACACGGCCGCGGTGCGGCGGGCACCGGTGGCGAGCGCCGTGAGGGCCTGCCGCAGGTCGCGGTCCAGGACCGAGGGCCGCCAGTCGGGCGCCCCGGGCACGATCAGCGTGCCCAGCTCCCCGGGCAGGCCGTCGACGGAGCAGTCGGCGCCCAGCAGGACGCCGGAGCTGGTGCGGACGGCCGCGCCGTCCAGCGAGGCGGTCCGCAGCTCGTATCCGCCGCCGTACTCGTTGGCGGCGGCGAACGCGTCCAGCGGTCCGGCGACGTCCAGCAACTGCACACCCTCGTACAGCAGGACGGCGACCGGGTGGGAGGGGGGACTCGGCATGGGGTCCTCGGACGGGTGGGTCCCGCCGAGAGCCGCCGCCGGTCCTGGTGTGCGGCTCCCGGTGCGGGCGGGAGGGACGGGGAGAGCCAAAAGAGCGGGGACCGGTCACTCGGGCCAGTCGGAGTCCAGGATGACGTCGACGAAGTTCTGGCGCACGTATCCGGGCACATAGCGCTCCAGGACGTCGGCCTTGACGTTGCCGAAGGTGGTCTCCGGGCGGTGCGCGATGCCCTGGGTGAACTCCTTGAGGATGTTCCGCTTGAAGTCGGGACGGGGGTGCGCGTCCACGACCTCGGCGAGCGCCCGGGCGGGGATCTCGTCGCGGCCGATGCCCAGCACGTCGGCCTCGACACCCGCGGTCACCAGGGCGACTTCGGGAGCCATGTGCCAGGGGATCTCCGGGGTGGTGTGCAGGGCGATGCCCTCCCACACCAGATGGGCGGCGTCGTCGGCGATTCCGTGGCCGCGCAGGAAGTCCCGGGCCTCGTCGGCGCCGTCGATCTCGAACCGCTGCTTGCTGCCGCGGTGCCGCTCGGTCAGGCCCAGGTCGTGGAACATCGCGCCGACGTAGAGCAGTTCGGGGTCGGCCTGCAGACCGCGGGCCTGTCCGCGCAGGGTGCCGAAGAAGTAGACGCGGCGGGAGTGGTGGTAGACGGTGTCGTTGGCCGCCTCCCGGACGAGTTCGGTGGCTTCGCGGACGAGCCGGCTGTCGGGCAGGGTGACGCCGGCGAGGGTGGTGGTCGGGGTGTCGGTCATGGCTGAGCTCCAGGGTCGTGGGGGACGGGCCGGCCGGTCGGGGGCCGCCGAGTGGTTCGGAACGGTCGGCGTGGTCGGGGCCGTCAGGGCGGTCGCGCAGAGGGCGAGGAGGGGAAAGCGGAAGGGGACATGCGGACCATTCAACCCCGAACAGGACCCCACTGCGCCCGTCCTTCAGGACACGACACCCTCGGATCAGGACATGGCCGGCCTCGTCGTCCGCCCGGTCCCACCGGATTTCCCGCATTGGCATGGACCTGACGCTCTGGCCCCGCTAGGCTCTGCCCAACTCCGATGAGAGCGCTCTCAGACGTGGTTGTTCCACCCCCACCTTGCTGGAACGACGAAGGGCACCTTCCCATGAGACGCACCCGACTCACGCATGCCTGCGTGGCCGCCCTGCTCATGCTCGGCAGCTGGACCGCGGCCGGCACCCTGCCCGCCTCGGCGAGCGACACTGCCGGATCCGCCGGATCCGCCGCCCGGGCCGATTCCGCGCCGGCCTCCGCGGCCCTGCTGCAGGCGATGCAGCGGGACCTCGGCCTGTCCCCCGCCCGGGCCGAGGCGCGGCTGGCCGCCGAACGACGGGCCGCCGACCTCGAAACCGAGGCCGTCGAGGCCGCCGGATCCGCCTACGGCGGCGCCTGGTTCGACACCGGAAGCGAGAAACTGACCGTCGCGGTCACCTCGGACGCGGACGCGTCGACGGTCCGTGACCTGCGCTCCTCCGGCGCGACCGTCCGCGTCGTCGAGCACAGCGCACAGCGACTCGACGCGGCCAAGTCCCGGCTGGACCGCCTCGACGCGCCTTCGGGTGTGAGCAGTTGGTCCGTCGATCCGACCGCCAACACGGTGGTGGTGAACGTCGTCGAGGGCGAACGGGACGACAACGATGTCCTGCGGTTCCTCTCCGAGGCCCGCGAGGCCGGACCGGTCACCGTGCGCACCGTGGAGGCCGCCGCGGAGACCTTCGCCGCGGGAACGGTGGGCGGCGACCCCTACTACACGGGCAACGTCCGCTGTTCCATCGGCTTCTCGGTGCACGGCGGCTTCGTGACCGCCGGGCACTGCGGCGGCGTGGGCGGCCAGGTGCGGGGCTGGGACGGCTCGTACATCGGCAACTTCCAGGGCTCCTCGTTCCCGGGCAACGACTACGCGTGGGTCAACGTGGGCAGCGGCTGGTGGACGGTCCCGGTGGTGCTCGGCTGGGGCACGGTCCCCGACCAGCTGGTGCGCGGATCGAACGAGGCTCCCGTCGGCGCCTCCATCTGCCGCTCCGGGTCGACGACCCGCTGGCACTGCGGCAGGGTCCTGGCCAAGAACGAGACCGTCAACTACAGCCAGGGCGCGGTGCATCAGATGACGAAGACGAGCGTCTGCGCCGAACCCGGCGACTCGGGCGGCTCGTTCATCAGCGGTGACCAGGCGCAGGGCGTCACCTCCGGCGGCTGGGGCAACTGCTCCGGCGGGGGCGAGACCTGGTTCCAGCCGATCAACGAGATCCTGGGCCGCTACGGCCTGACCCTGCACACCGCCTGACTCCGCAACACCGCCCGACCCGCTCCCGGCGGAACGGAACGGCAACGGCGCAAGCCCGGTTCCCGAACACGAGGTTCGGGAACCGGGCTTGCGGTGGAGCGCTGGGCAGGCCTTGCACCTGCATTTCCCCGCAGGAAGCGGGGCGTCTTTCCTTGGACCACCAACGCACGGCCTGGCTCCGGGAGTTCCGGCGCCTTGACGTGTGTCAATCATAACCACACTCGCCCCGGGCAGTCACATCGGCCGGGTGGGCAGCGCGGAAGGCGGTCCGGTGGGCGCGGTGGCGCCGTCGGTCAGTTTCCGATCGGCACGGCTCGCGGCATCACCCCCGTCCGCTCCGCCCCGCCCGCGCCGGAGCGGGTGCCCGCGAAGTTCCTCTCGACCTCCGCCTTCTCCGCCGCGTTCGGGTAGCGGTTGGTGCACGCGGTTCCCGCGCTGGAACCGGACATCAGGCTGGAGCAGGGGCCCGGCTTGCGGTCCGGCAGGCCCAGGATGTGCCCGAGCTCGTGGGCCGAGATGCGGATCGTGTCGTATCCCTGGTTCACGGCCTGGCGGCCGATGTAGACGGTGCCGCCGCCCAGGCCGGCGGGCAGGGCGCGGGGCCAGCCGTTGTCCGCCAGGACCCTGATATCGGCGCGCTGCCCGGACGCGGCCGGGCGGAGTTCCACGGCGGCGACGCTCTCGTTCCAGACCGCCGCGCCGCGGTCGACGGCGGACCTGAACTCCGCGGAGCCGCTCGCGTCGTAGGTGAGCACGCGGGCGGCCAGGGACTGCTCCGGCACACCGGACGGGGCGGCCACGGCCTGGCCGCCCGACAGCAGGGGGAAGGACATCACCAGAACCGTGGCCAGGCTTCCGGTCAGCGTACGGATGCGCATGGTCGACCTCCTTGTGGGGGAAGGGCAGTCGTGCTCATGACACTCAGAGCCTCCCTGCCCGTCGGGCGAGGGCGGCAATCCGTCAATCGGCCTCGCCCGTCCGACCACGGTCCCCCGGGATTCAGAAGCCGTGTCGCTGAGTCCTGTGCGAAGGATCGGTTGGACTTCCGGATCACTCGGGGGCAGTGTGGACAGGGTTCCCACGTCCCACGGGACATTCCTGCATCGCACCCGGAGAACACCAGATGAACCACGTCATCAATCCCGAGCGCTACGACGGCACCATGCGCTACCGGCGCACCGGGCGTTCGGGACTCGACCTCCCCCTGCTGTCCCTGGGCTACTGGCACAACTTCGGCGACGACCGGGCCTTCGAGACCCAGCGTGAGATCGCCCTGCGCGCCTTCGACCTCGGTATCACCCACCACGACCTGGCGAACAACTACGGTCCGCCCTACGGATCCGCGGAGATCAACTTCGGCCGGCTGATGAAGCAGGACCTGGCCCCGTACCGGGACGAGCTGGTGGTCTCCACCAAGGCGGGCTGGGACATGTGGCCGGGCCCCTACGGCCAGGGCGGCGGCTCGCGCAAGTACCTGCTCGCCTCCCTGGACCAGTCGCTCAAGCGCATGGGCCTGGACTACGTGGACATCTTCTACTCCCACCGGCTCGACGCCACCACTCCCCTCGAGGAGACCATGGGCGCGCTCGACACCGCGGTCCGCCAGGGCAAGGCCCTGTACGTCGGCATCTCCTCCTACGACGCCGAGCGCACCCGGCAGGCAGTCGCCATCCTCCGGGACCTGGGAACTCCGCTGCTGATCCACCAGCCGTCGTACAGCATGCTGAACCGCTGGATCGAGACGGAGGGACTGCTGGACGTGGCCCAGGAGGAGGGCTTCGGAATCATCGGGTTCACCGCGCTGGCGCAGGGTCTGCTGACCGGCCGGTATCTGGACGGTGTGCCGGAGGGTTCGCGGGCCACGCAGGGCAAGTCGTTCGACGCCGCCTGGCTGACGGACGACATGCTGCGCCGGCTGCGCGCCCTCAACGACATCGCGGCCCGCCGCGGGCAGACGCTCGCCCAGATGGCGCTCGCCTGGGCCCTGCGGGACCGGCGCGTCACCTCGCTGGTCATCGGCGCGTCCCGCACCGAGCAGCTGGAGCAGAACGTCGCCGCGCTGGAGAACCTGGACTTCAGCGACGAGGAGCTGGCCGAGATCGACAAGTACGCCACCGACGGCGGCGTCGACCTGTGGCGCGAGGCCCGTCTGGGCACCATGGGCTGAGCCAGGGGGTGTGCGCCGCGGCGGAAGGGGAACTGCCACGGAGTGGGCCGCGTTCCGCGGCCACGGTGGCCCCGGCCCTCGGGACGGCCCGATGCAGACCTTCCTGCCCTATCCCGGCTTCCACGAGTCGGCGTCGGTACTCGACCGGCGCCGGCTCGGCAAGCAGCGGGTGGAGGCCCTCCAGGTCCTGCGCGGCCTCATCGTGCCCGGGTACGGATGGCGCCGGCACCCCGCGGTCCGCATGTGGACCGGCTACGAGGAGGCGTTGGTGCGCTACGGCCTCGAGGTCTGCCGGGTCTGGCGCGACCGGGGGTACCAGGACGGCTGCGCCGCCACGCTCGTCGCCGGTCTGGCCACCGTCCGGCCCGGCGCGCCGGTGCGCGGTCAGCGGGAACTGGCCGAGGCGGGGGAACTGCCGCCCTGGCTCGGGGACGACGCCCTGCACCGCAGCCACCGTTCGGCCCTGGTGCGCAAGGACCCGGCCTTCTACGCGGGGTGTTTCCCCGGGGAGCCGGACGACCTGCCGTACGTCTGGCCGGCCTCCGACCGTTCCCCCCGGTTCCTCCCCGACTGAGGCCGCCGTCCCGCCGCCCTCGCACCGCACCGTCCGGCCCGCCCCGACGTTCCCCTCGTGGGGTCCGCCGGGGCGGGGGACGGACGGTGCGGTGCGCCTATCGCCCGGACAGGTACTCCTCGACGCCCGGGGCGGTGTGCGCCTCCTCGGCGTTCACCACCCTGCCGACCGCCTTCGCGTCGGGCTTGAGCACGTACGTCTCGACGCTCGCCGGACGGTCGGCCTCGGAGAAGTTCTGCGCGGTGCCGAGGCCGGTGTCGGCGTTCTTCTGGGAGCGGTGCGCCGTGACCACGTCCTCGCGGCTGAGGCCGCCCGCCTCGCAGGCCGCCTTCAGGTCGGCGCCCATGAGCTGCGCGGCGTTGTAGCCGGAGAGCACTCCGGAGTCGACCGGCGAGTCCGGGTACTTCTTCTTGTACGACGCCACCATGCGCTGCACGCCCGGCAGTTCGGAGCTGACGGCGGGCGCGGCGCTCACGATGTGCAGCATGGCCGCCAGCGCCGGTGCGGCGGGGGTCTCCATCAGCTGGGGCGCGTAGCCCGGCGCGCTGCTGACGACGGGGACGCGCAGGCCGCGGGAGGCGGCGACGCCGACGAGGGAGGCCGTCTGGGCGGGTCCCGCGCTGATCAGGACGGCCTTCACACCTTCCTTGCGCAGGGCCGAGACCTGTGCGGACAGGTCGGTGTCCGTGGCCTGGATCTTCTGGCCGGCCACCTTCAGCCCGGCCTGCTCCGCCGCCCAGGTGGAGCCTTCCAGCGCGTTGGCGCCGTAGTCGCCCTCGAAGTAGACGTGGCCGATGGTGTCGCCCTTCTTCAGCCCCTCGGTGCGGGTGAGGAAGTCGACCGCGGCGATCATGTCGACGTCGTAGGTGGTGCCGAGGACCTGGATGGCCTCCTTGCCGAGCAGGGAGGCCGCCCAGGCCTGCGGGAAGGTGAGCATCTTGTCGCGCTGGATGTCGTCGAGCAGGGCGGCGACGACCGGCGAGCCGATGACCTGCGGCAGGGCGACGACGTCCGGGGCGATGTCGGCGTAGGCGGTGACCGCCTTCTGCACGTCGTAGCCGTGGTCCTTGACGACGATCTCCACCTCGCGGTCGCAGATGCCGCCGTCGGCGTTGGTCTCCTCGGCCCACATCTGCTGGGCCTGCACGATGCTCTTGCCGAGCGTGGCGTAGGGGCCGGTCAGGTCGGTGAGGGCGCCCAGTCTGATGGTCTCGGCGCTGACGCCGGGGCCGGTGCGGAAGCCGTCGGCGTCGTCGCCGCCCCCGTTGCCGCCGTCCGCCTTGGAGCTGCATCCGGTGGCCGCGAGCAGCAGGGCGAGGGCGCCGGCGAGCGCGGCGGGGGCGGTGCGGCGCCGGTCGCGGGGCCGGTGATGGGTGGTGTTCACGGGGTGTGCTCCTTGGATCGTGCGGCTGCGGCCGGGTGCGGGGGTGAGGAAACCGGGCCGGCCGGGCCGGCGGAGTCGGCGTGGCCGGCAGGGTCTGCCGGGTCCGTGGCGGGGGCGTGGTGGCGGCCGCGTCCTACGCGGTCGCGGAGCCGACGGGCCAGGCCGTGCAGCCCGTCGGGCGCGTACAGCAGGACGAGGACGATCGCGGCGCCGTAGAGGTAGCGGGCGGCCTCGGTGGGGCCCACGGAGCCCTCCCCCGAGCCGGGGGCGGCCACCAGCGGGAGCTGGTCGGCGTAGCGGGTCATCAGCAGCGGGAGCGCCGTGACGAACACGGCGCCGGCGGTGGCTCCGGCGACGGAGCCGAGCCCGCCGATGACGATCATGGCGAGGTAGTCGACGGAGAGGACCAGGGAGAAGTAGTCCGGGACGACCCGGCGGAAGGAGAGGGCGAGGAGCACGCCCGCCAGGCCGGCGTACAGGGAGGACACCACGAAGGCCGCCGAGCGGTGGCGGGCGACGTCGACGCCCATCACCGCCGCCGCGGTCTCGCTGTCGCGCAGGGCGGCCAGGGCCCGCCCGGAACGGCCGCGCAGCAGGCCGCGGGCGGTGAACCAGGTGAACGCGAACAGCGCCAGGCCCAGGAACCACAACCGTTCCTCCGCGCCGAACGGCACCCCGAGCACGGTCAGTTCGGGGTCGCTCTCCGCGAAGGTGAAGCCGCCGAGGGTGAGCGGGGGCACGGAGCGGCCGTTGAATCCGCCGGTGACGGAGTCGGCGGTCAGCAGGACGTGGTGGCCGAGGAAGACCAGGGCGAGGGTGGCGATGCCCAGGTAGATGCCCTTCACCCGGGCGGCGACGGGGCTGAACAGCCCGCCCGCCGCTCCGGTGAGCGCCACGGCGAGGAGGGCGGCGAGGGCCGGGGGCAGTCCCGGTCCGGGCTCGCCCGCCAGATAGGCGTAGCCGTAGGCGCCGACGGCGAGGAAGAAGGCGTGGCCGAGGGAGAGTTGACCCGCCGTGCCGGTGAGGAGGGCGAGGCCGACGGCGCCGATGGCCGCCGCCATGGAGAACAGGCCGATGCGGAGCCAGAAGGCGTCCAGGTAGAACGGTGGGAGGCACAGGACGGCGGCGAGGAGCACGATGCGGACCGGGCGCCGGGTGAGGGCGCCGAGGAGGCGGTCAGACACGGGCCGCTCCCTTCGCGCCGAACAGCCCGGCGGGCCGTACCAGGAGCACCAGCAGCATCACGGCGTACGGGGCGACGTCGCCGAAGCCCTCACCGAGGACGTGCAGGTCGGACTGGTGGCCGACGACCAGCGCCTCGGTCAGGCCGATGAGCAGGCTGCCCGCGAGGGCGCCGGCCGGGGAGGCCAGCCCGCCGAGGATCGCGGCCGGGAACGCGTTGAGGGCGATCTGGCCGGTGGTGCGCTCCAGGCCCGGTGCCGGGAACGCGGCGAGGAACACCGCGGCCAGCGCGGCGAGCGCGCCCGCCAGGCACCAGGCGCCCGCCCGCACCCTGCTGAGCCGTACGCCCATCAGGGCGGCGGCCTCCAGGTCCTCCGCCGCCGCCCGCAGGGACAGCCCCCACGAGGTGAACCGGAAGAGCGCGAACGCGGCGCCGATGACCACCGCGGACACCACGATCGCCGCGAGCCGGCTGTCGGCGACGGTCACCGGCCCCAGTTCGGTCACCGCGTCGCCCCACGGGTCGCCCAGGGGCAGCAGGTCGCCGCCGATGCGCCGGGCCAGGTCGGTCAGCAGGACGATGTCGACGCCGATGGTGACGATGGTCTGCACATGGGCGGAGTGCGCGTCCTGGCCGCCGCGTTGCAGCAGGAACCGGTCGAGTGCGCCCGCGAGGGCCGCGGTGGTGAGGACCGCCAGCGCCAGCGCGCCGGCGAAGCCGAGGTCGTCGTGGAGGACCGCGGTGAGGTACCCGCCGAACAGGAGCAGGGAGCCGTGGGCGAAGTTGAGGACGCCGGACGCCTTGAAGATGACGACGAAGCCGAGTGCGACCAGCGCGTAGACCGCGCCGAGCGCGACACCGCCGAGGATGTTGTCCAGGAACCCGGTCATGCCGCGTCCTCCCCCTGGGTGTCGGTGCCGAGGTAGGCGCGCAGCACCTCGGGGTCCTGGCGGACCTCGTCGGGGGTGCCGTGGGCGATGGGTCGGCCGAAGTCGAGCACGGTGACGTCGTCGGCGAGCCGCATGACCAGCCCCATGTCGTGCTCCACCAGGACGACGGACAGGCCGAGTTCGGAGCGCAGTTCGCCCACGACCTGGGCCGTGCGGGCGCGTTCGGCGGAGTTCATGCCCGCCACCGGTTCGTCGAGCAGCAGCACGCGCGGTTCCAGGCAGAGGGCGCGGGCGAGTTCCACCCGCTTGCGGTCACCGTACGACAGCAGCGCCACGGGGCTGTCGAAGTGGGCGCCGAGACCGGTCAGTTCGGCGATCTCGCGGGCTCGGGCGAGGTGCTCGCGCTGTTCCCGCACGGCCCGCGGCAGACGCAGCGCGCCGGCGGCGAAGCCTGCGCGGGACAGGGCGTGGCGGCCGAGCATCAGGTTGTCGGCGACCGTGCCGTGGGTGGTGACGATGTTCTGGAAGGTGCGGGCCACCCCGAGCGCGGCGATGCGGTGCGGGGCGAGCCGGGTCAGCTCGGTGTCGCCGAGTGCCACCGTGCCGGCGGACGGACGGCACAGCCCGGACAGCACGTTGAAGCAGGTCGACTTGCCGGCGCCGTTGGGGCCGATGAGCGCGTGCACCGTGCCGGGTTCGACGGTGAAGGAGACCTCGTCGAGCGCGGTGAGTCCGGCGAAGCGCACGGTGACGCCCCGTACGTCGAGCACGGGGGGCGCGGGCGGTGCGGCGGTGGTGCGGTCGTTCACGCGGCCCCCTGGTCCTCGGTGGCCTCGCCCAGGTAGAGGCGGCGTACGGCGTCGGTGCGGGCGAGTTCGTCGGCGGGGCCGGACAGGCGGGTCTCGCCGACCTCGAGGACATGGGCGTGGTCGGCGAGGGAGAGCGCCATGCCCGCGTTCTGCTCGACCAGGAGCACGGCGATGCCCTGGCTGTTGATCTCGCGGATCACCTCGGCGATCCGCTGCACCATCTGCGGCGCGAGGCCGAGGGAGGGCTCGTCGAGGAGCAGCAGCCGGGGGGCGGCCATCAGGGCGCGGCCGATGGCGAGCATCTGCTGCTCGCCCCCGGACAGCAGGCCCGCGGCCTGGTGGGTGCGTTCGGCGAGCCGGGGGAAGAGCGCGAACACGCGCTCCCGCGCCTCGTGGACCTGGTCCCGGCCGCGCCGGCCGAGTCCCAGGCCGCCGCTGCGGAGGTTCTCGTCGACCGTGAGCCCGGCGAACACCCGCCGCCCCTCGGGGACCTGTACGACGCCGGTGCGCACCGCCGTCACCGGGTCCTTGCCGTCGAGCACGGTGTCGCCGTAGCGGATGCGGCCGGCCGTGATCGTGCCGCGGTGCAGGCGCAGCGTGCCGGAGACGGCGCGCAGCAGGGTCGTCTTGCCCGCGCCGTTGGCGCCGAGCAGGGTGACGACGCCGCCGTGCGGCACGGTCAGGGAGACGGAGCGGAGGGCGGACAGGGCTCGCCCGTACGTCACGTCGACGTTCTCGACGCGCAGCGCGGGCCGGTCGTCCGGTGGTGCTTGGGGCATCACGGCTCCTCGGGGCCGTACCGCACGGCGGCGACGGCTTGGACGGCAGGGGGAGCTCACGACACCACGGGTGCGAACGGCCGGTACAGGCTCCGGGCGCCGCTCGCTGCGCCGTCCCAACGGGGGCTGCCACGGGTTGTGCGGCTGCCCAGGGCGAAGTCAGCCGCGGGCGCGGAGGTAGGCCTCCAGTTCGGCCGCCCCGGTCAGCATGGCCCGCCCGCGGGCGGACAGCCGGCCGTGCCAGTCGTGCAGTGCCGCCTCCAGCGGCTCCGGCCCGCCCGCCGACCGCACCTGCGCGACGATCGGGGCGATCTGCTCCAGCAGGTAGCCACCCCGCCTGAGTTGGTGGGCCAGCCGGGCGTCCCGTACGTCGGCCTCCTCGTAGACGCGGTAGCCGGTCACCGGGTCGCGGCGCGGGCTCACCAGCCCGGCGCGCTCCCATTTACGCAGTGTCGCGGGCCGGATGCCGAGCTCCTCCGCCAGCGGCCCGATGAACCGTCCGCCGGTCCCGGACACCGCCGTGCCGGGTCCGGGCGCCGCGGTGGAGGCCAGGTCGCCGAGGGCTCGCTCCACCGTCTGCAGGGTCCGCCGGTCGTCGAGCAGTCGGGCGTGGCTCTCGTCGACGGTCAGCAGGGCCTCGTCGACCGCGCCCCGGTTCACGGCCCGCATGATCGACGTCGCCACCGCGTGGCCGTGGCCGGGTACCAGGGCGAGGAAGGTGCGCAGGGCACGCGCGTGCAGCGGGGTGTAGGTGCGGTAGCCGTGGGGGGTGCGGTCTGCGGGCGGGAGGATGCCGGCCTCCTCGTAGTTCCGGACCGCCTGCGTGGACAGACCGTGCCCGCGTGCCAGGTCGATCGGCCTGAGCCGCTCCGCGTTTTGAAGGTTTCGCCCCACGGATCCGATGATATCGCGGGAAAGTCTCCACCGTGAGTTCAACGATAGCGTTGAGGGCATGGCTACTGACCTCAAGGACACCACTCGTGCCGTGACGGCCGCCGCCGTCACGGAGCTGCTCGGGGCCCGGCCGCGGGTGCTCGCCCTCGGGGAGCCCACCCATGGCGAGGACACGCTGCTCGACCTGCGCAACGACGTCTTCCGGCAGCTCGTCGAGCAGAAGGGCTACCGGACCGTGGCGATCGAGAGCGACTGCCTGAGGGGCCTGGTCGTGGACGACTACGTCACCTCGGGCACGGGCACCCTCGACGAGGTCATGGAGCACGGGTTCAGCCACGGGTTCGGCGCGTCCGCGGCCAACCGCGAACTCGTGCGCTGGATGCGGGAGTACAACGACGGCCGGCCCGCGTCCGAGCGGCTCCGCTTCGCCGGTTTCGACGGCCCGCTGGAGATCACCGGCGCCGCGAGCCCCCGGCAGGCCCTCACCGCACTCCAGGGCTTCCTCGCCGCCCTGCTCGCCCCGGACCTGCTCCCCTGCACCGCGGAGACCCTGGACCGGCTGCTCGGCGCCGACGACCGGTGGACCCATCCCGCCGTCATGACGGACCCGGCCCGGTCCGTGGGACGGTCGGCCGAGGCCGGGGAGCTGCTGCTGCTCGCCGACGACCTGGTGGCGCTGCTCGAGGCCGAGACACCGCACCTGATCGCGGCGACCTCGCGGGACGACTGGGAGAGGGCGCGCCTGTACGGGCGCACCGCCACCGGCCTGCTGCGCTACCACTCCTGGCTGGCCGACACCTCATCGGGCCGCATGACCCGGCTGCTGGGCCAGCGGGACCGGATGATGGCCGACAACCTCCTCGCCCTCGCCGAACGGGGCCCGACCCTGGTCTTCGCGCACAACGCCCACCTCCAGCGGCACAAGAGCACGATGCGCATGTGGGACCAGCCGCTGCTGGAGTGGTGGAGTGCCGGTGCGCTCGTGAGCGCCCGCCTGGGCGAGGAGTACGCCTTCCTGGCCACGGCCCTGGGCACGATCCGCCACCGGGGAGTGGACACCCCGCCCGCGGACAGCCTCGAAGGACTCCTGTACGCGCTCCCGGAGGACCGCCGCCTCGTCGGCGGCGCCCGGCTGGCCGGCCTCCTCGGCGACCGGCCGCCCGTCCGCCGGGAGTCCCCCTGGTTCGGCTACATGTCCCTCGACCCGGCCCATCTGGCCGGGATCGACGGGGTGGTGTTCGTCAAGGACGTTCCTCAGGTCCGGTGAGCGGTCGGCGCGGGAGGAGTCTGCGGGCGGTCAAGGCGAGGGTGACCTCTACCAGGTCGAAGGGGCGGGACAGGGAGCGCCCCGTCAGTTGTTCGTAGCGGCGCAGGCGGTTGAGGACGGTGTTGCGGTGGCAGTACAGCCGTCTGCTCGCCCGCTGGGCCGAGCCGTCGCAGGCCAGCCAGGTGGCCAGGGTGTCCAGCAGGACCTCCGCGTCGGCGGGCTCGAGGTGCGCCAGCGGGCCGAACAGCCGGTCGGCCAGCGCGCTGCCGAGATCGGGGGACGACACGACCAGCGCCGCCGGCAGGTGTTCCGTCAGCCGGACGGTGCCGCCGGTCTCCGGGCACAGGCTCAGCGCGGTGTCCGCCAGCCTGCGCGCCTCCCCCACCGCCGCGAGCCCTTCGACGACGCTGCCGACCCCCACCCGTACGCCCGGCGGCTGCTCGTCCGCCACCACCGGCTCCGTGCCGTCGTCGACCCGTACGATGCCGTGGTCCGCGTCCACACCCGTGTGCCAGTGCACGCGCACCCCCGGAGCGAGGACCGCTCGGGCACCGGGACAGGCGGTGGGTCCGCCACCGCCGACCGCGACGACCACGTACCGTGCCTGCTCCGGCAGCTCCAGTGCGAGCGCGGCCTCGGGCAGGTCGGCGATCCTGCTGGTTCCGTCCAGCAGCGCCGCGGTCAGCAGCCGCACCCTGTTCTCCCGCCGCCAGGCCAGTTGCCGCTCGGTCTGCCGGTAGGCCTCCGCCACGACGGTGCAGTGCTCGTCGACGAAGTGCCACACGTCCGACGCCACGTGCACCAGCAGCCGTACGTCCTCGGGGGCGGTCCGGGAGGTCTCCTCCACCAGGCCCTGCCACACCAGGGAGCCGCCGAGGCGGAAGGCGTGCAGCACCGCGTCCAGCGGCAGCCCCTGCTCGGCGCGCGTGGCGCCGATCTTCCAGGAGCAGCGGCGCGCGGCGTCGCGGGCGCCGCGCGGGTCCAGCAGCGAGGAGATGCTGTGCCGCAGCGAGCGGTGCACCTCCTGCCAGATCTCGGTGGCGTCCTGCTCGACCGCCGACCGGTAGGCGGGCTCCTGGTCCTGGAGCACGGCGACCAGCTGGTCGGCGAGGCGGGGCAGGTCGTCCAGCAGCACCCGGGCGGCGCGGTGCAGCACGCGGAGCGCGTCGGCGTCGATCAGTGACCGCACCCGCGGAACCCATGACCGCGGCGCGGGTGCGGGTGCGGGCACGGGGCGGGGCAGGCCACGTGGCCGTACGGCGTGTCGCATCGCACATCTCCCCCAGGGTCGGCTTCCCGGCGGCGCCCGCGCGGCGGTCCGCGTACCGGCCAGCGGCCGGCCGCGGAGCCCGTGGGCGGCCGCCACCTGACTCGTCCTGCCCCGAAGGATCGCATACCGTCCGGTCGGTCCCTAGAGGTGTGCACCGGCCTTTTCCGCCTGTTCGACCAGCCGGACGAGCTCGACCCGGGAGCGGACGCCGAGCGTCGCGAAGACGTTGCGCAGGTGGTAGTCGACGGTGCGGGTGCTGACGGACAGGCTCAGGGCCACTTCCCGGTTGGTGGCGCCCTCGGCGACACGCCGTGCGATCCGTAGTTGCTGCGGGGTCAGCCGGGCCAGGTCCCGCCCCTCGTGCCGGGGCGGCTCGCCGGCTCCGGTCCCGCCCGGCGCCGCGCCGCCCGCGCGCAGTTCCGCGCCCGCCTGACGCGCCCACAGGTGCGCGCCGCAGCGCTCGAAGTCCACCAGCGCCTCCCCGAGCCGCGCCCGTGCCTCACGCAGCCGGCGCCGGCGGCGCAGCCACTTGCCGTGCAGCAGTTCGGTGCGGGCCCGTTCGAAGTCGCCGGAGGTCTCGTCGTGCCGGTCCAGGGCCCGCAGGTACAGCTCGTCGGCCGCCTCCGGCGGGGCCAGCAGGGCGCGGCAGCGCAGGAGTTGGGCGGGAGCCTGCGGGTCGGCGCCGCACCCGGCCCACAGCGCGAAGTCCTCGACCACCGCGCGGGCGTGCTCGGGCTGTCCCGCCAGTGCGGCGGCCTCCACGAAGCAGGGGACGGCGAGCATCCACACCGCGAAGTGCCCGCGCCGCGCGCCGGGGCGCACCAGCGGGCCGAGCCGGTCGGCGGCCTCGCGGGGGCGGCCCGCGCCCAGGTCGGCGCGGGCCGCCGCCCAGTGGGCGAGCATGGCGGCCTGCGCCAGTCCGTGCCGCCGGGCCGTGGCGAGCGCGGTCGCCGTGTGCTCGGCGACGCGTTCCTGCGCCCCCTCGATCGACGCCGCGAGGGCCAGCACCGCGTGGTGGTGGGCGGCCGTGTTCCGCTGCCCGGTCCGGCGCGCGGCGCGCAGCCCCTCCTCCGCGTGGGTCCGGGCGAGTGGGTGGCGGCCGGCCCGCAGTTCGGCGTAGGCCAGGTACTCCAGGGCCCTCGGTTCGAGGGCGGCGGTCCGCAGGGTCCGGGCCGCGGCCAGCGCCCGCGCCCCGGCCCGGCGGGCGGCGGTCACGTCGCCGAGCATGAGGGCCGCGGCGGCCGAACGCAGCAGCCGCTCGGGCTCGGCGGCGGGGCGGCCGCGGTCCACCACCCGGGTCAACGGGGCGGCGGCGAGGTCGAACCGCCCCTGGAGGACCGCCCGCATACCGTCCCGGTGGTCGCGGAGCAGGGCGACCGCGCCGTGGTTCCCCGTCCGGGGCGGGGCGGCCGGGTCTTCGGTCCCGGGCGGGGCGGTCGTGTCTCCGGTGCCGGACGGGGTCTCGTGGGCGAGGGCGCGCAGGCAGGCCGCCGGGTCGCCCGCGGCCCACGCCGCGTCCGCCGCGCCGAGGACCGCCGCACCGGACTCCGCGGGGCTCGGGTCCGCGAGGAGGGCGGCGGCGAGCAGGAAGGACTCACGGGCGTCGTCCACCGGACCGTCGGCCAGGAGCACTTTGGCGCGGAGCAGTTCGGCCCGGCCCCGCACCGGGGCGGGCGCCGGACAGGTCACGGCGGCGTCGAGCAGCCGCAGGGCCTCGGGCGGATGCCCGGCGAGCAGGGCCTGTTCCGCGGCGGCCGTGTACCGCTGGGCGCGCTCCGTGTCGTCCGGTGTCAGTTCGGCGGCACGCACCTGGGCCGTACGGCGCACACCGGGCGGCAGCCCGGACGTCGTGTCGGCCGCGGCGGCGGCCAGTTCCGCGGCCAGTCCGGCATCGGGGCCCGGGACGGTCCACGAGCGGTGCAGCAGGGCGGGCACGCCGTGCGGTACCGGGAGCGCCCCGGCCAGCGCGCGGTGCGCGGCGCGGCGGCGTTCGGGCTGCGCGCCGGCGTACACCGCCCTGCCGAGCAGCGCGCTGCGGAACCGGATCCGGCCCTCGATGAGCACGAGCAGGTCGGGCAACTCCTCCGATGCGAAGGGCGTTTCGGCGTACGGCACCGGTACGTCGGTGGCAGCCGCGCCCGACGCCTCCCCCCGTCCTCGGAGTACGGCCGCCGCCCGCCGCACGAGCGACGCCTCCGCGTCCGGCTCGCCCGTGACACGTGTCGCCGCCGCGACCGACAACAGCAGGTCGGCGTGGTCGGGCGGCACACCGGTCAGGCACCCGCCGGCGACGGCGGCCAGCGTCCCGGCGTCGGCCGGCGGGCGGGGCAGCGCGCGCCGGCCGCGGAGCTGGGCGGGCGAGAGACGGTGGGCCAGGGCCACCAGCAGTGCGGGATTGCCCTGCGCCTCGGTCACCAGTTCGTCGCGGACGGCGGGATCGACGGCGCCGTCCGTCAGGTCGTGCAGGAGTCCCGCCGCGTCCCCGGGCGTGAGCGGGGCGAGTTCCAGCACCGGCAGCCCGGCCAGCTCCGGGTCCACGGGCCGGTGTCCCGGGACGGTGAGGAGCAGCCCGACCCGGTGGGCGTCGTCCGCCGCGTGCAGGCGTGCCGCCGCCCTGCCCAGCACGGCGCGCGAGGCGGGGTCCCACAGGTGCGCGTCGTCCACGCACACCAGCAGGGCCGAACGGGCCGACGCCTCGCGCAGGACGTCCAGGAACACCTCGTCCGCCGCACCGTCGTCGGACAGGCGTGCGCAGCGGCCGGCGGTACGCAGGAGGGTGCGCAGACCGCTGTGCGGGTGCGGGCTCCGGGCCGGATCGGCTCGGACGTGCCACACCGGTCCGGTGCGGAAGGAGCGCGCGGCGAACTCCAGGAAGGCGGTCCGTCCGCCGCCGGGTTCACCGGTCACGACATGGGCACCGCCATCGGTGCGCAGCCCGTCCAGCAGCACGGCGAGCGACTGCCGTCGGGGCCCCGGGCGGTACCGGAGCCGAGCGGGTCCGAGGATCGTCTGTCCGGTCATCTCCGCGACGTTACTCATGCGTAAGAAACGGCGGAAGGCATCCGTCCGCACGCACGGACCGGTCCAACCACCGCTCCACCAGCGGATTTTCGTCATGGACGCGAGGAACGGAGTGTGCCGCGGACCAATCCGGGCGGCCCTCGGCGGTGCACCCGCACAACGCCGGTGGCGGCCCGCACCGTGTGCGGGCCGCCACCGGGTCGAGGTCCGGTGGAACCTCAGGACGTGTGCGGGCAGTTGCCCCGTGCCTCCTCGATCGTCAGGCTCCGCTGCGGCAGCGGGCACAGGAACCGCTCGTAGCGGGTGTCGTCGTCGATGAACCGCTTCAGCCACGAGATGCTGTACTTCGCGATCGTGGTGTTGTTCGAGTTGGGCGTGAAGTGGGTGGCGTTGTTCAGTTCCAGGTAGGCCCGGTCGAGGGAGGACGGCAGACCGGTGTAGAGGGGCTCGGCGTGGGTGGAGACCGGGGCGACGGTGTCGCCGTCGGCCCCGAAGATCAGGGTCGGGGTGCGGACCTCGGGCCAGGTCTTGTCGAGGTTCCAGGGCGTCAGCGGGATCGCCGCCTGCAGTGAGGGGCGGTCCTTCGCGGCTTCGAGGGTGCCGCCGCCGCCCATCGAGTGGCCCATGACGCCGAGGCGGCTGCTGTCGATGCGGCCGCGGACCGCACTGCTCTGGGTCAGGTAGTCCAGCGCGGCCAGCAGCTGGTCGCCGCGGGAGGCCGGCTGGTCGAGCGTGGTGTTCGTGTCGATGGTGAACACCACGAAGCCCTGTGAGGCCAGGCGCGGCCCCAGCCAGGCGATGGAGGACTGGTAGGCGGTGAAGCCGGGCGAGACGGCGATCGCGCCGAACGTTCCGTCGGCGGTGCTGTTCGGGTAGTAGATGGTGCCGCCGCCGAAGCCCCTCACGGAGAGCGAGGAGACGGAGATGTCGGAGACGGAGTAGGGGCCGCGCAGCGCCTCGATGCTGGATTCGGTCGGCGCCGGACCGCGCTCGTAGGGGTTGTCCGCGGCGTGGGCGCCGGGACCGGTGAGGGTGCTGAGGCCGACGACGGCGGCGACGGCCGCGGCCAGCGCGGCGAACCGTCCGGTTCTGCCGGGCCGGGTGCTGGTGTGGGGATGCTGCTGCACGACGAGTGGTCCTCTCTGTCGCGGCGAGCCACCCGGCGGCCGGTGCACGGGGTACGGCATGGAACGTGGGAGTGACCGTGCGCCGGCCGTGGGCGCCGCCTCGGGGACTGGCGGTTGCCACTGTCGGTGCGGAAGGGTCCGGCGCGGACCGGCAATCTCACCGGTCTCGTTCGGCCGCCTCGTCGCGCCGCTCCCCGGGCCCGTCGGCCCGCCCCTCCGCGGTCGGCCCTGTCTGCCGGAACTTCACCCGCATGGCCCTCTCCGGGAGTCGGTTCGGCCCGCGCGTGCTCGGATGGAAGCGGCCTGCCTACCCGGAGGGAGCTGGAATGCACGAGATGTGGTGCGGTGCAGACACTTCGGGGGAGCCTGTGTGGCATGTCCTGACCACGGACAAGAGGACCACGCTGTGCGGGGTGGAGAAGGAGGAGGAGACCCGTCGGCGGCACGCGACGGACCGCCACTGCTTTCCCTGCATGCAGTCGTTCCAGGAGGTCGTGGAAGCCCGCTGAAACCGCCCGCCGCACAGGTGGGACGCCTCTGCTCCCGGCACTGCCCGTGCCGGGAGCAGATCGGTGGTGCGCGTACCCGCGCGGGCGGGATCAGCGCGCGTCGGGCGCCGTGACCGTTGTGGCCGCCGTGAACGGCAGCAGGAGCCGGGAGGGGTGCGCGGCGTCACGGTAGATCTTGTGGGTGACGGGGCGGCCCACCGGCAGGTGGAAGGCGTCCGGCGGCAGCAGGGCGTTGTGCTCGTCGGCCAGCGGCTCGGCGTTGGAGAGCTCCACGACCAGCTTGTGGCCGGGCAGGAACGTCGCCGCGAACGGGTAGACGCGCAGCACGTACTCCTCGATCTTCCCCGGCTCGACCGGCACCGCACGCGTGTGCGGGTGGTAGGGGTCGCCCTCCGTGGTGCGCTCCTCGTCGAGTTCGCGATGCGAGGCCTTGAGGTAGGCGGTCGTGATGAGCTGGCGCTTGCCGCCCGGGGCCTCGTCCCACATGCGCAGGATGAAGTTGGTGTCGGGCTGGTCGATCTCCGCGAAGAGGTGCGCCGCGCCCTGACCGATCATCTCGGTGGGCTCGGTGAACGGCTCGGTGCTCCAGCTGAGCATCTCCACCTTGTCGGTCACCGTCAGCGGCGCCTGGTAGAAGCCGTCGGGGGCGGCGTGCTCGGCGCCCATCGGCTCGGGCTCGAAGGAGAGCTTGCGGCGCGGGCGGAGGTAGAGCGCCTTGTGCTCCACCTCCTTCGGCGGCCACTGCGCACCGGTGACGTACTCGCGCGAGCCCTCGACGTGGACGGTGACGGCGGGCTCGTCCATGACGCCGTTGTCGATGCCCTTGATCCAGTGGTCGTACCAGCGGAACATCTTGTCGTGCTCTTCGATGAAGGGGCGCGACTGCATGGGCGGGTAGGGGCCGATGTCCAGCTTCTTGGGGCCCTTGAGGCGGTTGAAGAGCTCGATGGTGCCGTCCAGCGTCCAGCCGCGGCCCTGGTCGATCTGGAGCCAGACGGGGATGTCGATGTTCGGCGCGAGCGTGACGGGGTTGCGCTCCTCGTACCACTCGCCGTCGACCTCGTTCATCACGATGTCGAACCAGGCCTCGTGGTTCTTCGGGTAGTTCAGCACGTGGACCAGGTTCGGCCAGGCGGCCACGTCCGGGTCCTTCAGCCGCTCGGCGACGCGTTCCTTGATCTCCTCGGGGGAGAAGGTCTCCAGCATGCGGGACTTGACGCCGTCGGTGAAGGCCCAGCCGGAGTCGCCACCGCGCCCCTCGCGGGCGGCGCGCGGCATGAACCACATGACGCCGCCGTGGTAGGTGGTCTCGTAGAAGTCGTAGTGGCCGCCGCTGACGAAGATCGCCTTGAGGCTCGGCGGCCGCTCGGCCGCCGCCAGTACCTGCATCGAGCCGAAGTAGGAGATGCCGATCATGCCGACGTTGCCGTCGCACCACGGCTGCCGGGCGACCCACTCGATGAAGTCGTACGCGTCCTGACCGAGCGACACGCCACCGGCGTTGTAGTTGCCGATGTGCTCGCCCTCGGAGTCGCCGGAGCCGCGCAGGTCGCCGATGACGTGGACGTAGTCCTCCTGGACGACGCGTGCGATGTCGCCGGCCTCGATGCAGCCGTCCCACATCGGGCTGGGGCGCCGCTGCGGTGGCGTGGTGAGGGCGAGGGCCTGCAGTTCCTTGCCGTACGGGCTGAGCGCCACGAGCGCCGGACGCGGCTTGTCCTCGACGCCGCTGTAGGTGTCGGCCGCCAGCATGACACCGTCGCGCATCGGGATCCGGAGATCCTTGCGGACGGCGATCTGCTGCCCGCCCGCCTGGATCGTCTGGAAGTCAGTCATGAGTGCGAAGCTCCTGTACTACGAGTTCTGGTCGTGCTGCGTGCGGTAGCCGTGCATCGTGGTGAAGAACGGCGACGGCTCGAGCGTGGGGTCGCCGGTGTAGCCGAGCTCCTCGGCGGCGCGGGCGAACGGTGAGTACGGCGAATCCGTCTCCTCCAGGCCGGCCTCGAGGCAGCCGTGGGCGGCCTCGGCGACCCGGCCCTCGGCGGCGAGGCTCTGGTCGATGGCCTCCCGGGCCTGTACGGCGTCGAGCTCGACGCCGTACGGCGTGCCGTCCGCGCGGCGGTACGGGTGCCCGAGGTACAGCCGCTGCGGACGGATCTCGTCCCGCAGGTACTCGAGACCGGCGCGGTAGGCGGCCGGGTCCGTGTAGCCCGGGAAGCCGTTGGCGGCCCCGTGGACCTGTACGGAGTCGCCGACGAACACCGAGCGCTGTCCGTCGACGACGTAGGCGACCGATCCGGGCGTGTGGCCCGGTATCGAGTGCGCCGAGACGGTGACGCCGCCGCCCAGCGAGAGGGTCTCGCCGCCCTCGATGAGCAGGGTGGGCTCCATCTCGCCGGAGATGACGGCCCGCGCGGCGGCCGTCACCTTTGCCTCTCCCCCCGGGTCGGCCAGGTACCGGCCCCGTCCCGCGAGGTACTCCTCCACGTGGGCCCGCCGTGAGCGGAGCATCGGGGCGTCGGCCTCGTGGATCACCACCTGTGCGCGCCGGCCGGTGAGCTCCCACAGGGCGTGCGCCCCGCCGACGTGGTCGATGTGACCGTGGGTCAGCAGGATCCAGCGCACGTCCTCGATGCGGCGCCCGATCGCCTCGAGCGCGGGAACCATCCCCTCGGCGGGCGAGGAGGCGATCCCGGTGTCGACGACGGCCGGCTCGGGTGCGTCGATGAAGAAGCTGTAGAGACCGAACCGGCCCCACGGCGAGACCAGGGGGTGGACGGGAACTGCGTGCGTCATGGCCCTCTTTCTGTGCTGGTACGCGGCCGGCCGGATCAGCGCCGGCCGAGGAAGTCGCGCGTCTCGGCGAAGACCTCGTGGTACTCCGGGATCCAGGAGAAGTGCTGGACGAATCCGTGGCCCGCTCCCTCGTACCGGCTCACCGTCGCCTCCACGCCGGCCTCCCGCAGCCGCCGCCCGTAGAGCTCGCCCTCGTCGCGCATCGGGTCGTACTCCGCGGTGACCACGAGGGCCGGCGGCAGCCCGGTGAGGTCCGCCCGCTTGATCGGCGAGACGAGCGGGTCCGCGGGATCCGCGCCGCTGTCGATGTAGAAGGCGTTGAAGGGCTTGAGCCCCGCCGTCTCCAGGCCGTAGCCCACGGCGTTCTCCCGCAGCGAGGCATAGCGGTCGACGTCGAAGTCCAGGTCCAGCGAGGGGTAGTAGAGGATCTGGTGCGTGATCCGGTCGAAGCCGTCGTCGTGTGCCTTGGCCGCGACCGCGGCGACGAGGTTGCCGCCGGAGCTGTCGCCGGCGACGGCGAGCGTCGTGCCGTCCCAGGCCAGGCTCTCCCCCTCCTCGGCGACCCACCGCACGACCGCGTAGCAGTCGTCGAGGCCGGCGGGGAAGGCGGCCTCGGGCGCCAGCCGGAAGCCGACGGAGACGACCTTGAGCCCGGTCTCCTTCGCCAGTGAGCGCGCGACGTGATCGTGCGTGTTCAGGCTGCCGAGGAAGAAGGCACCGCCGTGGAAGTAGACCAGCACGCCGTGGCGGTCGGCCTCGTCCGGTGTGTAGATCCGTACCGGCACCTCGCCCGACGCCGTCTTCGCGGTCACGTCCTCGACCGCGTGCAGCGGCAGACGCTCCTCGGGGGGAGCGACGTGCGCCTCGTCCCCGGCGCGCATGGCGGCCGGGTCGAGCGGGCCCTCGGGCGGCGTCGGCAGACCGGCGAGGAACGTGGCGATCTCAGGGTGCAGGGGCATTCCGTTACTCCTTCGGTGCGGCGTCGGCCGGCTTCTGGCCGGGGAAGACGTCTTCGATCTCTTCCTCGGACCAGCCCTGGCGCGAGATGGCCTGCAGCTTGTCGGTCTCCGGCTTGCGGACGGCCTGGTACCGGGCGAGCGCCTCCTTCAGGGAGTCCGCGTCCCGCAGGGCGTCGGCGAGCGCGCCGGCGTCCTCGATGGCGGAGTTCGCGCCCTGGCCCTGGTGGTGCAGCATCGAGTGGGCGGCGTCGCCCAGCAGGACGACGGAGTCCGAGTGCCACGTGTCGACCGGGTCGATGTCGTAGACCGCGCGGATGTTCACGGTCGCCATGTCGAGGTCACGCGTGATGCTGACGAGGCGCTCGTCGAAGCCCTCCACCGTCGCCAGCATGTCCTCCTTGGTGTTCTGCGGGTTCCAGGTGCTGTCCGGACACAGGGCGGTGATGTCGAACGACACCTGGCCGCGGTGGCGCAGCGGCAGCAGGTAGATCTTCGTGCCCTTGCCGATGTACATCCGCAGGTTGTCGTCGGTGACCATCCCGTGGGCGGCGTCGACAGGGATGACGGCGCGGTAGGCGTGCTCGCCCGAGAAGACCGGACCCTTGTCGCTGAACAGCTGGTGGCGCACCACCGACTTGATGCCGTCGGCACCGACGACCAGGTCGGCCTCGACGGTCTTGCCGTTCGCGAAGGTGAGGACGGAGCGGTCGCCGTTGTCCTGGATGCTCTCCAGCTTGTGACCGAGGTGCACCATGCCTTCGGGGAGCACGCCGAGGAGGGCCTCGATGAAGTCACCGCGGTGGATCAGGTGGGTGTGGGTCTGCTCCCCGGAGACGGGCCACGTCTCTTTCATGATCGGCTCACCGGTGGCCGTGAGGATCTCGAAGTACTCGCTCGGCGAGCTCACCTTCGCGATCGCGTCGAAGATCCCCCACTCGCGGAAACGGTTCATGGTGGAGGGCCGCAGACCGATGCCGGCGCCGACCTCCCGGATCTGGGTCGCCTGCTCGTAGACGTCGACGTCGGCACCGAGCAGGCTGAGGGCCTTGGCCGCCGCCGCGCCGCCGTAGCCCGCTCCGACGATGGCGATCTTCAGGTTCTTCAGTTCTGAGGTCTGCATGGTGGTTCTCTCTGATTCTGGAGGGTCAGAAAAGCTCTGGAGGATCAGGAGGACTTCCGGAGGGTGAGGAAGTCGGCCGGGTTGTCGACGAAGATCGTCTTGATCGCGGCCTCGTCGAGACCGGCGGCGCGGAGGTCCGGGATGAGGTCCTCGAAGATGTAGTTGACGGTGTGGCCCTTGACGCCCGGCCAGCCCAGGGGGCTGCAGTTGGCATCGGCGGAGGCGAGGACCTGGTGCAGCCGGCCGTCGCCGATGAACCGGAGGAAGTGGTCGAGGCGCTCCTGGCGGGGGCGGGCCCAGAACGGCGGGTCCGGCAGCTCGGTCTCGTAGCCGAAGGTGTCGAAGCCGATGCGCCCGCCCTGCTCCGCGATCCAGACGTCGCGCGTCTTGTCGGCGTTCACGCCGTCGTCGACGTGCCCGAACAGGACGCGGTCCAGGGGGAGGCCCTCTTCGTTGAAGATCGCGATCGCGTTCTCGGCGTCGATCGCGAGGTGGGTCAGGACCGGCACGCCCGTGGTGAGCGCGGCGCGGGCCGCGGCCCGGTAGATGCGCTTGTCCAGGTCCGTCATGCGGCCGCCGCGGCTCACCCCGACCTTGATGACGCCGGCGAGGCTGCCGGTGCCGCCGATGCCGACGGTGATCTCGTGGACGAACTGACGGGTCAGGTAGTCCACGTCGGCCCGGGCGAAGTGCGGCAGGGCGGTGTCACCGCCGACGAAGCCGGTGCAGGCGACGATGTGGACGCCGGTCTTCGCGGACAGCGACTTGTAGTAGTCGACGTCGCGGCCGTTGCAGATCCCGGTCGCGTCCACGAAGGTGCCGCCGCCCAGCTCGTGGAACCTGCGCAGCTTCGGGACGGTCTCCTCGTACCGCTGCTCGGGGGTCTTCCACCACTTCGTGTCCAGCTCGGAGCCGGGCATGCCGTAGCCGATGTGCTCGTGGACGGCCACGAGACCCAGCTCCTCGGCCGGGACGGGCCCCAGGACGGTGTTCACTCTCGACACAACACTCACCTTTGCTGAAGAAACTCGATGGTCGTTCGTGGCGGCGCGCTCAGCGCGTCGACAGCAGGTCGCGCGGGTTCTCCACGAGGATCCGCTGCGCGTCCTCGTCGCCGAGAGCCCGTGCCTTCAGGAGCGGGACGAAGGTGGTCAGGACGTGGCTGTACGGGAGGTCGTTGCCGGGGTGGCCCTTCGCCACGCCGGTCGCGTTGCTCGAGAGCAGGACCCGGTTGCCGAGGCCGGCCCGTACCAGCTCGGCGACCAGGTCGGCGCGCTCGGCATCGGTGATGTGGGCCTCGTCCTCTGCACCGACGTGGTCGAGCGCGACGTAGGCGCCGCGGCGGGCGATCTCGAGGGGGGCGCCGGCGGCGACGGCGTCCTTGCGGTCGAGTCCGCCGACGACGACGCGGTCGGCCGGCAGCTTCTCCTCCAGGACGACGTCGAGGTCGTGGACGGCGTCGCTCCCGTAGCGGACGGAGACCGCGACGCCGGTGCTCAGGGCGGCCCGGGCCGCGCCGCGGAACAGGCTCTCGTCGGTCGCGGTCATGCCCCCGAGGGTCGCGGTGGTGGCCACCAGGCCGGCGGCGCCGCGGCGCTCCACGCGGGGGACCACCATGCCCTCGGTGACCTCCTCGGCGAAGAGGTCGGCGAACTTCTCGGCCGGCCACGGCGTCGGCGGGTTGGTCTGCGGCGTGAGGAAGTAGCCGCCGAGCAGCTCCTCCGGGCCCTGCCCCGTCGAGGCGACGATGTGCACGCCGGTCGTGCGGGAGAGGGTCTCGTACAGCCGGACGTCCCGGCCGTGGAACATGCCGGTGCTGTCGACGATCGTGCCGCCGCCGTGGGCCTGGAAGTCCTTCAGCTTCGCGGCGAGGGTCTCGAAGATCTCGGCGCGGTCGATGGTGATGTCGTACGCGTGCTCGGCGCCCGGGACCACGGAGAGCAGGGCCTCGTGGACCGCGACGACGCCCAGTTGCTCGGCCGGCACCGGGCCCAGAACGGTGTTGACGGTGTTGCTCTTGACGCTCATGCCTGCCCTCACGTGTTCAGTGGGGTGCCCAGCACCCTGTGGCTGCTGGCACAGTATCGATTCGGTTTACATAGCGTCAATGAAATGAACGACACGTAAAACGATGCACGAGGAGCAGTGTGCGCAAAAGTGGACTTTTCGACCGGCGCTGCACGTCAAGGCCCTCCGAAGAGGCACGGCCTCGTAGGTGTCAGAGTTCGGTCGCGACGTCGAACAGCAGCGCCCGGAGCCATTCCATGAAGTACTGATCGGCCAGCCGGGGGTTCCAGACCATGTCGATCCCGAGCCCGGGAAGCGGGAACGGGAACTCCTCGATCCGCAGATCGGCGAGCGTTCGCATGGCGGCGGCGACCCGGTAGCGGAGGAGTGCGACGCCGCCCGCGCGCGCCACCAGGAAGGGCACTAGCAGGAAGTCGGAACTCAACTGGCCGACGCGGTAGGTGACTCCCATCTCGTCGAGCACCGAATACGGGAAGACGCGCCGTTCGGTGTCGACGACGACGTGCGGCTGGGTGGTCAGGAGGTCGAGCGCGCTCGCTTCCGGCGGCGTGTCCGACGCGGCCATCACCACACAGCGGTCGTTGTACAGCCGCTCACGCGGGTACGGCGAAAAGTGCCCCTCGGAGAGCAGCACGACGTCGACCCCCCTGTCGGTGAAGGTGTCCTCCGTCGGCACCGTGATCGTGCGCAGCCGCAAGGTGGCGTGGGGCGCGCGCTCGGCGACGAGCTGGGCCAGCCGGGGACCGACGACGAACGCCGTGCTGTTCGTCAGGGCGATCGTGATGACGCGCCGGTCCGTGGCGGGATCGAAGCAGGGGAAGTTCACGATGTGCGCCGTCTGCTCCAGGGCACTGCGCAGTGGCGCGATCAGCTCCAGCGCGCGCGGGGTCAGCGTGAGGCCCGTGCCCTGCCGGACGACGAGGTCGTCCCCCAGCAGCCGTCGCATTCTGGTGAGGGCGTGGCTCATCGCCGGCTGGGAGAGACCGACCCGCTCCGCGGCCCTGGTCACCGAGCGTTCCTCGAGGAGCGCGAGGAGGGGCACCAGCAGGTTGAGGTTGACCGATGCCAGCCGGTCCAGCCCCGAACCCGTGGTGCCCTCTTCGCCCATGTGTCGACCTTACGCGGCTGCCTGGGTCATGCGACGCAGCCGCGGAATCGGGATCCGGTAGTTGAGCGCCACGACGTCGCCGGTGCCGTCCTCGTGCGGCCAGCGCATCAACGCCGGCCCGCCCCCGGGCCGCCCGTCGACGTACGTCGGCTCCCCTTCCGCCGGAAGGTGGCCCACCGCCTTCAGGCTCAGCCCGAACTGCTCGGTCCAGAAGTACGGTTGGAACCGGAGCGGCGGGCACTCCTCGCCGCGGACGAGCGCCGTGGCGGCGACCTTCGCCTGTTCGATCGCGCTGCTCCACAGGGGGACGCGGCGCAGACCGTGCGGGGTGGGGAAGGCCGCGAGATCACCGACGGCCGCGACGTCGGGGCGGACGAGCCCGCGCTCGTCGACCGGGATGGCCCCCTTCGCCGTGAGTCCCGAGCCCGCGAGCCACTCCGTGTTGGGCACGTCGCCGGCGGCGGTGACGACCAGCTCCGCGTCGAGGACCGGGCCCTCCTCGAGGACGACCCGAGTGCCTCCGTCCCGCTGTTCGAGCCGGGCCGCCGCGGTCTCGACGACGGTGAGCCCCTGGTCCAGCGCGGCCTTGACGAAGACGTCGGCGAGGTAGGGGCCGAGCTGGAGGATGAGGGGCACGCCCTGGGAGACGACGGTGACCCGGCAGCCGGCGGCCAGGCACCCGGAGGCGATCTCCATTCCGAGCGGGCCGCCGCCGACCACGACGACCGACGGTTTGTCCGCCAGCCGCTCGCGCAGGGACAGCGCGTCGTCGAGTCCCCGCAGGGTGAGCTCCCCGGGCAGGTCGGACAGCCGCCGCGCCCGGGAGCCGGTGGCCAGGACGACGCGGTCGTACGGCAGCTCCGTGCCGTCGTCGAGCGTGACGCGCCGACGGTCGAGGTCGAGTCCGGTCGCGCGTACGCCGAGCAGTTCGGCCGCTCCGTGACCGGCCGGTGGAAGCTCGTGCGACGACACGTCGTCCCGGTCGAGCAGAAGCGCCTTCGACAGGGCCGGGCGGCTGTACGCCGGGCGCGGTTCGTCGCCGACGATGGTCAGCTCGCCGTCGAAGCCGGCCGCACGGAGCGTGTCGGCCGCGGTGAGTCCGGCGATCCCGTTGCCGACGACCACGATGCGGTTCAGGGTGCTCGTACTCATATGACCTTCAGCGCGGCGACCGGGCACACGCGGGCGGCGGCGTTCGCCAGGGCGACGTCGGCCCCCTCGACCTCCTCACGGTCGAGCACCAGCTCGCCCTCGTCGTCGAGGTGCATGAGCTGCGGGGCGGCCTCCTCGCACAGGCCGTGGCCTTCGCAGCGGGGGCGGTCAAGAACGATCCTCATGCGGGGATCACCTCCAGGACGGGGAGCTCCTCGATGCTCCGGGTGGTGTTACTGGGAACGCGGACCTCGGAGCCGACGACGAGGCGCTCGACGCGCCGGGAGAGCGCGTCGATCACCGCGTGGGCCTCCAGGCGGGCGAGTCCCTGGCCCGCGCAGCCGTGCGGGCCGTAGCCGAACGACAGGTGGTCGACCGGATTGCGCTCGACGAGGAAGGCGTCCGGGTTCTCGTAGTGCCGGGGGTCGCGGTTGCCGGCGCCGAGCAGGACGGCGATCTGCGCGCCCGCGGGGATGACGGTCCCGTCGATCTCGACGTCCTTGGTGGCGCGCCGGCCCCAGGCGTTGATGGGCGGCCAGAAGCGCAGCACCTCGTTGAACGCCGCCGGTACCAGAGAGGGGTTCTCGCGGACCAGGGCGAGCTGGTCGGGGTGCCGGGCGAAGAGGGCGACGATGTTGCCGATCGCCGCGATGGTGGTGTCGACGCCGGCGCCGAGGTACTGGTGGATGATGTGGCCGGCCGTGCCCGGGGGAATGGCGCCGCGCGTCTCGGCCTCGAAGATGCCGCGGCCCACGGACCCCTCGGCCAGGTCGTCGGCCTTGACCTCGGAGCACCAACCGTAGAGTTCGCCGGCTACGGGGAAGTTCTCGGCCGTGCGCTGGTTCATCGGGCCGAGGACCTGCATGGCGGCCTGCCCCCAGCGCAGCATGTTGTCGCGCACGTGGCCGGTGAAGCCGATCAGGTCCGCCACGACCTCCAGCGGGAAGGCGCGGGCGAGGGCGTCGATCGCCTCGAAGGAACCCGTCTCGACGAGCTCGGCGACCAGGGCGTCCGCCTTCTTCTCGATCCCGCTCCTGAGACCGCGCAGGGCCCGCGGGGAGAGGTTCTCGGTGAGCGTGGCGCGCAGCTGGGTGTGCACCGGCGGGTCGGACGCGAGCGAGGTGCCGGCGAGCGCCTCGTTGGCCATCGGGTTGAAGGCGATCGAGGTCGAGGAGAACGACTCCCAGTCCGCGAGCGCGTCCCGGACGACGTCGTACCGTGTCAGCGCGTAGACGTCGTTCTTCTGAAGATGAACGACCGGACCCTGCTCCCGCAGTTCGGCGTAGACGGGGTAGGGGTCGAGCACGACCTCGTCGGCGAAGAGGTCGGTACCGGAGGTGGGTGGAGTGACCATGGCCCCAGTGAAGTGGCGATCTTCACATCCAGCAAGTGAATGTTTTACATGGTGCAACATGCACGCAATGCATGCTTCCCCTGGGGCGCCCCGTGGGTTCACACCGGGCGGCCGGCGGCCTTCCCCGCGCCGCGGCGACGGAAGGAACCGCGCGATACCGGCACGTACACGGTGACTCCGGACACCGGCAGAGGCAACTCCACCATTCCTTCAGGGTCTTGTTCGCCCATGGACTGGTCCGAGCCGTACGGCGCTCCCTAGGATGTACTCCCTGTCCAGCCAGTCCAGTTGGCACTCCGCAGGGGGAACGATGCACACCGGCAAGCAGCTGTCCACCGAGATCGACGCCACAGTGCCGACGGCCGCACGCATGTACGACTACTACCTGGGCGGCAAGGACAACTACTCGGCCGACCGTGCCGCCGTGGAAGAGCTCGACAAGGTGGTGCCCAGCACCCGCCGCCTGGCCCTGAACAACCGGCGCTTCCTCCAGCGCGTCGTCCGGGTCCTCACCCAGGACTACGGGATCCGGCAGTACCTCGACCACGGCTCCGGTCTGCCCACCCAGGACAACGTCCATCAGGTCGCCCAGCGCATCGACCCGACCACCCACGTGGTGTACGTCGACAACGACCCGATGGTCCTGGTGCACGGCCGCGCCCTGCTGGAGCAGGACGAGCGCACCGTGGTCATACAGGCCGACATGCGGGAGACCGACGAGATCTTCGGCCACACCGAGACGCAGCGCCTGATCGACTTCTCGCAGCCGGCCTGCGTGCTGTTCAACTCCGTGTTCCACTGCATCCCGGACAGCGACACCGACGGCCCGCTCGCCGTGGCCCGCCGGGTCCGTGAGCGGCTCGCACCGGGCAGCTTCCTGGTGATGTGCCAGCTGGTCAGCGAGGACGCCGAAGTCCGCAAGTCCGTCACGGAGTTCATGGACCAGGTGACCCAGGGGCACTGGGGCCGGGTACGGCAGGAGAGCGACGTCGAGTCGTACTTCGAAGGCCTGGAGGTCCTGGAGCCGGGCCTGGTGGAGGTCTCCACCTGGCGTCCGGACACGGAGGTGGCGCCCCGTCAGCTCACCCAGGAGTGGATCGAGTTCGGGGGCGTGGGCCGGATTCCGCTGTAGGTCCCGGCCCGCCGGGCCCCGGCACACCGCCGCCCCTCGCGCGAACCCGGATCACCGGGCCGCGCGAGGGGCTCCGTACGGTGCGCTCTCCGCGCCGGCCGCGCCTCGCGGAACGCTATGCCCCGGAATGCGGGGCGGAGCGGGGCGAGGGGTAGCGGCTCTCCATCGTGGTGCGCAGCAGGTCCAGGGAGTCACGGGGCCGCAGGGCCTCGTCGGCGAGGCGGTCCAGCGCGATCCGGTACTCCTCCGTCTCGTCGCGGTCCTCGAGGAAGTTGGCGCTCTTGATGTGCTCCAGGTAGACCACGTCGGGCAGATCGAGGCCGTCGAAGCGCAGATACGTCACCGGGATGGCGGGGGCCGACGCGTTGGTCACGTCCAACGGCACGATCTGCACCGTGACGTTGGGGCGCTCCGCCATCCGCGCGAGGTGTTCGAGCTGCTCGCGCATCACCTCGACGCTGCCCAGCACACGCAGCAGAACCGACTCGTCGATGACCGCCCACAGCTGTGGAGCCCCCTCGCGCAGCAGCAACTCCGCCCGCCGCATGCGCAGTTCCACGCGACGCCGGACCTCGCCGGCCGGGGCGTTGGGCAGGCCGCGCTCCACCACCGCGCGGGTGTAGGCGGCCGTCTGCAGCAGGCCGGGAACGTACTGGATCTCGAAGGTGCGGATGGTGGCGGCGGCCTCCTGCAGTCCGACCAGCCGGTCGAACCACTCGGGCATCAGCCGCTTGTCGTACCGCTGCCACCACCCCGGGTCCCCGGCCCGCTTGAGCAGTTTGAGGAGTACCGAGACCTCGTAGTCGTCGGTGCCGTACAGCTCCAGAAGCGCCCGGACGTCGCTCTCGGTGGGTGGGCGGCGCCCCTTGCCCGACTCGATGCGGGACAGTTTCGCCGCACTGAAACCGACGGAGCGCGCCGCCTGGTCCTGGGCCAGCTCGGCGTCCTCGCGAAAGCCCGCCAGCTGCACACCGACCAGCATCTTCAGCAGGGTCGGAGCCGGCTCGGGGCGGTCCAGGTAGGGTTCCAGGCGGGAGATTCGGTGCGAGGCGGCGGACATCCTGACTCCCAGCAGACCGGCACAAGGGCGATTCACACTATCGCACTTCTGCTCTGCCGCACTGCATCCACCCGCAGAAGTCCTGCGGAAACGGGAAGCCGGGCTTCGTCGCACCGCCCCGGCGCCGGGCTCCGGAGTGCTCAGACCAGGTGGTCGAACTCGCCGTCCCTCACCCCGGCCAGGAACGCCGCCAGCTCCGCGGCCGTGTAGACCAGCGCGGGACCGTCGGGATCGCGGGAGTTGCGCATCGCGACGCCGCCGTCGTCCAGCGGGGCCACCTCGACGCAGTTGCCCTCGGCGTTGCTGTGCCGACTCTTGACCCAGCAGGCGTCCAAGGAACTCGCCCGCACTCCGTTCCGCACTCCTGGCACCGCAGTCTCCTCGCTGTTCGCGGGTATCGCCGGACGGGGTCCGGCCGTTCACACGGGAGGGGCCGGGCCCGGTCGCCACCCGGCCCACCCCGCCGCGAAAAACTTCACGCAATTTCTCGTGCAATTGCACACGATCACTCTCAGCGTGGATAATAGTCGTGGCGTCAACCCCCTTGGTGGCGCCCTGTCCTGACGTCCCATCGGGGAGATGGCATGTCATCACCTGTGCACCAAGTGGCCGGGCCGAGCACCGGGATCGCGGTCCGGGCCCGGTTGCCGGACCGGCCGCCCTTCTGACCAGTCCCCCCACTCGACACAACCGCCGCGGAAAGGCACCCACGCGATGCGCAGCGCTTCGACGGAACACCCGGGCAGCGAGCGCCCTGTGCGCCACACGGCCCCGACCGGAATGGCACGTACGGCGCCCCTCATGTCACTGTCCCGGGTGCCGTGGCGCGACATCCAGGACTCCACCGGGTCGGCGGCGGCCATCCCCCTGCTGCTCAACGGCATCGCCTGGGGGGACGCCGACACGGCCCGGTCCGCACTGGCCGATCTGCGGAAACGCATCTGCCAGTACGGCTTCGTGGTGGAGCAGGCGACGGCCGCCACCGTCCCCTTCCTCTGGGAGCTGGCGCAGCTGCCGCACGTCACCTGTCGCGCCGAGATCATCCGGCTGCTCAAGGCGATCGCCGATGCCCGGCAGTGGGAGAGCACCGCCGCCGCGTATCCCAAGCTGCTCAATCGCCGCGAGAACCCGGTCGTGTGGGAGCGGGCCGCCCGGCAGGCGGTACGTGCCCGGCGGAGCGACCTGAACCGCCTGATGGCCGACCAGGACACCAAGATCGCCCGTGCCACGACCGAGCTGGCCCGCGCGCTGGCCGACTGAGCCCCTCCGAGCGCCTGGGGGACGAGCGCCGAGGGGCGAATGGCACGGGAGAGGACCGCGCGACCGGAAACGCACCACCGGTCGCGCGGTCCTCGGGCACGTCCGGCGGCGGGACCGTCGACGCCCCACCGTCGACGCCCCCGACCGGCCCGGGTCCCGTCACGGACACCCGTCGCCCGTCGAGGACGCGCCCTCGGGGCCTGTAGTTAAACTCGGCACATGGTCCGACTGATGGGCCGGTCCCAGGCCCGGTCGCCCCAGCGGCCCAGCACCGGGACCTCCCCACGTCGGCAGCGGCAGGGAGGCGACGGTCCGCGGTGGCGCCCACCGGCGTGGCTCCGGCCGGTGCTGAGCGCACGCAGCGTCGCAGGGCAGGTGTTCGTCCTGCATGTCGTGATCGTGCTGCTGCTGGTCCTGTCGGCCGTGATCGCGCTGGTGCTGCAAGTGCGGCACGACAGCACTCAGGAGGCTCGCAGCCGTTCGCTCGCCGTCGCGGAGACGCTCGCCCACGCGCCCGGCATCGTCGAGGCACTCAGATCCCCCGACCCCACTCTCCTGCTCCAGCCGCGCGCGGAAACCATCCGCAAACAGGCGAAGGTCGATTTCGTCGTCGTCATGAACACCGAGGGCATCCGCTACACACACCCCCAGAAGGACCGTATCGGCAAGAAATTCGTCGGCACCCTGCAGCCCGCGCTGGCCGGACGGCCGGTCACCGAGGAGATCACGGGCACCCTCGGTCCCCTCGTCCAGGCCGTGGTGCCGGTGAACGACCCCGACGGTGCCGTCGTGGGCCTGGTCTCGGCGGGAATCACGACCGAGCACGTCGGGGGCGCCGTCGACGACCAGCTGCCGCTGGTGCTGGCCACCGGGGGCGCCGCGCTGGTGCTGGCCACCGCGGGCGCGGCCCTGATCAGCAGACGCCTGCTGCGGCAGACCCACGGGCTGGGTCCGCACGAGATGACCCGGATGTACGAACACCACGACGCGGTGCTGCACGCGGTGCGGGAAGGCGTGATCATCCTCGCCGGCGACGGCACCCTGCTGCTCGCCAACGACGAGGCGCACCGGCTGCTCGGTCTGCCCGAGGACGCGGAGGGCCGTCACGTGCTCGACCTCCCCCTCGCCCCCGGCACCGCCGACCTGCTGTCCTCGGGACGCGTCGCCACGGACGAGGTGCATCAGGTCGGCGGCCGACTGCTGGCCGTCAACCAGCGGTCCACCGACCGCGCCGGGGGCCCGCCCGGCAGCGTCGCCACGATCCGCGACTCCACCGAACTGCGCGCCCTGTCCGGCCGCGCCGAGGCCGCGCGGGAGCGGCTGGACATGCTCTACGACGCCGGTGTGGCCATCGGGACCAGCCTGGACATCACCCGTACCGCCGAGGAGCTGACGGAACTCGCCGTACCGCGGTTCGCGGACTTCACCACGGTGGACCTCTTCGAGACGGTGCTGGCCGGCGGCCAGCCGGACGGGACGGACCCGGTGCGCCGCACGGCGGTGGCCGGCGTCCGCGAGGACGCCCCGCTGTACCCGGCGGGCACCCGGATCCGGTTCGTCGGGACGTCCCCGCAGGGCCGCAGCCTCACCACCGGCCGGCCGCTCGTCGAGCCCCGGCTGAGCGGGGCCCCGGGGTGGCGGGCGCAGGACATGGAGCGTTCCGGGCAGGTCGTGGAGTACGGCATCCACTCGCTGATCACCGTGCCGCTGCGGGCCGGTTCCCTGCTGCTGGGCGTGGTCAGCTTCTGGCGTTCCGAGAAGCCCGGGCCGTTCGACGAGGACGAGCTGGCCCTGGCGGAGGAACTGGTGGCACGGGCCGCGGTGGCCATCGACAACGCCCGCCGCTACACGCGCGAGCACGGCATGGCGGTCACGCTCCAGCGCAGCCTGCTGCCCCGCAGCCTGCCCGAGCAGAGCGCCCTGGACGTCGCCTACCGCTATCTGCCCGCCCAGGCCGGGGTGGGCGGTGACTGGTTCGACGTCCTGCCGCTGTCCGGGGCGCGGGTCGCGCTGGTGGTCGGCGATGTCGTCGGGCACGGGCTGCACGCCGCGGCCACCATGGGGCGGCTGCGCACCGCGGTGCACAACTTCTCCGCGCTCGACCTGCCGCCCGACGAGCTGCTGGGCCTGCTGGACGAGTTGGTCGGCCGCATCGACTCGGACGAGACGGAGGACGAGCACAGCGCCCCGGTGACCGGGGCGACCTGTCTGTACGCCGTCTACGATCCGGTCACCCGGAAGTGCAAGGTCGCCCGCGCCGGCCACCCGCCTCCCGCGCTGATCCACCCGGACGGCGCCGTGGAGTTCGTGGACGTGCCCGCCGGCCCGCCCCTGGGGCTGGGCGGGCTGCCGTTCGAGACGGTCGAGCTGGAACCGGCGGAGGGCAGCCGTCTCGTCCTGTACACCGACGGGCTGGTCGAGGACCGGGAGCACGACATCGACGTCGGTCTGGAGCTGCTGCGCGAGGCGCTGTCGCGGGCCGGTGACTCTCCCGAGGACACCTGCCGGGCCGTACTGGAGTCCCGGCGTCCGGCCAGGGCACGGGACGACATCGCCCTGCTGGTGGCCCGCACCCGGGCACTCGCCGCGGACCGGATCGCCCGGTGGCCGGTGCCCTCCGAACCGGCGGCCGTCGCCGAGGTGCGCGCCGAGGTCACCCGGAAGCTGACCGAGTGGGGACTGGAGGACCTCTCCTTCAGCACGGAGCTGATCCTGAGCGAGCTGGTCACCAACGCGATCCGCTACGGCGGCGGTCCCATCGAGGTGCGGATGCTGCGGGACCGCCAGCTGATCTGCGAGGTCTTCGACAGCAGCAGCACCTCGCCGCATCTGCGGTACGCGACCATGACCGACGAGGGCGGGCGCGGCCTGTTCCTGGTGGCGCAGCTGGCGGAGCGCTGGGGCACCCGCTACCTACCGGCCGGTAAGGTCATCTGGGCGGAGCAGCTCATCCCGTGACCACGGGGTCACGCCGGAAAGCGCATGAGGGGCTTCGAGGAGCCATAAGGGCCACTTATGTGCCCATAGACCGGACCCGCGTACCAGGTAAGGCAAGCCTTTGTTTAGGATCGAGTGACGCTCTTGCCATCACTCGAAGGGAATCTGCTCATGCCCCGCCCCCTGCGGGTAGCCGTCGTGGGATCCGGCCCCGCCGGGATCTACGCCGCCGACGCCCTGCTCAAGTCCGACGTGGCCGCCGAACCGGGCGTCTCCATCGACATCTTCGAGCGCATGCCGGCGCCGTTCGGTCTGATCCGTTACGGCGTCGCTCCCGACCACCCGCGGATCAAGGGCATCATCACGGCCCTGCACCAGGTGCTCGACAAACCGCAGATCCGTCTGTTCGGCAATGTGGACTACGGCACGGACATCCATCTCGACGACCTGCGCGCGTTCTACGACGCCGTGATCTTCGCCACCGGCGCGACCGCCGACCGGGCGATGTCCGTCCCGGGGATCGACCTCGACGGGTCCTACGGGGCGGCCGACTTCGTCTCCTGGTACGACGGTCATCCGGACGTGCCGCGCACCTGGCCGCTCGACGCGGAGAAGGTCGCCGTGCTCGGCGTCGGCAACGTCGCCCTCGACGTCGCCCGCATCCTGGCCAAGACGGCGGACGAACTGCTGCCGACGGAGATCCCGCCGAACGTCCACGAGGGGCTGAAGGCCAACAGGGCGCGGGAGATCCACGTCTTCGGCCGCCGCGGCCCGGCGCAGGCGAAGTTCAGCCCGATGGAGCTGAGGGAGCTGGACCACTCCCCCAGCATCGAGGTGATCGTCGACCCCGAGGACATCGACTACGACGAGGGCTCGATCGCGACCCGGCGCGGCAACAAGCAGGCCGACATGGTCGCCAAGACCCTGGAGAAGTGGGCGATCCGCGACGCCGGCGACCGTCCGCACAAGCTGTTCCTGCACTTCTTCGAGTCGCCGTCCGAGATCCTCGGCGAGGACGGCAAGGTGGTCGGCCTGCGCACCGAGCGCACGGAGCTGGACGGCACCGGCAACGTCAAGGGCACCGGCGAGTTCAAGGACTGGGACGTCAGCGCGGTCTACCGCGCGGTGGGCTACCTGTCCGACAAGCTCCCCAAGCTGCCCTGGGACATCGACTCCGGCACCGTTCCGGACGAGGGCGGCCGGGTCGTGCAGGAGAACGGCGAGCACCTGGCGTCCACCTACGTCACCGGGTGGATCCGTCGCGGCCCGGTGGGCCTGATCGGCCACACCAAGGGCGACGCCAACGAGACGGTGGCGAACCTGCTGGACGACTTCGCCAACGGCCGGCTGTCGGCCCCGGACTCGCCCGCCCCGGAGGCTGTGGACGCGTTCCTCGCCGAGCGCGCCGTCCGCTACACCACCTGGGAGGGCTGGTACCGGCTGGACGCCGCGGAGAAGGCGCTGGGCGAGCCGCAGGGACGCGATCGGGTGAAGCTCGTGGAGCGTGAGGACATGCTGCGGGAGAGCGGCGCGTGAGCTGAGGGCCGGACGTCCGGCGCCGGACGTACCGCCGACCTGCGGCCGGCCCCGGACTCCGGCCGGGGCCGTCATTCCGTGAGGGGCAGGCGGCCCGTCTCCCCCGGGTGGAGGCGGGCCGTGCGGTCCGGGAGGCGCACGTCGATCGGGGCGGGGCCGGAGGCGGGTACGACGATCTCCAGCAGGCCGCGTTCCAGCCTCAGCCGGACACCCCAGTGACCGCGGTAGCGCAGGCTGAAGCCGTAGGAGGACAGCTCCGGCAGGGGCACCGGGTCCAGCCTCAGATCGCCGTCCCGGGTCTCCAGCCCGGGCAGTCCGCGCTGGACCAGGTCGAGGGTACCGGCCATGGCACCGAGGTGAATGCCCTCGCCGGTGGTCCCGCCCTGGACGTCCGCGATGTCCCCGCGCAGCGCCTCCTGGCAGAACGTCCAGGCCTCGGCGCGCCGCTCACGGGCCAGCACCCAGCCGTGGACGAGGCCGCTGAGGGTGGAGCCGTGGCTGGTGCGGTGCAGGTAGTGGTCCACCGTGAGCCGCCAGGTCGCCTCGTCCAGCTCATGCCCCAACCGGCGGAACAGGCCCTGTAGTTCGGCCGGAGCGAACAGATAGCCGAGCATCAGGACGTCCGCCTGCTTCGAGGCCCGGTAGCGGTTGACGGTGTCGCCCTCGGCTTCCAGGATCCGGTCCAGCCGCCGGATGTCGTCGTAACGCCGCCGGTAGTCCTGCCAGTCGAGCTCGGCGAGCTTTCCGTACCCCTCGAACTGGCTGATGACGCCGTCGTGGAAGGGCACGTGCAGGGTGCGGGAGACCTCCTCCCACTTCTCGAGTTCGCTTCCGTCCAGGCCCGTGCGTTCGTCGAGTTCCCGCCGGCGCGGCTCGGGCAGGGAGCGCAGCACGTCGAGGGTGTGGGCGAGCACCCAGGCGGCGGTCACGTTCGTGTACGCGTTGTCGTCCAGTCCGGGCTCGGCCGCGTCGGGGTAGGCGTCGTGGTACTCGTCCGGGCCGACCACACCCTTGATCCGGTGCCGTCCCAGCAGCGGGTCCCAGGCGGCGGCGTCCGCCCAGAAGCGGGAGATCTGCAGCAGCAGTTCGGCGCCCTTGGTGTGCAGGAACTCGCTGTCGCCACTGGCCTCGCAGTACTGCCACACGTTGTACGCGATCGCCGAACCCACATGGTGCTGGAGGTGGGAGTGGTCGGGCACCCAGCGGCCCGACCGCGGGTTGAGGTGGACCTGCTGGGCCTCCTCCCGGCCGTCGCTGCCGCTCTGCCAGGGGAACATCGCCCCCCTGCGTCCGGCGTCCCGGGCGGCGGTCAGGGCCCGGCCCAGCCGGCGGTGCCGGTAGTGCAGCAGGGCGCGGGAGACCTCGGGGAAGTGCAGGTTGAGGTAGGGCAGCACGAACAGCTCGTCCCAGAAGACGTGTCCGCGGTAGGCCTCGCCGTGCAGCCCCCTGGCCGGCACCCCCACGTCCAGGTCCGCGGTGTGCGGCGAGAGGGTCTGGAGCACGTGGAAGAGGTGCAGCCGCAGAATGCTGCCGGCCTCGCCGGGGACGTCCAGTTCGCCCCGGCGCCACAGCTGGCCCCAGGCCGTCCGGTGGGTCTCCAGCAGTTCGTCGTAGGCGGGCACACGGCCCACCCGGTCGACGGCGGCGTGCAGGGGGTCGCTGATGGCCGGGTCCCGCGAGGTGTGCAGGGCGACGATCTTGTCCACGGTCGCGGTGTGGCCCGGAGTCAGGTGCAGACGGGTCGACTGGACGGCACGCCGCTCCTCCCTGCGGATCGCGGTGGGCGCCTCGGACAGCAGCCGGGAGGCGAAGGCGATCAGGATGTCCGAGGTACGGGTGCGGCAGCTCAGCCACACCGTGTCCGGAGCCGAGCTGCCGCTGTGCACATGGGTCAGATGCCGGCCGTCCAGGTCCCGGTAGCGTGCCACTCCCGCGTTGGTGACGCCGCCGTCGAGCGCCGCCTCGACCTCGAGGGCGCCGGAGTGCTGCTCCCCCGTGAACTCGGTCCGCAGCGCGGCCAGATGGGGGTCGGCCATGTGCACCAGCCGTTCCTGGCGCACCCTCAGCACCTGGCCGCCGCCCAGGTCGTACCGGGTCAGGCGCTCCAGCAGCCCCGAGGCCATCCGCAGGGTCTCGTGGTGGTCGAGCACGGTCGCGGTGTCGGGGGTGAGCCAGGGGCCGCCGGGCAGCCGGAAGCGCAGCGGCAGCCAGTTGGGGAGGTTGACGAGGTCCTCGTTCTCCACCTGCCGCCCGGCGACCTCCGAGATGAGCCGGTCGTAGCAGCCGGCCGTGTAGGTGCCCGGGTAGTGCACCTCGTCGGCGGTGCACTCCGGCAGCGCTCCCCGGGTGGCGAGGTAGCCGTTGCCGAGCGTGCACAGTGACTCCCGCAGGCGCGCCTCGGCGGCGTCGTATCCCTCGTACTCCCAGGTCCAGCCCGTCACGAAGACGCTCCTTCCGCGGTCGGCCCGGCGGAGAGCCCCGGTGGTCCGGCACGGGGTACCCCGCCCCGGGCCCGGCCACACACGGCCGGGGACAGGCTCTAACTCTCCCGCACCGGCGCGCGCCACACCAGGGCGGTGCCTCCCTCCGCCGAACTGTCGATCTCCAGTTCGCCCCCGAGTTGCGCGGCCCGCTCGGCCATGTTGCGCAGTCCGCTGCGGCGGCCGCCGGCCGGGATGCCCACGCCGTTGTCGGAGACGGTCAGCCGCACCTCGCGGCCGTCGGTCTCGAGGGCCACCTGGGCGCGGTCGGCGCGCGCGTGCCGGGCGATGTTGGTCAGGGACTCGGACAGGACGGCCACCACATGGTCGGCGGTCTCCTTCGACACATGGGTGTCGACCAGGCCCTCCATCCGCACACTGGGGGCGAAGCCGAGCAGGGGGGCCGCCTCGCCGACCACCCGCACGACGCGGGCCCGCAGACCGCTCCCGGAAGCGGTGTCGTGCGCGCGCAGACCGAAGATGGTCGACCTGATGATCTTTATGGTCTCGTCCAGGTCGTCCACCGCCCGGGCGACCCGCTCCGAGGCCTCCTTGTGCTCGATGAAGCGGCCGGCGCTCTGCAGCGTCATCCCGGTGGCGAACAGCCGCTGGATCGCCAGGTCGTGCAGGTCCCGGGCGATCCGGTCCCGGTCCTCGAGCACGGCGATCTGCGCGGCGTCGCGGCGCCGCTCCGCGAGTTCCATCGCCACGGCCGCCTGCGCGGCGAAGCCCTGCAGCGGTTCGATCTCCTTCTCGGAGAACTCTCCGGCGCCGGTGGCGCGCACCAGCAGGACGACGCCCCGGACGCCGTCGTCCGATCCGACGGGCACCGCCACCGCCGGGCCGAGTCCGGCGAAACGCGGTGGTCCGGACGAGACCCTCTCGTCGCTGGAGACGTCCGGGCTGGTGACGGGGGCGGCGCTGGTGAACGCCCGGCCCAGCAGACTGTCGTCGACGGGTACGACGAGCCCGCGGTGGGCGTCCGCCTCCTGTCCGATGGCCACCTCCACGGTCAGTGATCCGGTGCCCTCCATCGGCACCGCCACCTCGGCGAGCGCGGCGCCGGTGATCTCCCTGGCGCGTTCGGCGATCAGCAGGAGGGCCTCGCTGCCGCCGCCGCCGGACATCAGGGCGTGGGTGATCTCCGTGTTCGCCTGCAGCCACCGCTCCCGCAGCCGGGACTCCTCGTAGAGCCGGGCGTTGTCGATGGCCACGCCGGCGGCGACGGCCAGGGTCGACAGGACCGACTCGTCCTCCTCGTCGAACTTCGCCCCGGCGCGCTTCTCGGTGAGGTACAGGTTGCCGAAGATCTGGTCCCGGACCCGGATGGGGACGCCGAGGAAGCTGTTCATCGGCGGGTGGTGGGGCGGGAATCCGTAGGAGGAGGGGTGGTCGGAGAGCTTGTCCAGCCGCAGCGTCTCGGGGTGGCGGATCAGTTCCCCGAGGATGCCGTGTCCCTCGGGGAAGTGGCCGATGCGGGCGATCACCTCCTCGCTGACGCCGACGGTGTGGAAGGCCGACAGCCGTTTGCCGTCGGGGCCGATCACACCGAGGGCGGCGTACTCCGCGTCGACCAGCACCGCCGCGGCGTCGACGATGCTGTGCAGGACCTGCTTCAGGTCGAGCTCGCGCCCCACCTCGAGGACGGCCTCCAGCAGGCTGTGCACCCGGTCACGCGTGCCGCGGGCCGCGTCGATCCGGGCCTGGAGCTCCTCCAACAACTCGTCCAGCCTCAGCTGCGGCAGCCGAAGACGGGCGTCCCCGTCCCGCTCGGAGCTCTCCACCCCTGGTCCTCCCGTTCGTTCGCCCTGCCGGGAACGTGCCCCCGGCAGGTGCCACGGTAACGGGACCCGCACGACCGCGTCCCACCGAATGCCGCACCCGGCGTCAGCGGTCCGTGCGCCGCAGCCGGTCCTGGGCCTGAGTGGCGATCACGGCGGCCTGGATCCGGCGCTCCACACCGAGCTTGGCCAGCAGCCGGGAGATGTGGTTCTTCACCGTCTTCTCCGCGAGGTACAGCCGCTGGCCGATCTGCCGGTTGGTCAGCCCCTCACCGATCAGCGCGAGGATCTCCCGCTCGCGCTCGGTCAGTCCCGGCAGGGCGTCCTGCTCCTCCTCCGGCTCCTCCTGCTCCTGCCGCAGCCGGGCCATCAGGCGGGTGGTGGCGCTCGGGTCGAGCAGGGACTGCCCCGAGGCGACCGTCCGCACGGCCGCCACCAGGTCAGAGCCCTGGATCTGCTTCAGCACATAGCCGGAGGCACCCGCCATGATCGAGTCCAGCAGGGCCTCCTCGTCGTCGAACGAGGTGAGCATCAGACAGGCCAGGTCCGGCATCTTCGAGCGCAGCTCGCGGCAGACGGTCACACCGTCGCCGTCGGGCAGGCGGACGTCGAGCACCGCCACGTCGGGGCGGAGCGCGGGGACGCGGACCAGGGCCTGCTCGACGGTGGCGGCCTCACCGACCACGGTGATGTCCGGTTCGTCGTTGAGCAGGTCGTGCACTCCGCGGCGGACCACCTCGTGGTCGTCCAGCAGGAAGACCCGGATGGGCCGGTCGGGTCCGGGCTGCTCGCTGTCCGCCATCTGACGCTCCTTGTTCTCGGCTGTCCCTGGCTGTACCTGGCCGTCCCTGTATACCCGGTACACCGGGTACACCGGCCGGGCGGTCCCTCCGGGGAGATCCTTCTCGATCACGGGCCGGACGGCCAGAGCCGACCGGTCCTGCTTTCCCGGAGGACCCGTTCCGTCCCGGGGCGCCCGCCGTCCCGTGGATGCGGCCGGGGCCGGTCGGTCCGGGATGTCGGGACCATCGGCACCTGTGCCACGGCGCGCGGCCGGGCCATCCTCGAGGACAGGAGCGGCGCCGATCCCCCGCGGTGTCGCTCCGCTCACGATACCGGCGCCCGCCCGCCCCCGTCCCCGCCCCGGGTGCCGTACTCACCGGTCAGTGCCGGTCGGCCCCGGTAGGGCCGCCGCGGCCGGGGCCGGCCGGCCCTACCGGCGGACCCGCCGCCCGGGTTGTCTGGAGGGTATGCCCCAGAACCCCAGCCGGTCCGCGGCGGAGCCTCCCGAACGGACCGTCGCCGGCACGACGGTCGTCACCCCGAGCGGTGAACTCGACCTGCGCACCGCACCCGTTCTGTCGCGGCGCCTGGACGCGCTGACCGACCGGGCCCTTCCCGACCTGGTGCTCGACCTGCGCGCCGTCTCCTTCATCGACTGCTCGGGGCTGAGGGTGCTGTGCCGCACCCGCAACCGGGTGCTGGCCCGCGGCGGGCGGCTGCGGCTGATCACGGACCGGCCCTCCTTCCTGCGCCTCCTCCGCCACGCCCGGCTCACCGGCGTCTTCGAGCTGCTCCCCCTGCTGCCCGCGGAGCTCGACGCGGCCGCCCCCACGGTGCGCGAAAGCCACTGAACAGCGCCGTGGGTCCCCCGTGGCCGAGCCGATCGGCCCTGCCGGGGCGCGGCGTCCGGGACCGAAGGTCCCCTTCTTCCCGGCCGATGGGCCCCAGTGCCCCGTCCTCGCGGGTTACCGACGGAAACCTTCCTGTCGGATTGCTATACAGGTGGTGCCGCCGGTCCGGAACGGCGGCCCAACACCCTTACTCCGTCACGTTGTCGGGAGACCTCATGCTGTCCGAAGAATCTGCCGCAGTGGTCCGGGCCACCCTTCCCGCCGTGGCCGGAGCGCTCGACGAGATCACCGCACGTTTCTACGGCGCGATGTTCCGCGACCGCCCCGAACTGCTGGACGGCATGTTCAACCGGGGCAATCAGGCCAGTGGTGCCCAGCGCCGGGCGCTGGCCGGTTCCATCGCCGGTTTCGCGCAGGCGCTGCTCGCCGACCCGGACACCCGGCCGGACGCCCTGCTGGCACGGATCGCGCACAAGCACATCGCGGTCGGGGTCACCGACGACCAGTACACGATCGTGCACAAGTACCTGTTCGGCGCGATCGCGGAGGTGCTGGGCGAGGCCGTCACCCCGGAGGTGGCCGCCGCCTGGGACGAGGTGTACTGGCTGATGGCCGGTGCCCTCATCGGGCAGGAGGCCCGCCTCTACCAGAGGGCGGGGGTGGAACCGGGCGCGATATGGCGGCAGTGGACGGTCGTCGAGCGGCACGAGGAGACCCCCGACGTGGTGTCGTTCCTGCTGCGCCCGGCCGACGGTGAGCCCGCCCCGCCCGCACGGGCCGGGCAGTACGTGAGCGTGCGGCTGCGGATGCCCGACGGGGTGCACCAGCTGCGCCAGTACAGCCTGTCCTCGGACCCCGGGGGCGACCTGCGCCGCATCACCGTCAAACGCGTCACCGGCGAGGCGGGGGCACCGGACGGCGAGGTGTCCGACCTGCTGCACGAGCAGACCGGTGTGGGAGACGAACTCGCGCTGTCCGTCCCGGCCGGCGACGTGGCCCTGGACGAGGCCGACACCCCGCTGGTGCTGGTCTCGGCCGGTATCGGCTGCACCCCCATGGTGGGCATGCTCGCCCGGCTCGCCGCGACGGGCTCGGCCCGCCGGGTCCTGGTGCTGCACGCCGACACCTCGCCCGACGAGCACGCCCTGCGCGCCGAGGTGCGGTCGCTGGTGGAGCAACTCCCGGACGCCCGCGCGGTCTTCTGGTACGAGCGGCCGGGTGCCGAGGAACCCGACGCGCGCAGCGGCCTGATGGACCTCGCCGGGATCGACGTCCCCTCGGACGCGTCGGTGTACCTGTGCGGTCCGCTGCCGTTCATGCGCACGGTGCGGGGCGGGCTCCTGGGTGCGGGTGTCCCCGCCCGGCAGATCAGCTACGAGGTCTTCGGTCCCGACCTCTGGCTCCCCGACGCGGCCTGACCCCGCGGCCGGCGCCGCACCGGGCGTGTGCCCTTCGCGAGTGGTGTTCGCGATGTTGTCCATCGAAAGCGCGTCGTACGACGTGTCGGCGAACAGCTTTCGCCCGATGGCGATGAGTTCGGCACGGCGTGCCAGCGAACGCTCGGTGCTGC
>NZ_JBSGHG010000009.1:0-209114 GCF_053604275.1 Streptomyces sp. NPDC004051 | reverse complement strand
GCGTCGTCCTGGGTGGGGCAGGCCACCCGCACGATCTGGCAGCCCGAGGCGGTCAGCTCGGCGATCTGCTGCAGCGTGGCGCCGATGTCGGAGGTACGGGTGGTGGTCATCGACTGCACCGACACCGGCGCGTCCCCGCCCACCGCCACCGACCCGACCTGGATCTTCCGGCTCCTGCGGCGCGGGGCCAGGGTGATCGGAACGGACGGCATGCCGAGAGAAATCGCAGTCATCTGCTGTGCAACCCCAAGTCGTGGATCAAGGTCCGGCTCCCGGTGAGCAGCGGGCTCCGCGCTCCGAGATTACGGCACGGGCGTCGGCCCGAGCACATCCCGTCCGCAAACCCACTCAAAGGACGATGGCCCGGAACGAAAGGGTTCCGGGCCATCGTGAACGGCGGATGTCCGGCGGATTCGCATCCGGTGGCGGGGCGGGGGTCCGTCCGGTCCGTCCGGTCCGGCTAGGAGATCCGTACCGGGTTCACCACGTCCGCGACGAGGACGAGGAGCGTGAAGCAGACGAAGATCCCGGCCACCACGTAGGCCACCGGCATCAGTTTCGCCACGTCGAACGGGCCCGGGTCGGGGCGGCGCAGCACCCTGGCGAGGTTGCGGCGCAGCGACTCCCACAGGGCACCCGCGATGTGCCCGCCGTCGAGCGGGAGCAGCGGGAGCATGTTGAACAGGAACAGGGAGAGGTTGAAGCCCCCGAGCAGCATCACGAACATGGCCATCTGCTGTGAGGCGGGGATCTCGAGGGTGGCGATCTCGCCGCCGACCCGGGCCGCTCCGACGACGCCCATCGGGGAGTCCGGCTCGCGCGGACCGTCGCCGAAGGCCGCGTCCCACAGGGCGGGCACCTTGGACGGCAGGGCGGCGAGGGAGTCGACGGCGTCGCCGACCCGGTCGGTCATCCAGACCACGGAGTCCCCGAGGTCCTGTTTGACGACGCCGGTGGCCGAGCTGAAGCCGAGGAAGCCGGCCTTGACGTACTCACCCTCGACGTAGGCCCCGTCGGAGTCCTTCTTGGCGACCAGGTTGGTGGCGATCTCCGCCTGGAGGGCGACCTCCCGGCCGTCGCGGTCGACGACGATCGGCACGCTCTTGCCGGCGCTGTCCCGGATGAGGTCGGAGAGGACGCCCCAGTCGTCGGTGCGGACGCCGCCGAAGGCGACGATCTTGTCGCCGGCCTTCAGGCCGGCGGCCTCGGCCGGGGACTGGGGGTCGGACTTCCTGCACTCGTCGCGGTTCTCGCTCTGCGAGATGACGCAGGAGGAGACCGAGCTGACCGTGGTGGTCTGCTGCTGGATGCCGAAGCCCATCAGCACGGTGAGGAAGAGCACCACCGCGAGGACCAGGTTCATGAACGGGCCCGCGAACATCACGATGACCCGTTTCCACGGTTTGCGTGTGTAGAACAGGCGTTTCTCGTCGCCGGGCTGCAGCTCCTCGAAGGCGGCGGAGCGGGCGTCCTCGATCATGCCGCGCCACGGCGAGGTGGAGCGGGCCTCCAGCCGTCCGTCGGCGCCGGGCGGGAACATGCCGATCATGCGGATGTAGCCGCCGAACGGGATCGCCTTGACGCCGTACTCGGTCTCGCCCTTGTGCCGGGACCACAGGGTCGGGCCGAAGCCGACCATGTACTGGGGGACCCGGATGCCGAAGAGCTTGGCGGTGGAGAGGTGGCCCAGCTCGTGCCAGGCGATCGAGAGCAGCAGGCCGACCGCGAAGACGACTATGCCGAGGATGAACATCAGGGTCGTCATGCACGCGCCTCCGCACTCGCCGTGAGGGATGTCAGTTCCCGGGTCCTCGCTCGCGCCCAGGTCTCCGCTTCGAGGACGTCGGGCACACTCAGAGAGGTTCCCGTCCGCGGGGTGCCGTGCTCCTCGACCACTCGGGTGACGGTGTCGACGATCCCGTTGAACGGCAGCGCGCCGGCGCGGAACGCCTCCACGCACTCCTCGTTCGCCGCGTTGAACACCGCCGGGGCGGTGCCCGCGAGCCCGCCCACGTGCCGGGCCAGGTTCACCGAGGGGAACGCCTCGTTGTCGAGGGGGAAGAACTCCCAGGTGGACGCCTTGCTCCAGTCGAAGACCGGGGCGGCGTCGGGGACCCTTTCGGGCCAGCCGAGGCCGATGGCGATGGGCCCGCGCATGTCGGGGGGCGTCGCCTGGGCCAGTGTCGATCCGTCCGTGAACTCAACCATCGAGTGGACATACGACTGGGGGTGTACGACCACCTCAATGCGATCGAAGGGAATGTCGTACAGCAGGTGCGCCTCGATGACTTCGAGGCCCTTGTTGACGAGGGTGGCGGAGTTGATCGTGATCACCGGGCCCATGGCCCAGGTGGGGTGGGCCAGGGCGTCCTCGACGGTGACGTTCGCCAGTTCGTCCCTGCTGCGGCCGCGGAAGGGGCCGCCGGAGGCGGTGACGACGAGCTTGCGCACGTCCGCGCGGGTGCCGGCGGCCAGGGCCTGGAACAGCGCGGCGTGCTCGGAGTCGACCGGGATGATCTGTCCCGGCTCGGCCAGTCCCTTGACCAGCGGGCCGCCGACGATCAGCGACTCCTTGTTGGCGAGCGCGAGGGTGCGGCCGGCCTCGAGGGCGGCGAGCGTGGGGGCCAGTCCGATGGAGCCGGTGATGCCATTGAGGACGGTGTGGCAGTCGGAGGCCGCGAGCTGGGTGGCCGCGTCCGCTCCGGCGAGGATCTCGGGCAGCGGCTCCCCCGGCCCGTACCGCGCCGACAGCGCCTCGCGCAGCGCGCCCACGACGTCCTCGCGCGCGACGGCGACCGTGCGCACCCGCAGCCGGTGGGCCTGCTCGGCGAGGAGGGAGACGCGGCCGCCGTTGGCGGACAGGCCGGTGACCCGGAAACGGTCGGGGTGGCGCAGCACGAGGTCGATGGCCTGGGTGCCGATCGACCCGGTGGAGCCGAGGATCACCACGTCCTTGGGGCCGTCCCCCGCCACGGGGTCGTACACCAGATGCGGGTCGGCGAGCGGAGCTGGAGCGTCGGTCATGGGGCCTATTGTGTCCGGTCGCGGGTGCTGCCGGGGCCCCGCCCCGGCAGCTCGCGCGTCCTGTCCGACGCCCCGCTCCGGCCCGCCTCAGCGGATCGGCCGGTGCTCGTTGCTCCGGGCGCTGGGTCCGGGTGTGGCGTCCGCGATCCAGGGGCCGTCGCCCGAAGGGTCGAGGACACCCTGTTCCAGCCACTCGTAGGTGCCGGAGAGCACGCCCTTGACGACCTTGCGGTCGATGTCGTCGGTGTTGGTCCACAGCCGGCCGAAGAGTTCGTCGACGCGGACGCGGGACTGGCGGCAGAAGGCGTCGGCGAGCTGGTAGGCCTCCCGGCCGTGGTCGCCGCGGCGGCGCAGCAGTTCGGCACGGACGCAGGCGGCGCTCATCGCGAACAGTTCGGCGCCGATGTCGACGACCCGGCCCAGGAAGCCCTGTTTGGTCTCCATCCGGCCCTGCCAGCGTGACATGGCGTAGAAGGTGGACCGGGCGAGCCTGCGGGCCGTGCGCTCGACGTACCGCAGGTGCGGGGAGAGGTCGACCTCGTGCTTGAACTCCCCGTAGGTTCCGGGGAGCTGTCCCGGGCCCGCGACCAGCCGGGGCAGCCACTTCGCGTAGAAGACGCCCGCGTTCGCGCCCGCCCTCGCCTTGTCGCCCAGGGTTTTCTCGGGGTCGATGAGATCGCCGGCGACCGACAGGTGGGCGTCGACGGCCTCCCGCGCGATCAGCAGGTGCATGATCTCGGTGGAGCCCTCGAAGATGCGGTTGATGCGCAGGTCGCGCAGCATCTGTTCGGCGGGCACCGCCCGCTCGCCACGCGCCCTCAGGGAGTCCGCGGTCTCGTAGCCGCGTCCGCCGCGGATCTGGACCAGCTCGTCGGCCATCAGACAGGCCATCTCCGAGCCGTACAGCTTGGCGAGCGCCGCCTCGATGCGGATGTCGTTGCGGTTCTCGTCGGCCATCTGGGAGGACAGGTCGACCACGGCCTCCAGGGCGAAGGTGGTCGCCGCGATGAACGAGATCTTCGAGCCGACCGCCTCGTGCAGCGCCACCGGCTTGCCCCACTGCTCCCGGGCCGCCGACCACTCGCGGGCGATCTTCAGGCACCACTTTCCGGCGCCGACGCACATCGCGGGCAGGGAAAGCCGTCCGGTGTTGAGCGTGGTGAGCGCGATCTTCAGGCCCTGGCCCTCCTCACCGATGCGGTGGCCGGCCGGGACGCGGACCCGGTGGAAGCGGGTGACGCCGTTCTCCAGGCCGCGCAGGCCCATGAAGGCGTTGCGGTGCTCGACCGTGATGCCCTCGGAGGCCGCCTCCACCACGAACGCGGTGATGCCGCCCCGGTGGCCCTCGCCCGCGGGTACGCGGGCCATGACGACGAGGAGGTCGGCGACCACGCCGTTGGTCGTCCACAGCTTCACGCCGTCGAGGACGTAGCCGCCCTCGCCGTCCGGGACGGCGGTGGTGGCGAGCCGTGCCGGGTCCGAGCCGACGTCGGGCTCGGTGAGCAGGAAGGCCGAGATGTCGGTGCGGGCGCAGCGCGGCAGGAACGTGTCCTTCTGCTCCTGGGTGCCGAAGAGCTTCAGCGGCTGCGGGACGCCGATCGACTGGTGGGCGGAGAGGAGCGCGCCGATCGCGGGGCTGGCGGAGCCGACCAGGGCGAGGGCCTTGTTGTAGTAGACCTGCGTCAGGCCGAGGCCGCCGTACTTGGTGTCGATCTTCATGCCGAAGGCGCCGAGCTCCTTGAGCCCGGTGACCACCTCGTCGGGGATCCGCGCCTCGCGTTCGATCCGGGCTCCGTTGATCTTCGTCTCGCAGAAGTCGCGGAGTTTGGCGAGGAACTCCTCGCCGCGCTCGGCGTCCTCGGTGGCCGGAAGGGGGTGCGGATGGACGAGGTCGAGCCGGAAGCGGCCCAGGAACAGCTCCTTGGCGAAGCTGGGCTTGCGCCAGTCCTGTTCCCGGGCGGCCTCCGCGACCTGGCGGGCCTCACGCTCGGTGACGGCGGGTCGGGCTCCGGATCGGGGTGCCCGGGGCGCCTGGGGTCCTTGGGGTGTCCTGCGTGATTCGGGTGTTGCGGTCATGAGGCTCACCTCGCCGCGAATCGGGATGCGTGGACGACGGCCCGTGGGGCCGATGTGCATGGCCTTGGGGGCCTGTGGGTCGTTTTACGTTACTGACTGGTGCTACTCGTTCGTATGTACCCGATGCGCAGCCGTCCCACCACCCTTTGTGCGTCCGTTCGGCTGACCCGCCGGCGTGAGGCGTCCGTCGTGGACCTCGGCGATCCGGTCGGCGGCGGCGAGCAGGGCTCGGTCGTGGGTGACCAGGACGGTGGCGGTCGCCCGTTGGTGGGTGAGCCGGGTGATGAGCTCCATGACGGCTGCGCCGCGTTCGTGGTCGAGGGCGCTGGTGGGTTCGTCGACCAGGAGCACGGTGGGGTCGTTCATCAGGGCGCGGGCGATGTTCACCCGCTGGCGCTGGCCGCCGGAGAGCTGGTGCGGGCGGCGACCGGCCTGGCCGGCGAGCCCGACGGCGTCGAGCAGTTCCATGGCCCGGTCACGGGCGCCGCGCGGCTTTCGGCCGTCGATGTGCGCCATGACCTGGAGCTGTTCGGCGGCGGTGAGGGAGGACAGCAGGTTCGGCTGCTGGAAGACGATGCCGATGCTGCGGCGGCGCAGGTCGGTGAGGTCGCCCCGGCTCATCCCGGTGGTGGGGGTGCCGTCGACGGTGACGGTCCCGGAGTCGGGTGCGACGAGGGTGGCGGCGACGGCGAGCAGGCTGGACTTGCCCGAGCCGGACGGACCGACGACGGCGGTGAGGCTGCCCCTGGGCACGTCGAGGCCGACGTGGTCGAGAGCGGTCAGCCGGGAGTCGCCGTCGGGGTAGGTGAGGGTGATGCCGGTCAGTTCGAGGCTCATCGGGCGCTCCCCAGGGCGGTCAGCGGGTCGACGGAGGTGATGCGGCGGATGGAGAGGGCGGCCCCGAGAGTGCCGAGGACGATCATCACGGCGGCGGGGACGAGGACGGTCCCGGGAGCCAGTTCGAAGGGGACGGCCGAGCCGGAGAGGGCGGCGCCGGTCGCGGCGGCGAGAGCGGTACCGAGGAGGGTTCCGCCGGTCAGCAGGACCAGGGCCTGGCCGAGGGCGTCCGTCAGCAGATTGCGGGTGGGGGCGCCCAGCGCCTTGAGGACGGCGACGTCACCGCTGCGCTGGATGGTCCACACGGTGAAAAAGGCGCCGATCACCAGTGCGGAGATCGCGAACAGGAAACCACGCATCAGCTGCAGGGAGCCGTTCTCGGAGGTGTAGGAGCCGATCGCGGACAGGGAGTCGTCCTTCTCGACGGTCAGGGTGCCGGCGGCCCGGTCGATGGACGCGATGTCCGCGTCCGGGCCGGTGTTCAGGGCGATGACGGTCGCGGTACGGCCGTCGGCGGCGCCGGTGTCCGCGGCGGTACCGGCGGACGGGGTGACGGCGTTCCAGGTGCCGAGCGTGGCCCACACCACGGGGGTGTGGCTGAAGGAGGCGTCCCCGCTCACCGCGGCGACGGTCAGCCGTCGGCCGGCGAGGGTGACGGTGTCGCCCGGCCCGGCCCCCAGTTCGGCGGCGGCGGCGTCGGACAGCACCACCGCGCGGTCGTCGATCCGGTCACTCTCGGGTGCGAGCGGTGAGCCCGCCGGCACACCGAGCACCGAGACCCCGGTGGTCCGTTCCCCCGCGCTCGCCCGGGTGGTGGTGATGCCCAGCGGCTGGGCGCGGGTCACACCGGGCGCCGCCGCCCAGGTCCGCCACTGTTCCTCGGTGACGGTGGATTCGGCGTACGAGAGGTCCTGGCCGTCGGCGGGGGCGGCGAAGGCGATCCGGTCGGCCGGCAGGCCGGTCACGGCCGAGACGTTCTGCCGCGCGAGCCCCGCGGTCAGGCCGGAGAGCAGCACGACCAGCAGGGTGATCAGCACGACCACGGTTCCCATCAGTGCGAACCGCCCCTTGGCGAACGCGAGATCCCTCCAGGCGACGAACATGCCCCGGCCTGCCCTTTCGATCGGTGGAAGCGACACGTCCCACCCTCGTGGCACGGCCCCGGGCCGGGCATCGCACACAGGGCCGGACTTTGCGAATCGAAGGGTCGGGGCGCGGCTCCACCTTTTGATCGATGCCCGGTGAGCGGAGTTCTTCGTAGGGTGGTGGGTGATGAACGTCCTCACTCCCACCACTCGGCCTCTCGCCCGGTGCCTGCATCTGCTCGTGGCCGGGCTCCTCGCCCTGACCGCCGCGCGGGCGCTCGTCACGCACGATCCGCGGGCGGGGGCCGTGGTGACGGTGTGCGCCGCCGTGGCGGGGATCTACGCGGTCGGCCCGCTGACGCCGCTCATGTCCGTCTCCCGCCGGGCCGCCGGGTGGTGGCTCGCGGGGCTGGGCGCGGTCTGGCTGCTGTTGCTGGCGCTGACCCCGGACGCGGTGTGGCTGGCGTTCCCGCTGTACTTCCTCCAGCTGCACCTGCTGTCCCGGCGCGGCGGGCTGGGCGCGGTCGCCGCCACCGCCGTCGCCGCGATCACCGCGTTCGCCGTCCATGAGCAGGCCTTCTCCCCCGCCGGGGCGGTCGGGCCCGCGCTGGGGGCGGCCGTCGCGGTCGCCGTGGTGTGGGGGTACCAGGCGCTGTACCGGGAGAGCGAACAGCGTCGCCGGCTGATCGAGGAGCTCACCGCCACCCGCGCCGATCTGGCCACCGCCCAGCACACCGCCGGTGTCCTGGCCGAGCGTGAGCGGCTGGCCCGGGAGATCCACGACACCCTGGCCCAGGGCCTGTCCAGCATCCAGCTCCTGCTGCGCGCCGCCGAACGCGCGCTGCCGAAGCGGCCCGAGGCGGCCGGCGCGCACGTCGTGCAGGCCCGGCAGGCGGCCGTCGACAACCTCGCCGAGGCCCGCCGGTTCGTGGCCGCCCTCAGTCCGCCCGCGTTGGAGGGCACCACGGTGGCGGGTGCCCTGGAGCGACTGTGCGCGACCACCAGCGCCCAGCACCCCGTCACGGTCCGCTTCCGCCGGACCGGTACTCCGCTGACGCTGCCCACCGCCGTGGAGGTGGCCCTGCTGCGCATCGCGCAGTCCGCGCTGTCCAACACCGTCCGGCACTCCGGGGCCCGGAGCGGCACGGTCACGCTCTCCTACCTGGACGACGCCGTGGCACTCGACGTGGTGGACGACGGCGCCGGGTTCGATCCCGAGCGCCCGGGGGCCCCGGTCCCGGCCGCGGGCGGTTTCGGCATCGCCGGAATGCGGGCCCGCACCCGCGCCCTCGACGGTGCCCTCGCCATCGAGTCGTCACCGGGCCGGGGCACCGCGCTGTCCGCCCGCTTCCCCCTCCGGGCCACCGAGGCCGGGAACGAACACCCGGTCCGGGACGAACACCGGAACGGACACCGGGACGCGAACGAGGTCCGGACCGAGAGCGAGTCCCGGTGCCGGGACGGAAGCAAGGTGTGACCGGTGAACGACGTCCCCACCCCCATCCGCATCCTCATCGCCGACGACCACCCGGTGGTCCGCGCGGGCCTGCGCGCCGTTCTGGAGACCGAGCCCGGCTTCAGCATCGTCGGGGCCGCCGCCACCGCCGAGGAGGCCGTGGCCCTCGCGGCGGCCGGCGGGGCCGACGTCGTCCTGATGGACCTGCAGTTCGGCGCCGGGATGAACGGGACACAGGCCACCGCCGCCATCACGGCCCGTCCCGGAGCGCCCCGCGTGCTGATCGTCACCACCTACGACACCGACGCCGACACCCTCCCGGCCATCGAGGCCGGCGCCACCGGATACCTGCTCAAGGACGCCCCGCCCGAGGAACTGGCCGCCGCCGTCCGCACCGCCGCCGCCGGACGCACCACGCTCGCGCCGACGGTCGCCGACCGGCTGATGAACCGGCTGCGCACACCGCACGCCGCACTGACCCGGCGCGAGACGGAAGTGCTCTCCCTGGTCGCCGAGGGCCTGTCCAACCAGGCCATCGGCGCACGGCTGAACCTCACCCAGGCCACCGTGAAGTCGCACCTGGCCCACGTCTACGCGAAACTCGACGTGGACTCCCGTACGGCCGCGGTCGCCGCCGCTCTCGCGCTGGGCGTCATCCGCCGCTGAGAGTGGGCCGGGGCCCCTCGGCGCCGTACCGGTGGGCTCGTGGGAACCTGACGGGGTCGGGGACGGCTCGTCCCCCGCCCTCGGGGCGTCGGGAGAGAAGTCCGTCGAAGCGCTTCGACAGCGTATGGACACCCGCTCCTGCTGGCATTACTGTCGGACCACCCCCATTACCCCCTGTACGTACGGCGCACTGTCGAAGCGCTTCGCAACAATTGGAGAGCTGGATGGTCACCCTCGCCGAGGTCGCCCAGCACGCCGGAGTCTCGGCGAGCACGGTGAGTTATGTCCTCAGCGGCAAGCGGTCCATCTCCGCGAACACCCGCCGGCGGGTCGAGGAGAGCATCCGCCGGCTCGGGTACCACCCGAACGCCGGGGCCCGCGCCCTGGCCAGCAGCAGGTCCAACGTCATCGCGCTGATGATCCCGCTGCGGACGGACATGTACGTGCCGGTGATGATGGAGATCGCCGTCGCGGTGGCCACCACGGCCCGCACCCACGGGTACGACGTACTGCTGCTCACCGGCGAGGAGGGCCCCGACGCGGTGCGCCGCGTCGTCGGCAGCGGACTCGCCGACGGGATGATCCTGATGGACGTCGAGCTCGAGGACGAACGGCTGCCGTTGTTGCGGGGGGACGGGCGGCCGTCGGTGCTGATCGGGCTGCCCGCCGACACCACCGGCCTGACCTGCGTGGACCTCGACTTCCGGGCCACCGGCGCGCTCTGTGTGGAACATCTGGCGGCGCTGGGGCACCGCGACGTCGCCGTCATCGGCGAGGCCCCCGCGGTCTACGAACGGCACACCGGCTTCGCCGAGCGCACCCTCGACGGGCTGCGCTCGCAGGCGCGGGAGTCGGGGGTGCGGCTGCTGCACCGGCCGTGCGAGGGCGGGTACGCCGCGATGGCCGTGACCCTCGCCCGGATCCTCGACGAACGTCCGGGCACCACGGCGTTCGTCGTGCAGAACGAGTCGGCGGTCGAACCGCTGCTCGCCCTGCTGCGGCAGCAGGGCCGGGCCGTGCCGGAGGACGTCTCGGTGGTCGCGATCTGCCCCGAACAGGTCGCCGTCCAGGCCTCGGTGCGGCTGACCTCGGTCGTCATCCCCGCGCAGGAGATGGGCCGGTACGCCGTGGAGCACCTGGTCGCCAAGCTCGACGGGCGGGGTGACGACGAGGTCGTCCTGATCGCGCCCGAGCTGACGGTACGGGCGAGCTCCGGCCCGGCGCCCGCCCGCGCATAGCCCGCCCCGCCTCGTTCCCGCTCCTCCGCCTTGTAAGCCGCCGGCTGCCCAACCCATGGCCAAGGTCAGAGCAATCTTGAGATTCGCTTCACCACCGGGCTGAAGCGGCGCACTGCGCATGACCCCGGTAACCATTCAGGGTGTTGCCCCACTGGTCGCAGGAGCTCCAGATCGCGGCGTGGGCGGGGGCGGAGGCCAGGCCGACGGTGAGGCCGAGGGCGAGGGCGGGCGCGGCCAGGACCGTGCCGATCCTGCTCGGGATGCTTGGTGCCATGGGGGTCCTTCCACGGGTGGGGGGAATCGCTGGGGTCACCGCGCCTTCAGGGTGAGGACGCGGTCTTCGTGGGCGACGAGGTCGAGGGGCTCGGCGCCGTCGGAAGTCCGGAGTTCGACGCGGACGGTGCGGGTGGGGCGCAGCACGGCGGTGGCGCCGTCCGGGGTCCAGGTGAGGTCGAGTACGGCGCCGAACCGGGTCCGCACCCCGCGCAGCGAGCCGCGCGGGTGCGCCGGTGGCGGTGCGGGCAGCAGGACCAGCCGGCCGGGGGTGGACTGCACCAGCGCCTCGATCAGCACGGCGGGGAGGGTGTGGGCGGCGTCGGCGTTGTAGACGTGGCGGTGCGGGTAGTGCGCGCTCATCAGCGAGTCGTGGAAGAAGTCGCCGTCGAGGACGCGGTCGAGGGCGCTCGCGACCCGGTCGGCGTCGCGGAGGCGGGCGGCGATCAGGGCGTGGTGCAGATGGCCGTGCGCGGAGTCGTTCTCGGGTCCGCGCAGTTCCAGGGCGCGGTGGGCGGCGGCGGCCAGGTCCGGGGTGTCGTAGGGGGTGATCTCGTCCAGCGGCCAGACACCGTAGAGGTGGCTGAGGTGGCGGTGGTCGTAGGAGTCCGCCAGTTCCGGCCGGGCCCATTCGGCGAGCGCCCCGTCGGCGTTGACGCGGTGCGGCGGGATCCGGTCGGCGAGCGCCCGCCGGCGGTCCGCGTGCTCGGGGTGGTACGCGGCGGCGGTCAGCAGGGCGTGCCGGGCCGCGGAGAGGTCCATGGCCGCGTCGAGCGCGCCCCAGCTCGCGTTCGCCGGACGGTTCTCGGGCGAGTAGGAGGGGACCACGACCAGCCGGCCCTCGTCGTCGGTGCGGGTGAGGAAGTCCTCGTAGAAGAGGGCGACTTCGGCGAGCGCCGCCGCGGTGCGCGGATCCCGCTCGCCGCGGGTCTCGTCGTGGTCGACGAGGGGCTTGAGGAGCCAGTCGGCGCCGGCCGTCCACAGGTGCAGGGGGTACTCGCGGCTGAAGTGGTAGGAGTGCCCGGACTCGCCGTCGCTGTGCGCGGGCGCGACCACGCCCCGCGTGCCGAAGACCGCGCGGGCGTTGTCCCGCCAGTCGGGCAGCTGGCGGTGGACCAGTGCGGCCAGCGCCTCGGTGACCTCGGGGAGGGCGGCGGCAGCGGCGGAGGCCGTCTGGAGGTTGAGGTTGGCGTCGTTGGTGAAGGCTCCGGACCAGGCGGTGTCCCAGGTGCCGGTCCACAGTCCGGTGAGGCGGGGCGGGAACAGGCCGCCGGAGGACAGCAGGTGGTAGCGGCCGGCCGCGAAGAGGCGTTCGAGCAGCGCGGCGCTGTGCGGCCGGCCCAGCAACTCGGAGCCCGGCAGGGCGCGTTCGGCCGGGTCGGCGGCGAGGTCCAGGGCGACGCGGTCGTAGGCGGTGCGGTGCGGGGGCAGATGACGGGCCAGGAGGCCGTCGTACGGCTCCGGTCCCTCGCCGAGCAGAGCGCGCAGGGCGCGGCCCTCCGCGGCCACGTCCGCCTCGCCGGTGTGCCGCCGCACCCGGGTGAGCAGCAGGACGGACCGCGCGCCCTCGACGCGCACCCCCCGCGGGGCCGGTGTGGTCGTGCCGCCGGTGACGACGAGCAGGGTGACGCCGGTGTAGGCGAGGTCGCTGTCCGGGTACCGGGCGCGCAGGCTCAGCAGGGCGCCCTCGGGGGTGAGGACGGCGCCGTGGCCGACGCCCAGGTCGGTGGGGGTGCCGGGGAGGCGGTGGTCCAGGGTGATGCCGAGGACGGGCCCCGGGTCCGTGACGTGCTGGACGACGACGTCGTCGGCGCGGGAGACGAAGACGCGGCCGGTCCGGCCGGCGCGGGTCGTCTCCGTGACGCCGGTGGTGAAGTCGACCGTGCGGCGGTACCGGGCCGGGCCCTCGCCCCGGCCACCCCGACCATCACCCCGACCTCCCGGGCCCGCACCCCGGCCACCCCGTCCGTCGCCCAGGTCGCCCGGGTCGTCGCCCGGACGGCGCAGGCGCACCTGGAAGGCCGGGTGGAAGGGCCGTACCCACCGGAGCGGGCGGCCGTCGGTGAAGTCCTCGGCGGCGGTCAGATCGCCGGAGAGCAGCCGGTCCTGGAGGGCGGGGAGTGCGTCGGCCAGTCGGGGCGGCAGCCGGTGTTCGTCGCCGTCGCCGTCCGGGCGGACCAGGGTGTGATGGGTGATGACGACCCGTTCGTCGTCCGGGTCGCCGAACACGAGGGCGCCGTGGTGGCCGTTCCCGCTCAGGAAGCCGTCCTCCCAGCGGGCGGCGGGCCGTGGTTCCCAGGTTCCGTGGACGGGCGCGGTGTTCATGGCTTCAGCACCGCCGCTCCGTGGCGGCCGAGGGTGAGCCGGTCGGTCACGGTCGTCTCCGTCAGCACGTCGCGGTGGCTGCCCGGCACGTCGACGGCGACCGGCTCGCGGCCGTGGTTGAGCAGGAACAGCAGCTCCCCCCGGCGGACCGCCTCGACCTGGTCCGGGAGCCCGTCGAGCACCGGCCGCACCCCCGCGTCCGCGGCGATCCGGGTCAGCAGCTCGCGCAGCGCCCCGGGCTCGGGGAGCGTGGAGACGTACCAGGCGCGGCCCTTGCGCAGCACGGCGGGCAGGCCGTCGAGTTCCCCGCCCTTGTAGGGCGTCGTCTCGTCGGCGGTACCGTCGGCCTCCAGTTCCTCGGACCACAGGGTGCCGCGGAAACCCTCGCACTCGACGGTCTCCCCCGCCTCCAGCGGCCACCACTCGTGCAGGGTGCGGATGCCGAGGAGTTCCCGCAGCCGGGCGTCCATGCCGCCGGGACGCACCCGGTCGTCCTCGTCGGCGATGCCCGTCAGGAAGCCGCAGACGAGGGTGCCGCCCCCGCTCACGTACCGCAGGAGGTTCTCCACGGCCGCGTCGGTGAGGAGGTAGAGCTGCGGTACGACGACCAGCGGGTGGGCGGACAGGTCGTGTTCGGGGTGGGCGAAGTCGGTGGTGAGGTGGGCCTGCCACAGGGCGCGGTGCCAGGCGCGGAGCACGCCGGGGTGGTCGACCTCGTGGGACGGCCGGGCCTCCTGGTCGCTCGCCCACCAGGAGTGCCAGTCGTGCAGCACGGCGACCTCGGCGGCGCGGTGCCGGCCGGCCACGTGCGGGGCGATCCGCGCCAGGTCCGCGCCGAGCCGTGCGACCTCCCGGTACGTACGGCCCTGTTCGCCCGCGTGGCTCACCATCGCGGAGTGGAACTTCTCCGCGCCCTGCCGGGACTGGCGCCACTGGAAGTAGCAGACGGCGTCCGCGCCGCGCGCCACCGCCTGCAGGGACCACAGCCGGTTGAGGCCGCGGGGTTTGGGGTGGTTCACCCTGCGCCAGTCGACCGGTCCGGCCGCCTGCTCCATGAGCATCCAGGGGCCGCGCGCCTGGGAGCGCGTCATGTCCTGGATCAGGGCGCCCTCCTGCGCTCCGTGGGGATCGCGCGGGTCGGGGTAGAGGTCGACGGAGACGACGTCCTCCTCCTCGGCCCAGCGCCAGGCGTCCTGCCCCGCCCACAGCGGCATGAAGTTGGTGGTGACCGGGAGGTGCGGGGTGTGCCGGCGGACGATGTCGCGTTCGGCGGTGTAGCACTCCAGGAGCATGTCGGAGGTGAACCGTCTGAAGTCCAGCAGCTGGGTGGGGTTCTTCAGGTAGTGCGGGCGTCGGGGCGGCAGGACCTCGGCCCAGTCGCCGTAGCCCTGGCTCCAGAACGCGGTGCCCCAGGCGGTGTTGAGGCCTTCGAGGGTGTCGTACCGGTCGTGGAGCCAGTCGCGGAAGCGGGCGGCCGCCTGGTCGCCCCAGTCGTAGGTGCAGTACTCGTTGTTGATGTGCCACATGGTCAGGGCGGGGTGGCCGGCGTAGCGGGCGGCCAGGTCCTCGGTGATGGCGGCGGCGTGCCGGCGGTAGGTGGCGCTGGAGTGCGAGAAGTGCTGTCGGCCGCCCCACTCTTCGGTCCGGCCGTCCTCGTCGCGGGGCAGGGTGTCCGGATGGAGGTGCCCCATCCAGGGCGGCGGCGAGGCGGTCGGGGTGGCGAGGACGACACCGATGCCGGCGGCGTGCATGAGGTCCATCAGCCGGTCCAGCCAGCCGAAGTCCCGCGCGCCCGGCTGGGGTTCGATCCTGGACCAGGAGAAGACGCCGAGTGTCACGGAGTTGACGCCGGCCTGCCGCATCAGGCGGATGTCCTCGGGCCAGGTCTCCTCGGGCCACTGCTCCGGGTTGTAGTCGCCGCCGTAGAGGATGCGCCCGCGGGTGGCGTCGCTCAGGCCGGGCATCAGCCGCGCCCCCGGAGCGGGGCGGGGGATGGACAGGGGGTGCGGGGTGTGCGGGGCGCGTGCATGGTCCACCTCGTTCTGCGGATGTCGGGGCGAAGGGGCCGGTCCAAGGCGCCGTCCGGCCGGTCGAAGGCGCCGTCCGGCCGGTCGAAGGGGCCGTCCGAAGGGACGCGAGGGGGACCGGAGAGCGCACGGTCCCCGTCCCGTCAGCCCTTCACGGCGCCGGTGAGCATGCCCTTCCTGAAGTGCTTCTGGACGAAGGGGGACAGCACGGCGACGGGCAGCAGGGCGATCACCATCACGGCCATCTGCACGGCCAGGCCCGACAGTTCCCCGGTCTTGATGGCCTGGCCGAGGCCGACGGGCGCCTCCTGTTTCTGGACGAGCTGGATCATGACGTTCTGCAGCGGCAGCATGGTCTGGTCGTTGAGGTACAGCGAGGCGTTGAACCAGGCGCTCCAGTAGCCGACGGCGTAGAAGAGCGTGATCACGGCGATCACCGCGCGGGACAGCGGCATGACGATCTGCCACAGGATGCGCAGGTCGCCCGCCCCGTCGATGCGGGCGCTGTCGACGAGTTCCTGCGAGATGTTCATGAAGAAGCCGCGCAGCACGAGAATGTTGAAGACGCTCACGGCGCTGGGCAGGATCAGCGCCAGGTAGCTGTCGGTCAGCCCCAGGGTCTGCACCAGCAGGTACGTCGGGATGAGACCGGCGCTGAAGAACATGGTCGCCAGCAGCGTCATGAGGATCCAGCGGTGGCCCAGCGAGTCGGTGCGCGACAGTCCGTAGGCGCACAGCACGGACACGGTCATCGAGAACAGGGTGCCGACCAGGGTGACTCCGACGCTGACGAGCGCGGCCCGGGTGACCTGGCCGCCGCTGAGCAGTTCCTGGTAGGCGATGAAGGTGATGTCCCGGGGCACCATCACCAGGCCGCCCGCCTCGTCGATGGTCCTGCGGGAGGACAGGCTGGTGACGATCACGATCCACAGCGGGAAGACGATCGCCAGGCAGGCGAGGAGCAGGACGATCCCCTTGCCCGCGAGCCCCGCCCTGCCGGGCTCCTCCTCCCACACCGGACGGAGCGGGGCGGACCGGCGTCCGGGCCGGCGTCCGGGCCGGCGCGCGGGTTCGTCGATCACGGCGGTCACTTCTTGTACACCCCCTGCTCGCCCATGAGATGGGCCACCTTGTTCGCGGCGAGGACGAGGCCGAGGCTGACCACGCCCTTGATGAGTCCGGCGGCCGCCGCGTAGCCGAAGTCCTGGTTGCGCACGCCGTTCCACCACACGAAGGTGTCGAGCACCTCCGCCGCCCCGGGGCCGACGGCGTCGCGTTGCAGCAGGATCTGTTCGAAGCCGACGGTGAGCGCGTCGCCCACCCGCAGCACCAGCAGCAGGGCGATCACGGGTCGCAGCGCGGGCAGGGTGACGTGCCACATCCGGCGCCGGCGGTCGGCGCCGTCCATGGCGGCGGCCTCGTACAGGTCGGGGCTCACCGAGGCCAGGGCGGCGAGGAAGACGATGATCCCCCACCCGGCGTCCTTCCACACGCTCTGCGCGGTGATCAGGAACACGAAGGTGTCGGGGTTGGTCATGACCTCCAGGCCGTCGTGACCGTTCCGGCGCAGCAGTTGCGAGAAGATCCCCGCGCCGCCGAACAGCTGCTGGAAGACGGCGATGACCAGGACCCAGGAGAAGAAGTGCGGCAGGTACAGGACGGCCTGGGCGACGGCCCGCACCCGGGGTCTGATCACGCTGTTGATGAGCAGCGCGAGCAGGATCGGGATCGGGAAGTACAGCACGAGCTGGAGGATGAAGATCACCAGGGTGTTCTTCAGGGCGTTCCAGAACGCCGGGTCCTCGATGATCCGCCGGAAGTTCTCCAGTCCCACGAACGGGCTGTTCAGCATCGAGACGAGGCCGTTGTCGCTGATGTAGGGGTCGTAGTCCTGGAAGGCGACGACGTTGCCGAGGATCGGCAGGTAGTTGAAGACCAGGACCAGTGCCACGGCCGGCAGGGTCATCAGCAGCAGGACGCGGTCGCGCCGGTATCTGAGCCGCAGGCTCGGCCTCCCCCAGCGTGGTGCTTTCCGGGGGCGGGCGGTGTCGGCTCCGTCGGAGGTGACCGGTCGCGGGACCGGTGTGGTGGCCTCGGCTTCGCTCCGGGGCACCGTGCTGTGCGACACGGCGGTTCTCCTTGCCTCGGTACGGGGTCAGCCGGCCGCCGGGCCGTTCTCGTCGAGGATCTTCTGGTACCAGTCGCGCAGCTTGTCCCCGCCCTTGCTCTTCCAGTCGGAGACGGCCTGCTGCATGTCCCCGATCTTCTTGCGGCCCCGGATGACGTCGTCCTCCAACTGCTCGAAGTCGTTGGAGAGGTTGGCCCAGCGGGAGGGCTCGGTGATCTGCATGCCGTAGAAGGCCGACTTCCTGGTGAACGCGCCCATCCGCTGCTGCCACTCGACCTGGCCCTTGGCGACCTCGGGGAAGTCGGGGTGGGCGATGGTCGCGGCGGGGCTCGCGATCATCACGTAGGCGTTCATCACGTCGATGTTGCCCTGGTCGGTCTTGGTGGGCACGCCGTCCTCGACGGTGTAGTGGGTGCCCTCCACGCCGTAGTTGGTGAGCATGTGCTCCTTGGTGCCGTACGGCGCGGCGGTGACGTTGGCGACGGCCAGCACGTCACGGATCACCGCCTTGGACGCCTTCTTGTTGACGAAGGCGAAGATGCCGGCCGGGTTCTTGGCCCACAGGGTGGGGTCGCCGCCGTCGTGGCCGAACACGTCCATCCCCCAGATCTTGAACTCCGGGTTCTGGACGGCCTGTTCGGCGGTGCGGCTCCACCACTGCGAGGAGTCCTGGTTGTAGATCAGGAACTCGCCGGCGGCGAACTTGGGTCCGGGGTCGGCCGCGTTGCTCTTGCCCAGTTCGGCGTCGGGGTGCACGACGCCGGCCGCGAACAGCTTGCGCGTCCACTCCAGGGCTTCGAGGTACTCGTCGGTCTCCATGCGGTGGATCAGCTTGCCGTCGACCTGGTTCCAGCCGAGCGACTTCTCCTCCCCGGAGAGCACGCCGAAGGCGTTGAAGGCGGTCCACTTCATGTCCAGGCAGGCCCAGCGCTTGGCCCTGGCGTTCGTGGCGTCCTTGGCCAGCGCCATGAACTCGTCGCAGGAGCGGGGGACCTCGTACCCCTCCTTCTCGAAGATGTCCCGGCGGTAGAGCGGCACGATGCCGGTGACGTAGGAGGACGGCATGGGCAGGCCGCGCAGCTTGCCGCCGAAGATCGACCGCTGCCAGGCGTCGGTGGGGATCGCCGCGAGGTTCGGGTAGTCCTTGACCGCGTCGCCGGAGAGGTACGGGCCGAGGTCGGCGAACTTGCCGATGACGGCGCTGGGGATCTTGCCCGTCATGTTCCAGCCGGGGACGACCACCACGTCGGGGACCTCGCTGGAGGCGAGGACCGCGCCGAGCTTCTGGTCGTAGGTGTTGCCGTCCTGGTTCTGCCAGGCCACGTCGACGCCGATGAGGTCGTTCATCGCCCGGTAGTAGGCGTTGCCGCCCTTGGGCGGGGAGCCCCAGAACGGCGACATGACGGTGATCTTGCCGCCCTTGCCGAGCTTCTCGGGCACCGAGGTCTTCAGACCGGCGAGGTCGAGCTTGCCGGTGAAGCCGACCGCGGAGCCGTTCCGGCTGGGGATGTCGGGGGTGACCACGTCGCTCGCCACGTAGGCCGGCAGCAGCTTTTCGGCGTCCTTGCCCGAGGTGGTGCCGTCCCGCGAGCCTCCGTCCGAGCCACCGCACGCGGCGAGCAGCGGCATTCCCCCCGCCACCGCCGCGGTGGCGACCGCGGTGGAGGCGAGGAAGCTTCTCCGGCTGGGTCCGGAGGAGGTGGAGGCGGCGTTCGGCGTCATCGCGTCAACCCTTCATGGCGCACCAGGACACCCGGCGGTGGCCGTCTGCTGCGGTGTCTTCACTGGAACTGGCTGAGCCGAAGCGGTCGTTCGGAGGGAACGTGCCGGGGAGGCGGCCTCACAGTCGAAGCGCTTCGATGTTGCTGCGAGGTTAAGTGAACGCCCAAGGGCGCACAAGGGTCATTTCCAAGATTCCTCGGAGGCACGGCACGGTCCCGCCCGGTCGCAACTCATGGGATGTCATCGCGGAATAACCGGGACGCACTGCGAAGCACCCGATTCGCCGCTCCCGCGTCCTTGACACCCACCCCTGCCCGGAACCAGCATCGAAGCGCTTCGAAAGCGTCTCATCGCTCCACCGCAAGGGGACTCCCACGTGACCGCACCCACGCCGCCCACCCCGCCCTTCCGTGATCCGCTGCTGCCGTTCGCGAAGCGCGTCGACGACCTGCTGTCGCGACTCACCCCCGACGAGAAGGTCAAAGCCCTGCACCAGTTCACGCCCGCCGTCGAACGCCTCGGCGTCGCCGCCTTCCGCACCGGCCAGGAGGCGTTGCACGGCGTCGCCTGGATGGGCCCGGCGACGGTGTTCCCGCAGGCGGTCGGGCTGGGGGCGACCTGGAACCCCGGGCTGGTGCGCCGGGTGGGCGAGGCGGTGTCCCGGGAGGCCCGCGCGATGCGCGCCCGGGACGAGCGGGTCGGCCTCAACGTCTGGGCCCCGACCGTCAACCTGCTGCGCCACCCCCTGTGGGGCCGCAACGAGGAGGGCTACTCGGAGGATCCCCGGCTCACCTCGGCGATCGCCACCGCCTACACCCGCGGCCTGCGCGGCGACCATCCGCTGTACTGGCGCACGGCCCCGGTGCTCAAGCACTGGCTCGCGCACAACAACGAGACGGACCGGGACACCACCTCCAGCTCGGTCCGCCCGCGCGTGCTGCACGAGTACGACCTGCGCGCCTTCCGCGACACCGTCGGGGCGGGCGCGGTGGCCGGGGTGATGCCGGCCTACAACCTGGTCAACGGCCGCCCGAACCACGTCTCGCCGTATCTGCGCGAGCAGCTGCGCACCTGGACCGACGAGGAACTGCTGGTCTGCTCCGACGCCGGCGCTCCCTCCAACCTGGTGGACTCCGAGCACTACTTCGACACCCACGAGGAGGCCGTCGCGGCCTCGCTGCGGGCCGGCGTGGACAGTTTCACCGACCACGGCACGGACAGCTCGGTCATCGTGGAGCGCCTCGAGTCGGCCCTGCGGAAAGGGCTGTTGACGGAGGCCGACATCGACACCGCCGTCCGCCGGCAGCTCTCGGTACGCTTCCGGCTCGGCGAGTTCGACCAGGACCCGCCCGCCGAGGAGCACGCCTTCGACACCCCGGAGCACCGGGCCCTGGCGCAGGAGGCCGCCGAGCAGGCGGTCGTCCTGCTCAAGAACGACGGCCTGCTGCCGCTGGCTCCGGCGAACACCCGTGTCGCCGTCGTCGGCCTGCTCGCGGACGAGTGCAAGCTCGACTGGTACAGCGGTGCCCTCCTGCACCGCTCCACTCCGCTGGAGGGGCTCTACGAGCGGTTCGGCGCCGAGCGGGTGGAGTTCGCGGAGGGCGTGGACCGGGTGCTGCTGCGGACCTCCGCCGACACGTTCCTGCACGTCCCGCCGGCACCCGACACCCCCGACGCGGCGCCCGGCGCCGAGGGCGCGCTGGACCCGGCGCTGCTCGCGGGCCGCACCGACCTGGCCCCGCTCACCGCCGGCCCGGACGGCACCGAACTCGCCCTGGTCGACTGGGGCGAGGGCCTGCTGACCCTGCGTGCCCCCGACGGCCGGTACCTCTCGGTCGCCGAGGACGGCTACCTCCGCGCCTCCGCCGACCAGCCGGGCGGCTGGATCGTGCGGGAGACGTTCCGGCTGGAACCGCACGGTGACGGTCACCTCCTCAGGCACATGGGAACGGGACGCCATGTGCTGGTCGCCGCCGACGGCGTGAAGGTTGCCGCACCGGACGCGGCCGACGAGCCGGGTCCCGAGGTCTTCGGGCTGATCGTCACCGAGCACGGCGAGGAGACGGTGGCGCGGGCCGCGGCACGGGCCGACGCGGTCGTGGTGGTCGCCGGCAACGACCCGCACGTCAACGGCCGGGAGACCGAGGACCGTACGACGCTCCGGCTGCCCGCCCAGCAGGAGCTGCTGCTGCGCGCGGCCCGCGCCGCCAACGAGAACACGGTGCTGGCGCTCGTCTCCTCCTACCCCTACGCGGTCGATCCGACGGACCTGCCGGCGGTGCTCTGGACCGCTCACGGCGGTCAGGCGGCGGGCACCGCGCTGGCCCGCGTGCTGGCCGGTGACGTCTCCCCCGCCGGCCGGCTGCCGCAGACCTGGTACGCCGCCGACGCCGATCTGCCCGGCCGCCTCGACTACGACGTGATCGGCTCCCGCCAGACCTATCTGTACTTCGAGGGCACGCCGCTCTTCCCCTTCGGCCACGGCCTCTCCTACGCGGCCTTCGCCTACGGCGGGCTGACGGCCCGGGTCGGGCCGGAGGCGGTGCGCGTCTCCTTCACGGTCACCAACACCGGCGCCGTCCCGGCCGACGAGGTGGCCCAGCTCTACACCCGGGCCGTGGACCCCTCGGCGCCGCGTCCGCGCCGCGAACTGGTGGCCCACCGGCGGCTGACCCTCGCACCCGGCGAGACGGCCGAGGCGGCCTTCGAAGTCCCCCTGTCCGCTTTCGCGTTCTGGGACGTCGCGGTCGGCCGGTGGCGGGTGGAGCCGGGCCGGTACGAGTTGCTGGCCGGCGCCTCCAGTGCGGACGTCCGGCAGCGGACCTTCCTCACCCTCGACGGCGAACCCGGCGTCCCCCGCCCGGTCCTCGAACGCGGCCTGGACGCGGCGGACTTCGACGAGCAGAGCGGCACCGAGATCGTCGACCGGACCAGGGAGTCGGGCGACGCGGTGGCGCCGGTGGCCGGGAAGGCGGGCGAACTGCTCTTCCGCCGCTGCGACTTCGGGAGCGGAGTGACGGAGGTGACCGTCGAGGTGTCCGGCGGCGGCACCGTCGAACTGTCCCTCGACGGCGGCCCGGTGCTCGCCACGCTGTCCCCGCGGACCCCGACGTCCGGCCCGTACGACTACGTCACGCTCGGCGCGTCCCTCGCCGTCGGCGGCGTGCACGGCGTACAGGACCTGCGCCTGGGACTGCGCGGCCCGCTGCGGCTCGCGCGGGTCGGCTTCCTCCCCGGTTGAGGGCCCGGGAACGGCCGACGCGAAGAGGGGCCCGGCACCGGAAGGCACCGGTGCCGGACCCCTCTGTGCGACGGGCTCGCCTCCTCGCGGAGCCGGCCGCCGGGAGCGGGCGGCGTCGCGACGGGCGGCGTTCGTCCGTCAAGGAGCCGCGTCCGGTGCGCGCTCCGGGGCCCCTGCCCGAACGAAGCCGAAGCCCGGGGCACGTGCCGGGCCCCGCGACGGGGCGAACGTCGCCCGCCGCGGTGCCCGGACCAGGGGCCGGTCCGCCTCAGAGGGCGAGGCCGGTCAGCACCATCACCCGCTCGTAGGTGTAGTCGTCCATCGCGAACCTCACGCCCTCACGGCCGACACCGGACTGCTTGGCGCCGCCGTACGGCATCTGGTCGGCACGGTAGGAGGGCACGTCGCCGACGACCACGCCGCCGACCTCCAGGGCGCGGTGGGCCCGGAAAGCGGTCTGCAGGTCGTGGGTGAACACCCCCGCCTGGAGGCCGTACTTGGAGTCGTTGACGGCGGCGAAGGCCGCGGCCTCGCCGTCCACCTTCTGCACGGTCAGGACGGGTCCGAAGACCTCCTCGCAGGAGATCGTCACATCGGCCGGGACGTCGGTGAGCACGGTCGGCGCGTAGGAGGCGCCGTCGCGCTTGCCCCCGGTGAGCAGGGCGGCGCCGGCGTCGACGGCCTCCTGCACCCACGCCTCGACGCGCTCGGCGGCGGCCTGGCTGACCAGCGGGCCGACGTCGGTGGCGTCGTCCGCCGGGTCACCGGTGACCTGGGCCTCCACGGCGGCGACGATGCGCGGCAGCAGCCGGTCGTGGACGGAGGCGTCCACGATGACCCGCTGCACGGAGATGCAGGACTGACCGCCCTGGTAGTTGGAGAAGGTGGCGATGCGGCTCGCCGCCCATTCCAGGTCCTCGTCGCTCGCCCAGTCGGCGAGGACGACGGCCGCGCCGTTGCCGCCGAGCTCCAGGGTGCAGTGCTTGCGCGGCACCGAGTCCATGATCGCGTAGCCGACCTGCTCGGAACCGGTGAAGGAGATCACCGGCAGCCGCTCGTCCTGCACGAGGGCGGGCATCCGGTCGTTGGGGACCGGGAGGATGCTCCAGGAACCGGCCGGCAGCTCGGTCTCGGCGAGCAGCTCACCGAGGATCAGCCCGGACAGCGGAGTCGCCGGGGCGGGCTTGAGGACGATGGGGGCGCCGGCGGCGACGGCCGGGGCGATCTTGTGGGCGCACAGGTTCAGCGGGAAGTTGAACGGCGCGATGCCCAGCACGACCCCCTTGGGGAACCGTCGGGTGAAGGCGAGCCGTCCCTGGCCGCCGGCGTCGGTGTCGAGCCGCTGGGCCTCGCCGCCGTTGAACCGGCGGGCCTCCTCGGCGGCGAACCGGAACACGGACACGGCCCGGCCGACCTCACCGCGCGCCCACTTGATCGGCTTGCCGTTCTCGGCGGAGATCAGCCGGGCGATCTCCTCGGTGCGCTCCACGAGCCGCCGGCTGACGTGGTCGAGGGCGGCGGCACGGACGTGGGCGGGGGTGGCGGCGAACTCGTCCCGTACCGCGTACGCGGCGGCCACGGCCTCCTCGACCTGGGCCTCGGACGGCACGCTCACGGTGCCGACGACCCGGCCGTCCCACGGAGAGGTGACGTCGAAGGCAGCCTCGCCGGTGGCCTGGCGGCCGGCGAGCCAGAAGGCGTGGGTGGCTGCCGATTCTTCCTTTGGCATGGCGAGTCCCGGCCCTTCCGCGTTGGGGGTGATTGCTTGGCTTGCTGGATCCACGGTAGGGCCGGGGTGAGAGCGGGTCGTTTGTCCGAGCCGTAGCAGTCGACCGCCGCCGCGCGCCGCTTTGGCAGGTCGGTCGCCGCCACGCCCACCCGCCCGCCGCGCCCACCCGCCACGCGCGGCACCGGCCCCGTCTCTCGGCTCGCCGTCCAGGCGTCGGACATCAGTCGTCGAGCGTCAGGCCTCAGGCACCAGGCCTCAGGCACCAGGCACCAGGCTTCAGGCACCAGTCGTCAGGGCTCAGACGTCGGCCGTCACCCGGCGACCGTCAGTCGGGCGAGGTCGCCTTCAGGGCCAGCCACAGTTCCATGCGTACGTCCGGGTCGTCCAGGGAGCGGCCGAGGATCTCCTCGACGCGCCGCATGCGGTAGCGCAGGGTGTGGCGGTGCACGCCGAGGTCGGCCGCCGCCGCGTCCCACTGCCCGTGCCGGGAGAGCCAGGCACGCACCGAGGCGACGAGGTCGCCGCGCCCGGTCGCGTCGTGCTCGTGGAGGGGCCGCAGCAGCCCGTCGGCGAACGCCCGGACCGCGTCGTCGGCGAGCAGCGGCACCACGGACCCGGCGGCCATCTGCTCGTGCTCCACCAGCACCCGCCCCCGCCGCCGCGCCACCGACAGCGCCTGCCCGGCCTGCTTGTAGGCGGCGGACGCGGCGATCGGGCCGGCCGGTGCGGACAGGCCCACGACCAGCTCGTCCTCGCCGACGCCGGCCAGGGGCTCGTGGGCTCCCCCGTCGCTCCGCACCGCCTCCAGGCCGGCCGCGTGGTCGCAGCACGCGGACACCGCCGCGCCGCCGTCGGCGGCCAGCACCACCAGCCGCTCCCGCTCCGGCACCACCAGGACCGCCTCGCCGGAGCGGGCGGCGGCCGATTCCACGACCTCCGCCAGGGCGTCGAGGGCCTCGCCGTTCGGGTCGCCCTGGGCCCGGGCGGCGGGCGCCGCTCCCGTCTCGGCCACGATGATCCGGAAGGGCGCGTCCAGGAGGCCCCCGTACAGGTCGCCGGCCACCGCGCGGGCGTGGTCGGCCTCCCCTGCGAGCAGCATGCGCAGCACGGCGGCGCCGATCCGCTGTTCGGCCGCGCGCAGGGAGCCGGAGCGTTCCGTGGTCAGGGTGAGCAGCGCGACGGCGGAGTGGACGGCGTACCGCTGGGCGGTGCCGAGAGCTGCGGCCGTGCCCACGGCGAGCGCGGCCCGGGGGCGTCGGCCGGTGCCGAGGGAGTGCAGTTCGACCCGGTCGTCGATCTCCGGATTCTCCGGCCCGGCCACCACCGACGAGGCGGGCGCGGGCCGCTCCCGCAGCCGGCGCACCTCTTCCGTGAGCCGTGCCGCGCGCCTGCCCGCCCACTCCGGCGCCGCGGCGACCACGGCGCCCGAGGCGTCGTACAGCGCGGTCCAGCCCTCCACCTGGGCGGCGAGCGCGGTCAGCAGCCCCTCGGGGCCGCCGGCCAGCCCCTGCTTGGTCAGCTCCCGCTGGGCCGCGAAACCCGCTGTCACCGCGCGGTACTGGTCGGCGGCGATGGCGGCGGAGACGGCCTTGCTGATCGCGAGGAAGGGGGTGCGGCGCGGCACCTCCAGCAGCGGCAGCCCCTCCTCCCGCGCCGCCTCCACGAGCGCCTCGGGAATGTCCTCGTAGTGGACGCCGACGGCGAAGCCGAGCCCGGCGACCCCCGCCCCCACCAGGCGTTTCACATAGCGGCGCATCGCCGCCGGATCCTCCGCGTCCAGCTTCAGGGCGGTGATCAGCAGCAGTTCCCCGCCCTCCATGTAGGGAACGGGGTCGGCCAGCTCACTGGCGTGCGCCCAGCGGACCGGTACGTCGAGGCCGTCCTCGCCCGCACGCACGGTCAGTTTGAGCGTGGAGTGGTGGACGAGCGAAGCGAGCGTCGGTGGCATGGGGCCTTCAGGTCGGCGGAGATCGGGACATCAGGCGAACGTTGTGTACTTTTGGCCGCCACGTATGAACGACCTCTGTCGATTCTGCCCCACCGTACGGTCACCGCGTCACCGCGTCACCGCGTCACCGCGTCACCGCGTCATCACATCACCGCGTCATCACGCCCCCGCGTGCAGCGGCTCAGCCCCGCAGGTCCACCAGCAGCGGTGGCGCGTGCTCGCCCCTGACGTCGGTCAGGGAGAGGACCGCGTGCCCCGCCGGCACCGCGTGCGCCAGTTCCGATGCCGACCACCGCTCCCGCTCGACCTGCCGCACGGTGACGGCCCGCGCGGTCGGCGCCTTGCCGGTGATGGCCCGCCGCACCGCGTGCCAGGCCTTGCCTGCGGGACTGTCCGCGATGATCTGCCGGTCGGTGACGTCCCGCGCCTCGGTCCACTCCTTGCCCCACACCTCGGCGAAGTCCTGCCCGTCCCACGGGGTGAGCCCGGCCAGCGCCATCCGGCATCCGACGGTGCCGAGCAGCGGTCCGCGCAGCGGCCTCGCCACGTCGTCCAGGGTGCGCAGGGTGAGCACCGCCCCGGCGTTGGCCGACCGCAGCCGCTGGATGCCGCGCACGGCCTCGGGGGTGATCACGCCGGTCGCGTCGTCCAGCACCAGGCAGGCGAACAGCGACCTGTCCTCCCGTACCGTCACGCTCGCCGTGAACTGCGCCAGCACCAGCCGCGCCAGCACCCGCGAGGCGTCGGCGTGGCCCCGCTCGGGCAGGTCGACCCGGACTCGCACCGGATGGTCCAGCGCCCTGAGGCTGAACGGCCGGGTCTGCCCGGCGGTGGCCGCGCTCTTGAAGGCTGTGCTTTTGAAAAACGTGGCGAAGGCCGGCCGGTCCAGCAGCGCCACCCGGTCGGCGAGGACCCCGCCCACATCGCCCGGGTGCGCCATCTGCCTTTCCCGGGCGTCGAGTTCACGCAGCAGCGACTCCTGTCCCGTCTCCGCCAGGCCCTGGCGCAGCGCGGCCAGCGGGCCGGGCGAACCGTCGAGCAGCCCGCGCAGTTCCGGGACGGAGGGGAAACGGCCGTGCACCGCGTGGAAGGGGCCGAGGAGCTGGGCGAGGACGGTGGTGGCGCGCCGGCTGTCGCTGCCGGGGTGCGGGTCGGCCAGGTCGCCGACCAGCGCCTCGGCGAGCACCGCGGCGGCCTCGTCGGGGTCGGTGGTCCCGCCGTACAGGTCGAGGTCGTACGCGGAGTCGGGGTTGCCGATCCGCACCACGACGTCGTACGCGTCGGCCGGGCCGATCCCCGCCCCCGCGGCGCCGACGACGACCACGGCGGCCCGTCCGGTGAGCGCGTGCAGGCACAGCGATTCGGCGAGCGGCCGGACGACACCGCCGGTCTTGCCGGAGCCGGCCGGTCCGACCGCGAGCAGGGAGGTGCCGAGCAGTTCGGGGCCGAGCGCGAGGCCGGCGCCCCGGTAGGCGTACGGGTTGCGGGCGTCGTCGGCGGCGGTGCCGATCCGCACCTGCCCGGTGACCAGGTCGTGCCGGGCCTGCCGGGCGGGCAGGTCGCGGGCGCCGGACGGGTGCGGGCAGGCGGCGGCGCCGTGGCTGAGCACCGCGCCGGTGAAGGTGGCGAGGGGGTGCAGGCCGGTGCGTACGCCCTGCCAGGCGCGGGCGATGCGGGCGTGGTCGACGTCCCGCATCAGTCCCGCGCGCGCGTCGGCGGCGAGCCGCTCCGCGGCGTCCTCGGCGCCCGCGGCGCGCAGGGCGGGCCAGGAGGCGGGGTCGGCCTCGGGAACCGGCGGGCGCCCGCTCTCCGGGGGCGTACGGCGCCATGCGGGCGGTCCGTAGCGGCGCCAGACCTCACCCCAGCGGCCGAGCCGCCCCACGCCGATCATGAGGGCGCCCGCGATCAGCAGGTAGTAGGTGTAGACGGCCACGACGGCGCCGAAGCTGTGGGGTTCGGCCCAGGAGTCGGGGACCATCGCGTAGAGCGGCAGCAGCCACCAGCCGCCGAGGTACCCGTTCCACAGCAGCGACCAGATCAGCCAGCCCACGAGGAACGCGATCAGGGCCCCGCTCAGCAGCTGCCGCCCCGGGATCCGCTCCGGCTCCTCCTCCGGGCGCGGCCGGTGTCCGAACCGCCACACCCCGGGCAGTGCCTCCGGCCGCGGCGTGCGCAGCCAGGTCAGGAACGCCGACCCGTCCGGCAGCGGCGGCACGCCCGGCGCCCTGGCCGGCCTCGGGGGCACCGAGGGCGCCTCCGGCGGCCCCGCAGGGCGCGGCACGGGGTGCGCATGCGTGCTCCGAGCGTCCTGCGTCCCGTCGCTGTCCATCGCCCTTGCCCCCTGACCAGCCGCGCCGTTCATCGTCAGCGAGTCAATCTAACGCCCCGGCAGGGCGAGTTCACCGTTTCACCGGCCGGGTCGCGCCACGGTGGAAGGCCCGTCCGCGCCGGGCCCCCGCCGTGTCCCGCACTGCCGCTATGTCCACCACGGACAACCCGCCCCCCGGAACAACGCCCACATGGAGCATGCCCAGCTCCCCCTCCCCGCCCTAGCCTGCGAGAAAAGAAACCACATGTCCGTTGCACCCCCCAGGAGCCCCGCATGACCGCACTTCCGCAGGAGCGCCGCGTCGTCACCGCCATCCCCGGCCCGAAGTCGCAGGAGCTGCAGGCCCGTCGCACCGCCGCGGTCGCGCAGGGCGTGGGCTCGGTACTGCCCGTGTTCGCCGCGCGGGCGGACGGCGGGATCATCGAGGACGTCGACGGCAACCGGCTGATCGACTTCGGCTCGGGCATCGCGGTGACCTCCGTCGGCGCCTCCGCCGAGGCCGTCGTCCGCCGCGCCTCCGCCCAGCTCGCCGACTTCACGCACACCTGCTTCATGGTCACGCCCTACGAGGGGTACGTGGCCGTGGCCGAGGCGCTCGCCGAGCTGACGCCCGGCGACCACGCCAAGAAGTCGGCCCTGTTCAACAGCGGCGCCGAGGCCGTCGAGAACGCCGTCAAGATCGCGCGTGCCTACACCAAGCGGCAGGCGGTCGTCGTGTTCGACCACGGCTACCACGGCCGCACCAACCTCACCATGGCGCTGACCTCGAAGAACATGCCGTACAAGCACGGCTTCGGCCCGTTCGCGCCCGAGGTGTACCGCGTCCCGGTGGCCTACGGCTACCGCTGGCCGACCGGCGCCGAGAACGCGGGTCCGGAGGCCGCCGCGCAGGCGATCGACCAGATCTCCAAGCAGGTCGGCGCGGAGAACGTGGCCGCGATCATCATCGAGCCGGTGCTCGGCGAGGGCGGCTTCATCGAGCCGGCCAAGGGCTTCCTGCCCGCGATCAGCAAGTTCGCCACCGACAACGGCATCGTCTTCGTCGCCGACGAGATCCAGTCCGGCTTCTGCCGCACCGGCCAGTGGTTCGCCTGCGAGGACGAGGGCATCGTCCCGGACCTGATCACCACGGCGAAGGGCATCGCCGGCGGCCTCCCGCTGGCCGCCGTCACCGGCCGCGCCGAGATCATGGACGCCGCGCACGCGGGCGGCCTCGGCGGCACCTACGGCGGCAACCCGGTGGCCTGCGCAGGCGCGCTCGGCTCCATCGAGACGATGAAGGAGCTGGACCTCAACGCCAGGGCGAAGAACATCGAGGCGGTCATGAAGGCCCGCCTCAACGCCATGGCCGAGAAGTTCGACATCGTCGGCGACGTCCGGGGCCGCGGCGCGATGATCGCCATCGAGCTGGTCAAGGACCGTACGACCAAGGAGCCGAACCCGGAGGCGACCGCCGCCCTCGCCAAGGCCTGCCACGCCGAGGGCCTGCTGGTCCTGACCTGTGGCACCTACGGCAACGTGCTGCGCTTCCTGCCGCCGCTGGTCATCGGCGAGGACCTGCTGAACGAGGGCCTGGACATCCTCGAGCAGGCGTTCGCAGGCGTCTGAGCGACGGATACGCACGTCCGGCGCAGCCGGCGGCAGGCTGTGTGAAGAAGGTGTGCGAGGTGGATGACCGGACGCCGTTCCCGCTGTTCCACACCCATCCGCTGCCGTAGGTTCTCTTCTCGGACGAGAGAACCACCCGCCCACAGGGAACTGTGGGGCAGGCCGCAGCCTCCCCGGCTTCGACCTGGTCGTACCTCGCGCACACCACCGGAGCCTTCGGGTTCCGGATCTCCTCACCGATCGGACGGTCACCCGCCCCACACCCCCCGGGGCGGGCGACGTTCCGATCCGAGCGGACGGCCGCAGACCGACCGTTCCCCGAAGGGCCGACGCAGCTCCCCCTCTTGCGTCGGCCCTTCGGCGTCGCCGTACCTGCGAAGCTGTGCGCGTGTCGTCCTCCCGGATCCCCCTCCTCCTCGTCTGGCTCGTCGGCCTTCCGGCGCTGCTCCTCTCACTGATCACCTGGCAGGTCGTCAGCCGCGGTCCGCTGCTGGGCGTGGACCGGGACGTCAGTGACGCCCTGCTGCATCCGGACCGGGGCTCCGAGCTGCTCGCGGATCTCGGGAACGTACAGGTCGCGGTTCCGGTCCTCGCGGCGGTGCTCGGCTACGCGGCCTGGCGGGCGCGGGCCGCGGGCAGGGACCGGTGGTGGCCGGCGCCCCTCGGGGCGGCGGGGTTGATGGTGCTGGTGCCGCTGTTCGTCGTGCCGCTCAAGGCGTGGACGGCCCGGCACGGCACGGCGGCCGTGCCGCCCGGGACCGGCTACTTCCCCTCCGGGCACACGGCCACCGCCGCCGTCGCCTACGGCGCCGCGGCCCTCGTGCTGCTGCCCTGGCTGCGCACGGCCACCGCCCGCCGCGCCCTCGTCACCGTCTGCGCCGCCCTCGTGCTCGGCGTGTCGTACGGGCTCGTGCGGCGCGGGTACCACTGGCCACTGGATGTCGTGGCCAGCTGGTGCCTGGCCTCCGTCCTGCTCACCGCGCTGTGGCTACTGCTCGACGGCCCCGGCCGGAGCAGCCGTCGAAGCCCTTCCGGACCTCCCGGCCCCCGAAGAACCGGCACCGGTTGACCGACCACGTCACCAGACCGCGCAGGGCCGGGCAGGCACCACGGGCGGCGGAGACGTCACCCGAAAGCCCCCCTCGAACGAGTGCCCGCCACCCCACCGCCCGGCTCAGAGCAGGTGATCGGCCTTCCCCGCCTTGATCTCCAGGATCAGGGAGCGGAGCGCTTCGCGGCTGTCGGTGAGGTACCGCTCCTCCTGCCCGGCTATGGCTATGTAGGCGTTGCCTTGGGGATCGGTACCGAGACGGAAGCAGCTCGCGCCTTCGCCGCAGAAGAGCTCTTCCCAGGTGATGCCGTCCATCGGGGTCTCCTCACAGGCCATCGACGATGTCCCGGACGACGTCGCGTGACGCCTTTGTCGACAGGGCGACACGCTCGGTCCAGTCCAAGTGGGCACGGTACTTGGCCGACTGCGCCTGCTCACCCAGGAAGTCAGGACCGTGGGAGTTGTCGATCTGGACGGTGTCGAGCTGCGGGACCGGCCCCTCCAGGCAGTTCACGGTCTGCCCGGCACCGGGAAACGTGCCCGCCGAGAACGGAACGACGAGCAGCTGGTCGAGGGCCTGGCGTACGGACGACCGACTACTCCGGCCGGGAGACCGGGAGGATGGCAGGGTCGGTCAAGCCGATCAGGGAAATACCGGCGTCACCATGTTCCAGTGCCCGCCACAGGCGTCGGCCCGCCGGATCAGTGGGCACCTCTCCTTCCGTGCGTAAGAAATAGTCGGTCAGGAATTCACGGATCGGCGCCGACGCCACGGTGTCCACATGGCCACCCGTCCCAGTCGGCGCCACATGAACAGCGGCAAGCACCATGCCGTAGACCCGCTCCCGGCCTGACCCGAGGGACGGCTGGAAGTAAGGCAATCCGAGAGCCCGCACTCCATGCCTCGCATAGAACCGGAAGCGCGCCCTCGGATCGCCATGCTGGGCATCGCTTCGGTGGGCAAGCGGGTGCTCGAACTCGACGAGGATGAAGGACGGCTGGAACCGCTTCCGCCAGGCGCCACGGACCGCATCCATGAGCAACGCACCGCACCGCCGTGACCGCCACTCCGGGCGGACTGCGATGTAGGCAAGCAGCAGCACACCTGTCTTCGGCGACCATTCCCCCACAGCGGCGCCCATGGGGCGCCCCTTGTCATCCAGCACGGCGGTGACAACCGTCCTGCCGTGAGCCAGCGCCTCAGTGATTTCACCGTACGGGGACAATTCGTTCAGGGTGAAGGACGGCCGGAGCACGTTGCCGTAGATCTCTTCAAGCAGTGGTCCACCACTGGCCACGTCGATTATTCTCACGACTCGGACGCCTCAGGCCTCCTGGACATGATCTCCCTCAACGATGTTCCATGCCGCGGCCTCGAAGCTCCTGGGACACTACCCGCGCCTACGGCCGGAGCGCATCGTCCAGAAGCCGAAAAGACACGCCCCCATGACGATGGCCGCCACACTGAACACCGCCCACGCGAGCGCGGTAGGACCTGCACCGAAGCCGGCCTGGAGCACTTGGACCAGTCCCGCCACACCGGCTGCCGTGATCACGGCAAGGAAGACTTCGAGCTTGGCACGCTGATTGCCATTTCGATGGACTGCCAGCTTCTCGATCATTACCGCCAATTGGTCGCGCGTGACCTCATCCAGCTTCATGTTCAACTCGTCGACCCTCAACTGAAACTCGGACTTCTGTAGCAAATTGCGCAGAGTCTCGGCCACCGCAGGCGACGACACAAGAGACGGTGACCTGATCAGCGAAATCATCGATCTCACCTCTACGGCGAAATCGTGTATTTGGAGCTTCTCGACATCCAACTCCATCGAAAATGCATCCAGCTCCCCATCGAGTAATCGCTGTTCGCGCACAAAATGGGATGTTCTGGCCTGCAAGGCCTTCACTCGGTTGTAATGCCGCGCCAGTTCGTCGGACCAGCCGGCGAACAAGGCATCCAGGGACACGGTGAACTCGGCGAGAGTGAGCCAGGTGCTGAGCACCCAGTCCGCTCTCCCCAGAGACACGCTCACCACCGTGTTCGCAGTGCGGACCAGCGCCTCACCGTCCGTCGACCCGACGGACGAACGCGTGTCCGGATCCGCGAGGTAGCGAATCCATTCGACCAGGGAGCCGACGGAGCTCTCGATCTCATGTCCGAGAACCTGAAAACCTACCGCGTCCATGAGTTCGGCAGGTCGGCGGACCTCACTCCATGGCCCGTCCCGACCTGGTCCCGACGCGACCGACGCGGCATTGACGCCGACGAGGACTTGGAACAGCCCGGAACGTGCCACCACTCGGGCCCCGCCGAACCCGAACTGCCGACGCAATTCGGACCCTACGTCCTCGGCAAGTTGAACGGCCAACTCCGACAGGCGGGACCAGACGGTTCCGGACCGGCCCGAACCCGTCGGCGCCTCCTCAAAACTCACACGCAGAGCGCCGTACTCGGGGGCAGCGCAGGACATCATCCAATGAAGGTCACTGGGTGATGCGTTGATCAGTTCTGTTTCGAACCGTACGTAATGGTTACCGAGTTCGGAGAAGATGACCTGGGCGCCAACCCGACCCAGCTCGATGCCGGGCAGTCCGTCCAGCGGCCCCAGGACGACATCGGGAAGGTCGATGAAAGCGCCCTCGTAACGACGGTTCAGGGAGTCGGAGCCGTCCCAGAAGTTGTCGAGGTCCAGCGATCCGTGCACCGCGGCCGCTGTGAGCGAGACCCGACCAAGAGTCCAGTGGGCGGCCTCGTTCCGGACCGCTTCCACGAGTTCCTCGGCACCGCAGCCACGGACCGCAAAGGGATAGACGTAAACAAGACGCCCATGGTCGATGCGCAGCCAGTTGTCGTGGCGCTTTGCGTTCAGCGATTCCAGACTGAAGCGATGCGCACGTAATTCACTGCGACAAGATCCGTGTTTGAGTGCTTCGGATTTCTCCGCCTCCGCCAGGGCGCGGGTGACCCGGTCGAGGGACGTGCCCTCCTCGAAAAACCTCACCACTCCGCCCACGGCGGTCACCACCGCCCGGCAGTTGGCCTCGCGCTCACGGCAGAAGTCACTCAAGTAGGCGCCGAGAGCAGGAAAATCGGCGGAGAACTCCGCAGCCCAGCCGGCCGCGTCATGGACTCGTGCCGCAGCCCGCTCCATGGCTTCCGCCATCGATTGCAACTGACCGGTGGCCAGGTGGTTCTCCGCGAGGATCTCCGCATCGAGGCACTCCATGGCGGCCAGAACCGCCCGAACCGCAGCCGCATCCGGACCGCCCTCGGGCGCCGAGTGAGGGGCCGCCGCCTCACAGGCCCCCTGCAGGGTGTCCCTCAGAGGCCCGAAGTGGTACGAGATCTCCCAGGCGGTATCGACCTCGTGCATGACGTACACAAGCAGCAGGGCGGCCCCACCCGGTTCGTCGCCGACCAGCGACAGCGCTCGACCGACAGCGGCCGCCACACGCCCCCCACTTCCGTCTGACCTCCGCGCAGCAGGAATACGAGGTGGCGGTGTGCTGGCGTTCCACCGGGGCAGCTCTCGTAATTCCTCCGCGTTCACCCCCTGTTGCACCAGCCAGTTCCGCAAGGGCTGCGGATCTCCCTCTACCAGAGGGTCCATCAGATCGTGATGCATGGAGGGATTCTACCGGCGCGTGCCGGTCCTGACAGAGAATTCATCACCCGACAAGGTGTTCTGCTGTCGCGGCTCGGCCGGTCGACGAAATCTGTCAACCAGGTGTCGAGTGACTGCGGAAAAGGCAGGGCGGAGTGTCAGTGGTTGCTGCCAGACTCGCGTGTATGGAAGGAATCACGGGAATGGCGATGAGCGAGACGGCGGGGGCCATCGATTCCAGGGAGGCTCTGGTAGAGGCGCTGCAGGCAGGCCGGCAGGTCAAGTACCTGCACTTCTGGGGGCATCGGCCGCTGCCCGACGGCCGGATCGGGGCGAGCTGTCTGAGCCAATGGTGGCCGTCGCCGTTCACGGTGGACGGGGTGCGGTACGCGACCGCCGAGCACTGGATGATGGCGGCCAAGGCCCGGCTGTTCGCCGACCCGGAGGGGGAGCGGCGGGTGCTCGCCGCGCAGCACCCGGCGCAGGCGAAGGAGGCGGGGCGGCTGGTGCGGGGCTTCGACGAGGAGACGTGGCGGCGGGAGCGGTTCCGTGTCGTCGTCGAGGGCAGCGTGCACAAGTTCGCGGCCCACGCCGACCTGCGCGCCTTTCTGCTGGGCACGGGCGAGAGGGTGCTGGTCGAGGCGAGTCCGGTGGACCGGGTGTGGGGCATCGGGCTCGCGGCCACCGACGAGAGGGCGACGGACCCCGGGCAGTGGCGCGGCCCGAACCTGCTGGGTTTCGCCCTGATGCGGGCCCGCACCCGCCTACGGGAGGGGCAGGGCGGGCCGGAGCTCTGAAGCGGTGTCCGCGGTCAGTAGGAGGCCGTGAACAGGACGAGCGCGCCGAAGCCGACGCCCAGGACGATGCCGACCGTGCCGCAGATGAGGCCGGCCAGGGCGTGTCCCGGGTTCGTGGCCTCGCCGCGGGACGCCTTGCCTCGGCCCAGCGCGCTGAAGATCACGGCCATGACGCCGAGCCCGATGGCCAGCGGCCAGAAGCAGAAGAGCACGGCCGAGATGATGCCGAGCACGAGTCCGGTGACGCCCGTGCCGTTGCTCGGCATGGGCGCCATGCCGGTCCAGCCGTGGTAGCCCGGGGCGGGGGCGCCGCCGTAACCGGGCGGCTGCGGGGCCGGGTAGCCGTAGCCGCTCTGGGGTCCGCCCGGGTAGCCGTACGGGACCGGGCCGGGGCCCTCGGGGGCGATGGGCGGCGGCGGGAGCGGGTCGGCGGCCGGGGGCGCGAAGGGGTTGGGCATCGCCGCGCCGGGGCCGACGGGCGGCGCCGACGCCTGTGGGGTGCCGGGGCCGACCCAGGGTTGGGCGGGCGGCGCCGGGGTGACGGAGGGGTCGCCCTGCGCGGGGAAGGACGTCATCGTCTGCTGTTCGTGCACGGAGGGGGCGCCGGGGGCCGAACCGGCGGCCGGCGCACCGGCCGGGCCCGCTCCGGAGGCCGGGGGGTCGAACTCCGGGAGCGCCCACGGGTCGACGGCTTCGGTGGAGTCCGGCGGGCCGGGTGCGACCTGTCCGCCCAGGTCGATCTGCGTCATCGGGGGCGCCACGTCCCGCGGCGGGGCCTGCGGCGGCTGCGCCCGAGCGGCCCCGCTGTCGGCCGGTGCCGCCCACACGTCGTCATGGTCATGCGGGTCGTGGGGCGGTGTGCCGCCCGCCGTGCTCCCCCGCGCCCCCGGCACCTGCGCGTCGTCGGACATGCGCTGGACCCCCTCCGTCGAACGTCCCGCCATGTTACGGCCCCGGCGCCCCGCCGGACGCACCCGTCCTACGATGTTCCCCGATCCACCGATCAGCCGATCACCCGCGTCCCGCCGCACACCGGCCGAGGACGCCGCTTGGGGGAGGAACCATGACCGACCACCTCGTCACGGCCACCGCAGCGCCGGGCCGCGACCCGAGTGCCTTCATCGCCGGACTGCCCAAGGCAGAACTGCATGTGCACCACGTCGGCTCCGCCTCCCCCCGCATCGTCTCGGAGCTGGCCGCCCGCCACCCCGACTCCAAGGTCCCCACCGACCCCGAGGCGCTCGCCGACTACTTCACCTTCACGGACTTCGCGCACTTCATCGACGTGTACCTGTCCGTCGTCGATCTGGTCCGCACGCCCGAGGACGTCCGGCTGCTGACCTTCGAGGTGGCCCGTGAACTGGCCCGGCAGCAGGTGCGGTACGCCGAGCTGACCATCACCCCGTTCTCCTCGACCCGCCGCGGGATCGACGAGCGTGCCTTCATGGACGCGATCGAGGACGCCCGCAAGGCCGCCGAGTCCGAGTTCGGGACGGTGCTGCGCTGGTGCTTCGACATCCCCGGCGAGGCGGGTCTGGAATCCGCCGAGGAGACGGTGCGGCTCGCCACCGACGACCGGCTGCGCCCGGAGGGCCTGGTCTCCTTCGGCCTGGGCGGGCCCGAGATCGGGGTGCCCCGGCCGCAGTTCAAGCCGTACTTCGACCGTGCCATCGCCGCGGGCCTGCGCTCGGTGCCGCACGCCGGTGAGACCACCGGCCCGGAGACGGTGTGGCACGCCCTGCGCGACCTGCGCGCCGAGCGGATCGGGCACGGCACCAGTGCCGCCCGGGACCCCGAACTGCTCGCGCACCTCGCCGAGCGGCGCATCGCACTGGAGGTGTGCCCCACCTCCAACATCGCCACCCGCGCGGTCCCCAGCCTCGACGAGCACCCCATCAAGGAGTTCGTCCGGGCCGGTGTCCTGGTGACCGTCAACTCCGACGACCCGCCGATGTTCGGCACCGACCTCAACCACGAGTACCTGATCGCCGCGCGACTGCTGGACCTCGACGAACGGGGCCTGGCCGAGCTGGCGAAGAACGCGGTGGAGGCGTCCTTCCTGGACCGGCCCGCCAAGGCACGGCTGGCCGCCGAGATCGACGCCTACACCGCGTCCTGGCTCGCCCGCTGACCGCCCGGCGAACCGGCCACCCCGTGACGAACCGACTGTGCGAAGGGCCGCCATGCACCACGTGACCGCCATGCACCACGTGACCGCCGTGGCCCACCGCGGCGACCCCTACCGCGTCCGCGAGAACACGCTCGCCTCGCTGCGTTCCGCACTCCACCGGGGCGCGGACGCGGTCGAGTTCGACGTACGCCTCACCCGGGACGGCGTGCCGGTCCTGCTGCACGACGAGACGCTGAAGCGGCTCTGGGAGCACGACCGCCCGCTGCGGTCGCTGTCCCGGGAGGAGGTGCGCGACCTGACCGACGGCGGTGTGCCGACCCTGTCGGAGGCGCTGTCGGCGACCGAGGGCAGCAGGGTCCTGCTGGACCTGCCGGGCGCCCCGCACCTGCGGGCGGTGCGCCGGATCGTGGACGTCGTACGGGAGCACGGGGCCCGGGACCGCGTGTACTACTGCGCGGGCGCCGAGACCATGCTCGCCGTGCGCGCGGCGGACCCGTCCGCCGAGATCGCCCTCACCCGCACGACGCTGGCCCCGCCGCGCGCCGGTCTCCTGGAGGCGATCCGCCCGCGCTGGCTGAACTACCGCTTCAGCCTGGTCGACCGGGCCCTGGCCGACCGCGTCCACCGCGACGGCTACCTGCTGTCCGTGTGGACCCCGGACACCCGCCGCTCCATGCGCCGCCTGCTGGCGCTGGGCGCCGACTCCATCACGACCAACCGCATCGACCTCCTGCACACCCTGCGCAACACGAACGCCCGGTCGTGACAGTTCCCCGCGCCCCCGAAAGGGGCGCGGGGAAGTATCGATATGTGACTCCGTCGCGTGGGCGCGACCAGCCACGGACGGCCCGCGGCCTCCGGCCAACGGAACCCGAACGGCGCCCAAGAGGCAGTCCCTCCGGCTCCCCCCGGCGGAGCGTTACGCGTCCAGCGACGTCATCACGTGCTTGATCCGCGTGTAGTCCTCGAAGCCGTACCCCGACAGGTCCTTGCCGTAGCCCGACTTCTTGAAGCCGCCGTGCGGCATCTCCGCGACCAGCGGGATGTGGGTGTTGATCCACACGCAGCCGAAGTCGAGTTTCTTGGACATGCGCATCGCGCGGGAGTGGTCCTTGGTCCACACCGAGGAGGCCAGCGCGTACTCGACGCCGTTGGCGTACTCGACGGCCTGGTCCTCGTCGGCGAAGGTCTGGACGGTGATGACCGGGCCGAAGACCTCCTTCTGGATGATCTCGTCGTCCTGCCTCAGGCCCGAGACGACGGTCGGCGCGTAGAAGAAGCCCTGGTCGCCGACGCGCTTGCCACCGGCCTCCACACGCGCGTGCGCGGGCAGCCGCTCGATGAAGCCCTCGACCTGCTTGAGCTGGTGGGGGTTGTTGAGCGGGCCGAACAGGACGTCCTCGTCGTCGGGCAGGCCGGTCTTGGTGTCGGCCGCCGCCTTGGCGAGCGCGGAGACGAACTCGTCGTGGATCGACTCGTGGACGAGGACGCGGGTGGCGGCCGTGCAGTCCTGGCCGGCGTTGAAGAAGCCCGCGACGGAGATGTCCTCGACGGCCTTGGCGATGTCGGTGTCCTCGAAGACCACCACCGGGGCCTTGCCGCCCAGCTCCAGGTGGACGCGCTTGAGGTCCTTGGACGCGGCCTCGGCGACCTGCATGCCGGCGCGCACCGAACCGGTGATGGACGCCATCGCCGGGGTCTCGTGCTCGACCATCATGCGGCCGGTGTCGCGGTCGCCGCAGATGACGTTGAAGACGCCCCTGGGCAGGACCGAGCCGAGGATCTCGGCGAGCAGGACGGTGGAGGCCGGCGTGGTGTCGGACGGCTTCAGGACGACCGTGTTGCCCGCCGCGATCGCCGGGGCGAACTTCCACACGGCCATCATCATCGGGTAGTTCCAGGGGGCGACCTGGGCGCAGACGCCGACCGGTTCGCGGCGCACGATGGAGGTCAGGCCCTCCATGTACTCGCCGGCCGAGCGCCCCTCCAGCATCCGCGCCGCACCCGCGAAGAAGCGGATCTGGTCGACCATCGGCGGGATCTCCTCGGTGCGGGTCAGCCCGATGGGCTTGCCCGTGTTCTCCACCTCGGCCGCGATCAGTTCCTCGGCGCGCTCCTCGAAGGCGTCCGCGACCTTCAGCAGGGCCTTCTGCCGCTCGGCCGGCGTGGTGTCGCGCCAGCCGGGGAAGGCCTCGGCGGCAGCCTCCATCGCGGCGTCCACATCCGCCTGCCCGGACAGCGGCGCGGTCGCGTACGCCTCACCGGTCACGGGGTTGACCACCTCGGTGGTCCGTCCGTCGGCGGCGTCACGGAACTCACCGCCGATGTAGTTGCGCAGACGACGCAGCTCGGTACTCACTGCAGGCCCTCCTGGTGCTCCTCGTGGGTGTCCGAGGTGTCCAACCTCTGAGACACCCACCCTAGACGGGCCGCTGATGTTTTCAACACCCCCACCCGTCCCACTCCTGCGAAATCCGCAAACCAAAACCCTTGAGACGACGGATTTCATCGAATACGCCTTGCGAAACGGCCGATACGTCATGCACAGTGACCGTATGGCCGGTCGAAGCGCAGAACCGAGGGACTCCCGCGAGTCCAAGAACGGCGGCGGTCCCCACCTGGACGCCGTCTCCCTCGCCATCATCGAGCAGCTCCAGGAGGACGGCCGACGGCCGTACGCCGCGATCGGCAAGGCCGTCGGCCTGTCGGAGGCGGCCGTGCGCCAGCGCGTCCAGAAACTGCTTGACCAGGGTGTGATGCAGATCGTCGCCGTCACGGACCCGCTCACCGTGGGCTTCCGCCGGCAGGCGATGGTCGGCGTCAACGTCGAGGGGGACGTGGAGTCCGTCGCCGACGCGCTGAGCGCCATGGACGAGTGCGAGTACGTGGTGATGACCGCGGGCTCCTTCGACCTCATGGTCGAGATCGTCTGCGAGGACGACGACCACCTCCTGGAGGTCATCAACCGGCGCATCAGGGCCGTGCCCGGTGTCCGCTCCACCGAGAGCTTCGTCTACCTCAAGCTCAAGAAGCAGACCTACATGTGGGGAACCCGATGACCGTGAGCACCGACAGCCCCCAGGATCCCGACGGCCTCAGCAGGTCCGCGTACGACCACCTGTGGATGCACTTCACCCGCATGTCCTCGTACGAGGACTCCCCCGTCCCCACCATCGTCCGCGGCGAGGGCACCCACATCTACGACGACAAGGGCAAGCGGTACCTCGACGGTCTCGCCGGCCTGTTCGTGGTCCAGGCGGGACACGGCCGCGTCGAACTCGCCGAGACCGCCTTCAAGCAGGCACAGGAGCTGTCCTTCTTCCCCGTCTGGTCCTACGCCCACCCCAAGGCCGTGGAGCTGGCCGAGCGGCTCGCCGACGCGGCCCCGGGCGACCTGAACAAGGTCTTCTTCACCACGGGCGGCGGTGAGGCGGTGGAGACCGCCTGGAAGCTCGCCAAGCAGTACTTCAAGCTGACCGGAAAGCCGACCAAGTACAAGGTCGTTTCCCGCGCGGTGGCCTACCACGGCACCCCCCAAGGAGCCCTGTCGATCACCGGACTGCCGGCTCTGAAGGCGCCGTTCGAGCCGCTGGTGCCGGGCGCGCACAAGGTGCCGAACACCAACATCTACCGGGCGCCGGTCCACGGCGACGACCCGGAGGCGTTCGGCCGCTGGGCCGCCGACCAGATCGAGCAGCAGATCCTCTTCGAGGGCCCGGACACGGTCGCCGCGGTCTTCCTGGAGCCGGTGCAGAACGCGGGCGGCTGCTTCCCGCCACCGCCCGGCTACTTCCAGCGGGTCCGGGAGATCTGCGACCGGTACGACGTGCTGCTCGTCTCCGACGAGGTCATCTGCGCCTTCGGCCGCCTGGGCACGACGTTCGCCTGCGACAAGTTCGGCTACGTCCCGGACATGATCACCTGCGCCAAGGGCATGACCTCGGGCTACTCGCCGATCGGCGCGTGCATCGTCTCGGACCGCCTCGCCGAGCCGTTCTACCGGGGCGACAACGTCTTCCTGCACGGCTACACCTTCGGCGGCCACCCCGTCTCGGCCGCGGTGGGCGTGGCCAACCTCGACCTGTTCGCGCGCGAGGGCCTCAACCAGCACGTCCTGGACCACGAGGGCGCCTTCCGCTCGACGCTGGAGAAGCTGTACGACCTGCCGATCGTCGGCGACGTCCGCGGCAACGGCTTCTTCTACGGCATCGAGCTGGTCAAGGACAAGCACACCAAGGAGACCTTCGACAGCGAGGAGACCGAGCGCGTCCTGTACGGCTTCCTGTCCAAGAAGCTGTACGAGAACGGCCTGTACTGCCGTGCCGACGACCGCGGCGACCCGGTCGTCCAGCTCGCCCCGCCGTTGATCTCCGACCAGGAGACCTTCGACGAGATCGAGCAGATCCTGCGCGCCACGCTGTCGGAGGCATGGACGAAGCTGTGATCCACCGCCACGATCCACCGCCGCGATCCGCGCTGTGATCCGCGCCGCGATCCGCGCCGCGATCCGCGCTGTGATCCGCGCTGTGATCTTCGGCTGGGATGATCAATTACGGCCCCGGTGCCGCCCGTTCGAGTGAGAAACGGCGTTCCGGGGCCGCGTGCTGTCCGGCCTCCCGCCGCGTCCTGCCTAGCGTGCCCAGTGACCGATCGGCCTTGCCCTCGATCCCCGCACGGGGGGATTCCACAGATCTCGCACGGCATTTCTGATCCGAACCGAGGTGTACGCCATGGTGGCCCCACCGGACAACGACGTGCTCTGGGCACGCGCCCTGCACTTCCGGCACAAGGACGGTTCCCCCGGGCTGAGCGGGATCTCGCTCGGCGTCGGGGAGGGCGAGATCCTCGCCGTCGGGGGCCCTCGCGGCAGTGGAAAAACGACCCTGCTGCGGTGTCTCTCCGGACTGCTGCCCGTGCGCAGCGGCGAGGTCTGGTTCAACAGCGTGCCCGTGCACACGATGAACCCCGCGACCCGCGAGCGGCTGCGCCGGGAACGCTTCGGCTGGATCGATCCCGCACCGGTGCTCGTCCCCGAGCTGAACGTCTGGGAGAACACCGCCCTCCCCCTGATGCTGCGCGGCACCGCCCGGCGCCGGGCCAAGTCGACGGCCATGGAGTGGCTCAAGCGCCTCGACGTCGGCGACCAGGCCCGCAAGCGCCCCGCGGACCTGGTGCACGCGGAGCGCCAGCGGGTCTGCATCGCCCGCGCCCTCGCCCCGGCCCCCACGGTGCTGTTCGCCGACGAGCCGACCGCGCCGTTGCACCGCACCGACCGCCGGCACGTTCTGCGCACGCTCACCACGGCGGCCCGTTCGCACGGCATCACGGTGCTCCTCGCGACCTCCGACTCGGACATCGCGGCCCTCGCCGACCGCACCGTCTCGCTGCTCGACGGGCGCCAGGTGCGCACCGTGCATCTGCCTCCGGTCTCCGAGACCGTCGGGACGAAGGGCCGGGCCACGTGCTCGCTCTCCGTCTGACCCGAGGCGCCCGTCCCGCCGTGTGGCTGCGCCGCCTTCTGGTCGCCGCCGCCTCCGCGGGCACGGGCTTTCTGCTCCTGTGCGCTCTCGGCCACGCGCTCGGCCACCCGGACACGCCGTCCGCCTCGCTGCTCCGGCTGGCCTGGTGCGCGGCCCCGCTGGCGGCCACGGTGTACCTCGCCGTCGCGGTGGCCCGGACCGACCCGGCGACCAGACCCCGGCCCGGGCTCTCGGCGATCGGCCTCGGCCCCGTCCGGCTGATGGCCGTCTCCGTGACGACCACGGTCCTGGCCTGCAGCCTGGGATCGCTGGTCGCCCTCCTCGTCTTCCTCCAGCTGCGCGGCGACCTCACCTCGATGCCCTTCACCGGGGCCGCCGAGTCCCTGGCCACGGGCAGGCCCCTGCCGGTCCCGGCGGCCCTGACGCTGCTGGCGCTGCTGCCGGTGAGCGCGTCGGCGGCGGTGGCCTGGGCGCTGTGCTCACGCGAGCAGGCCACGGGCGCGTCCCCCGCGGGGCGGGCGTACGGCCGCTTCGGGGCGTACCGGAGCACCGCGGAGCGGGAGACGTTCGGGGCGTACGGACGCTTCGGCCGGCACCTGGCGGCGGCGTCCCCAGACCGCCGGGGGCCGGCCGACGGCCCCCGGCGACCGGAACCGGAGGCCGTCCCGGAGGAGGTGCGGGCGCCGGCGCAGGGGCCGGACGGCACGGACGACGGCCCCGCGCCGGCCGCCGGGGAGTCGGCCGCCGTCCCGGCCGACGCCCGCTCGGCGCCGTCCGGTCTGCCCTGGGGCATCGCCGCACTGGCCGCGGGACTGGCCGCGGGACTGGCCGTGGAGACCTACGCGAGCCGTGGCGGTGCCGCCGCCTCCCCCGGGGACCGGCCCGGGGCCCTGGCCGCACTGGCGCTGACCGTCGTCGGCCTCACCCTGATCGGCCCCGGTCTCACCCATCTGTGCGGCCGTCTGCTGCAGTCGGTGCGCCCGGGCGCCCTGCGGCTGCTGGCCGGCCGGGTCCTCATGACGGAGGCCACCCGGATCGGCCGTCCGCTGGGTGTGGTCTGCGCCGTGCTGTCGGCCATGTACGCCATGGGCCGGCACTACTACGCCGACGGTCTGTCGGCTGAGCCGCTCACCCTGCTCGGGGTGCTGGTGGTGACGGGGTGCACCGTGGCGACCCTGCTGACGGCCGCCGTCGAGGCCAAGCAGGCGCACGCCGGTACCACGGCCGCGCTGCTGTGTCTGGGCGCTCCCGCCTCGACCCCGCGCCGGGCCGCGGCCCTCAGGGCGGGCGCGCTCCTCGCCCTGTTCGGGCCGCTGACCGTGACCGTGGCCGGGTTGTCGGCGCTGCCCCTGTCCGTCTGAGGGGCGGGAGAACCCGAAGGGGTTCTCCCGCCGGGCGATGAGCTCCGGGCCGGACCCCGGTCCACCCCTCGCACGCCACGGAACCCGGCACCCCGGGGAGAGACCTGGCATGTACCAGCAGATGATCTTCGTGAACCCGGCCGTCGACGACCTCGACGCCTCGAAGGAGTTCTTCACGGAACTCGGTTACTCGGTCAACGCGCGATCCGGCGAAGAGAACACCGCCTCCGTCGTGATCGACGACACCATCGTGGCGATGCTGCACACCGGGCAGCGCTACGCGGAGTTCACGAAGAAGGAGATCGCCGACTCCGCGAGGAGCAGCGAGGTGCTGCCGGCCCTGAGCTCCGAGAGCCGCGAGAAGGTCGACGAACTGGTCGAGAGGGCCGCCGCGGCGGGCGGCTCGGTCAGCGGCGAGACCCAGGACCAGGGCTCCATGTACGGCCGCGTCTTCGACGACCCGGACGGCCACACCTGGGAGATCGTTCGGATGGACCCGCCCTCCGTGGAGGGCTGAGGCGGCTTCGGGAGCGTCGAAACGCCCGGGTGGGCAATGAATGGGCAAAGCCCTGCCCTGCCGTCGGCATATGCGTTGACACTACTTATGCGCCGCTTATAGACCTGGGATCCTCACGGGAGGGCTGATGTTCCGTCACCTCTCCCTCAACCCCCCGCATTTGAGTATCCCGTAAAGGACAAACGTGGCAGTTCTGTCCGTATCACGCCGTACGGCCCCGCGCCGTACCGTCGCACGTACCGTGCGCGCCCTCGGTGTCGTCTCCGCGTCGGCCGCGCTCACCGTCGGTCTCGCAGGCAGCGCGGCCGCCTGCGACATCAAGGATTTCTCGGCCGAGGCCAAGTGCGTCGGCGACAACGGTGTCATCACCGTCACCGACGTGGACCCGGCCGGCGTTCCCGCCACCGTCACCGTGTTCCTGGAGAACAACGGCGCCGACGAGAGGAAGGTCGGCGAGCAGGTGGTCAAGGGCTCCCGCAAGGGCGTCACCATCACCTTCGAGGAGGACTGGAAGCCCAACGCCGAGTACCGGGTCCACGTCAAGGCCGCGCCCTACGTGGACGAGGACATCACACCGAACCTGACCACCCCGGCCGCGGCCTGCAAGGGGGAGGAGGGGAGCCCGGCTCCGGAGACCCCGGATGCCGAGGAGCCCACGCCGTCAGCCTCCGCCTCGACCCCGGTCGAGGACTCCGAGGGACCCGAGGAGCCCGGTACGCCGAATCCGTCGGAGGCGGCGTCCGAGTCCGAGGGCGCTGCCCCGGCGGACACCTCGGACAACGCTCCGTCGCCCGCCGTCGGTGACTCGAACCTCGCCGAGACCGGCGCGGACTCCAACACCGTTCTGATCGCCGGTGTCGCGGTGGCCCTGGTCGCCGTCGGTGGCGGCGCGGTCTTCCTCGGCATGCGCCGCCGCGGGACGAGCAAGGACAACTGACGGGCGAGGACAGCTGACGGGCTAGGACGGCTGACGCCCCACGCACAGCAGGACGGCCCTCCCCCCAGCCTCCGTCTGGGGGGACCCCCACCCGCCGGGGGCGGGCCGTCGCGCGTCCGCCGCGGGTCAGTCCAGTACGACGACCTCGGCCGCGTCGAACTCCACTCCGACCTCGTCCCCGACCTCCGGTGCCGCCCGGAGCGCGCAGGCGGCCTCCAGCCGGGGCGCCTCCTCGGGCTGGAGACGGACCGCGACATGGGTGCCCCGGAAGGTGCGCGCGGTCACCGTGCAGCGCAGGCCCGTCTCGGCCGGGACCAGCCGGACCCCGGTGGGCCGGACGAGCAGGGTCCGCGTGCCCTGCGGGGAGTCCGCCGGCACCGGGACCTTGCCCCAGGGCGTCACCGCGACGTCCGCGCCGACCGTCGCCCCGACCACGTTCTCGAAGCCCAGGAAGCGGGCCACGAACGCGTCGGCCGGACGCTGCCACACCTCGAGGGGCGTACCGGACTGGGCGATCCGTCCGTCCCGCATCACCACGACCCGGTCGGCCAGCGCGAACGCCTCGCCCTGGTCGTGCGTCACGGCGAGCACGGTGGTGCCCAACCGGCCGAACAGCTCACGCAGTTCGACGACCAGCCGCTCCCTGAGCGTCCGGTCGAGCTGGCCGAGCGGTTCGTCGAGCATCAGCAGCCTCGGGCTGGGCGCCAGCGCGCGGGCCAGGGCGACCCGTTGCTGCTCTCCGCCGGAGAGCGCCGCCACCGCCCGCCCGGCCGCTCCGGGCAGTCCGACGAGGTCCAGCAACTCCTTCACGCGGTCGGCCTGTTCGGCCCGGGACGTGCCGCGCATCCGCAGCCCGAAGGCCACGTTGCCGCCCACGTCCCGCTGCGGGAACAGCTGGTGGTCCTGGAACATCAGCCCGACCCCGCGCCGGTGCGCGGGCACGTCCGCCTGGTCGCGTCCGGCGAGCGAGATCCGCCCCGCGTCAAGGGGCTGCAGCCCGGCCACCGCCCGCAGCAGCGTGGACTTGCCGCTGCCGCTGGGCCCCAGCACGCACACGATCTCGTGCTCGGCGACCTGCAGGTCGACGGCGTCCAGCACCGCCCGTCCGCCGAAGCGGACGGTGGCGGCCTCGAGGCTCAACAGCATCTAGAACTCCCCGGATCGGTCGGTCCGCAGCCGCTCCAGCGCCAGCAGCGCCACCGCGCACACGATCATCAGAATCGTCGACAGGGCCATCGCCTGGCCGTAGTTGAGGTCCCCCGGCCGGCCGAGCAGCCGCGCCACGGCCACCGGCAGGGTCGGATGGTCCGGCCGCGCGATGAACACCGTCGCGCCGAACTCGCCCAGCGACACCGCGAAGGCGAACCCGGCCGCGATGAGCATCGCCCGCCGCACCATCGGCAGGTCCACCTCGCGCCAGGCCCGCCACGGCGACGCCCCGAGCACCGCCGCCGCCTCCCGCAGCCGCGCGTCCACGGCCCGCAGCACGGGCAGCATGGTCCGTACGACGAAGGGGACACCGACCAGCGCCTGGGCGAGCGGCACCAGGAGCCAGGAGGACCTCAGGTCCAGTGGCGGCTCGTCGAGAGCGATCAGGAACCCGAAGCCGACGGTCACGGCGGACACCCCGAGCGGCAGCATCAGCAGGGCGTCGAAGCCGCGCACCAGCCGTCCCGCGTCCCGCCGGGTGAGCGCGACGGACGCCAGGGAGCCGATCACCACGGCGATGACGGTGGCCGCGGCCGCGTACTGCAGGGAGTTGCCGACCGCCTCGATCGGCGCGACCAGGAACACTCCCCCGTCGTCCCGGGTCAGCGCCCGGTAGTAGCCGGCCCCGACGTCACCGAAGGAGCGTTCCACCAGCACCGCGAGGGGCAGGAGCAGCAGCACGGCGACGGTGGCGACGACCCCGGCGAGCAGCGCCCACTGCCCGGCGCCGCGCGGCCGGCGTGCGGTCGTGGAGGCGTCCACCAGGCGCAGCGCGGTCTCCCGCCGCCGTACGGTCCAGGCGTGCAGGGCGAGGATCGCGCCCACCGCGGCGAACTGGATCATCGTCAGGACGGCGGCGGTGGACAGGTCGAAGATCTCCGAGGTCTGCCGGTAGATCTCCACTTCGAGGGTGGCGAAGGTGGGCCCGCCGAGGATCTGCACCACGCCGAAGGAGGTGAAGGTGAACAGGAAGACCATCAGCGCCGCGGCGGCCACGGCGGGCGCGAGCGCGGGCAGGGTGACGGTCCGCCAGGCCGTGAACCGGGAGGCGCCGAGCATCCGCGCGGCCTCCTCCTGCCGCGGGTCGAGCTGCCCCCACAGCCCGCCCACGGTCCGTACGACGACGGCGTAGTTGAAGAAGACGTGCGCGAGCAGGATCGCCCACACGGTGGTGTCCAGCCGGACGCCCCACAGCTCGTCGAGGAGGCCGCCGCGCCCGACGAGCGCCATGAACGCCGTACCGACGACGACCGTCGGCAGCACGAAGGGAACGGTGACCACCGCCCGCAGCAGGTGTCTGCCGGGGAAGTCGAAGCGGGCGAGGACGTACGCGCCGGGCAGGGCGGTCAGCAGGGTGAGGGCGGTGGAGACCAGCGCCTGCCAGGTGGTGAACCACAGCACCTGACGGACGTCGGACTGCGCCAGTACGTCCCCGATCCGCCCGAGCTGCCAGACCCCGTCGGCCTTCAGGCCGCGCGCGACGATCGCGGTGACGGGGTAGGCGAAGAAGACGGCGAAGAACGCGACGGGCACGGCCATCAGGCCGAGCCGCGCCGCGGTCCCGCGGTGGCGGGCGGCGGCGCGGCGTGCCCCGGCTCCCCGGGCTACTTCAGTACGAGCGAGGTCCACGACTTGACCCACTGGTCGCGGTGTTCGGCTATCTTCGCCGGTTCCATGGTCTCCGGGTCCTTCGCCCGCGGCCCGAACTCCGCGAACTCCTCGGGCACCTGAGCGTCCTCGCGCACCGGGTAGACGAACATGTTGAGCGGCATGTCCTGCTGGAACTCCTTGGTGAGCAGGAAGTCGAGGAGCGCCTTGCCGCCCTCGGGGTTCTTCGCGTTGCTGAGCAGCCCCGCGTACTCGACCTGGCGGAAGCAGGTGCCCTCGGCCACCCCGGTGGGCGCGGTCTTCGGCCTGGGGTCGGCGTAGATCACCTCGGCGGGCGGCGAGGAGGCGTAGGACACCACCAGCGGCCGGTCCGCCTTCGCCGCCCTGCCGCCGGCGGAACCGGAGAACTCCTCGTTGTAGGCCTGCTCCCAGCCGTCGACCACCTTCACGCCGTTGGCCTTGAGCTTCTTCCAGTAGTCCTGCCACCCCTCGTCCCCGTACTTCGCGGCGGTGCCGAGGAGGAAGCCGAGGCCGGGCGAGGAGGTGGAGGCGTTCTCGGTGACGAGGAGGTTCTTGTACTCGGGCTCGACCAGGTCGTCGAAGGTCTGCGGCGGGGTCAGGTCGCGCTCGCTGAACCACTTCTTGTCGTAGTTGACGCAGACGTCGCCGGTGTCGACCGGAGTGACCCGGTGCTTGTCCCCGTCGGCGCGGAGCTCCGGCAGTACCGTCTCGGAGCCCTTCGCCTCGTACGGCTGGAACAGCCCGTTGTCCAGGGCGCGGGAGAGCAGGGTGTTGTCGACGCCGAAGAAGACATCTCCCTGGGGGTTGTCCTTGGTCAGGATCGCCTTGTTCACGGCCGATCCGGTGTCGCCGTCCTCGAGGACCTTGACCTTGTAGCCGGACTCCTTCTCGAAGGCGGCGATGACGTCCTTCGACGCGGCCCACGAGTTGTGGCTGACGAGGGTCACGGTTCTGGACCCGCCGGAGCCGGAGCCGGACCCCTGGGGGTCGCCGTCGGACGAGCCGCAGGCGGACAGGGTGACCAGGCCCAGCCCGACGGCCAGGATCGTGACCTTCTTGGTGATGCTCACCGGATTCACCGGATTCCTCCTGGGGGTGACCAGGAAGAGACGCAGCCCCGTCCGGGACCCCCTCACGGGGCCCCGGGCAGGGCACAACAGCTCGAGTGATGACCGATCTCCCTACCCAGAATGACCTGGGCGAGGTTCGGAGGGTCTGCGGCCGTTGCCGCACTCTCAGCGCTGTGGCGCTCCCCTGTCGGAATATGAACGTATGTTTACCCGTATGAAGTTGTTGTTCTCGTAACGTCTCCTACGTCGGCCAGGCTACCTCTCGGTCGCGGCGAGCTGGCCACAGGCCCCGTCGATCTCCTGCCCGCGGGTGTCCCGGACCGTCACCGGCACCCCGTGCGCGGCGATCGCTTCCACGAACGCCTTCTCGTCCTCGGGCCGCGAGGCGGTCCACCGGGAACCGGGCGTCGGGTTGAGCGGGATGAGGTTGACGTGCACGGGCCTGCCCTTCAGCAGCCGCCCGAGCCGGTCGCCGCGCCACGCCTGGTCGTTGATGTCCCGGATCAGCGCGTACTCGATGGACAGCCGCCGTCCCGACTTGGCCGCGTACTCGAAACCGGCGTCGAGGACCTCGCGCACCTTCCACCGCGTGTTCACCGGGACGAGGGTGTCGCGCAGTTCGTCGTCGGGCGCGTGCAGGGAGATGGCCAGGCGGCACTTGAAGCCCTCGTCGGAGAACCGGTTGATCGCCGGCACCAGCCCGACGGTCGAGACGGTGATCCCGCGCTGCGACAGCCCGAGCCCGTCGGGCTCCGGGTCGGTCAGACGGCGGATCGAACCCACCACCCGGTTGTAGTTGGCGAGCGGCTCGCCCATCCCCATGAAGACGATGTTGCTCAGCCGCGCCGGTCCGCCGGGGACCTCGCCGTCCCGCAGCGCCCGCATGCCGTCCACGATCTGGTGCACGATCTCCGCGGTGGACAGGTTCCGGTCGAGCCCGGCCTGGCCGGTCGCGCAGAAGGGGCAGTTCATGCCGCAGCCCGCCTGCGAGCTGATGCACATCGTCACCCGGTCCGGGTACCGCATGAGCACCGACTCGACGAGGGTTCCGTCGAACAGCTTCCACAGCGTCTTGCGGGTGGTGCCCTGGTCGGTCGACAGGTGCCGGACGACCGTCATCAGCTCGGGGAGCAGCGCCTCCTGGAGCTTGGCGCGGGAACCGGCGGGGATGTCGGTCCACTGCTCCGGGTCGTGCGCGTACCGCGCGAAGTAGTGCTGCGAGAGCTGCTTGGCGCGGAACGGCTTCTCACCGGCCGCTGCGACCGCCTCCTTGCGCTCGGCGGGCGTGAGGTCGGCAAGGTGCCGCGGCGGCTTCTTGGCTCCGCGCGGCGCGACAAAGGTGAGTTCTCCGGGCTTAGGCATGGCGGTACCAGTGTCGCAGATCCAAACGGGTGACCTGCGGCCGTCGCCCGCCACCACTGTCATCGGTAGTCGTCATCGGTGGCCGATGAGTGGCCTCGGACGGCCCAGAGACGGCCCGGGGGGTGTCGCGGTGTGCCCTTCGATGCGAACTACCGGTGCCACAGTGACTGAGGTCTTCTCGCCCGGCCGGCCGCCTGGAGTCACCAGCGGGCGCCCCGGTCCGCCTACAGCTACGGTGGTTGCTGTACTCCGCCGCTGTACAGCAACCACGACGTACCGACCGCTGCACTGTAAGCCTGGTGGTGATCTACGAGGTGTCTTCGCCGGTCACCCGGCCTGCTACCTGGGTACGGCCGAAACTTGGCCCCGCTGCTTCTGGACGCCCACGTCGACCGTGACCGACCGCTTGGTCTGTCACACATGTGGCACGCGGGCCGTGATCGCCGCCCAAGGACTCTGTCACCGGCGAACGGGCCTCAGCGGTGGCCTCGGACCAGGACGTGCCGGAAACTGGAGCCCAGAACGGTACGGGACGAGCGAGGACCAGATGGATGGAGCGGTACCGGCACAAGCGCGCCCCCAGGAGAAGGCGGTGGTCCCGGTGCCTGCCTGCCGCCGTGCTCCTCACCGCGGTCGTCGTTGACTTCGCCTGGCCGGAAGTCAACACCTTTCCCCTCCTGGCGGCTGTCTCCGTGATCGCGGCACCGATGCTCTCTCTGGCCTGGACGATCGCCAGTGGTGTCGCGGCCTGCCTGGTCGGGCTGCTCCTGACCTTTCTCGAAAGCAAGGAGCTTTTCACCCGCGCGGATCTCATCGGGCTCTCGACCATCGCCATCCTGACCATCGTCGCGGCGTTCCTCAACCGGATGTTCGCGCGCGAACGGGAACAGCTGAGAACGTCCCGCCAGGTGGCCGAGTCCGTCCAGCGCGCGGTGCTGCCGGCCGTGCCCGACCGCGTCCAGGGGCTGGCCGTCGCCGCCCGGTACCGGGCTGCCCAGGAAGAGGCTCTGATCGGCGGCGACCTCTATGCGCTCTACGACACCCCCTACGGCCTCCGCACGCTGATCGGCGACGTCCGCGGCAAAGGCATGCGGGCGGTCACCCTGGCCAACACCCTGCTGGGCTCCTTCCACGCGGCGGCCCTCCAGCTGCCGGACCTGCCCGCCATCGTCCGCAGCGTGGAAGTGCAACTGCAGGACGTCAAGAGCCACCGGGACGATACGACGTACGAGGACTTCGTCACCGCCGTTGTCGTCGAGGTCTCCCCCGACCATTCCGTGCTGCGCATGGCGAACCGGGGCCATCCGGCGCCGCTGATGGTCCACGAGGGCAAGGTGACTCTCCTGGAGCCGGAGGAGCCGTCACTGCCGCTGGGCCTGGGCGACCTGGCCGGGCCCGAGGTCCCGGTGGACCGGTTCGAGTGGCCCTCCGGCGCCACGCTCGTGATGTTCACCGACGGCATCGTCGAAGCCCGCGACCGGAACGGCGTCTTCTTCGACCCCGTCCCCCCGCTGACCGGCCCCCTCCCCCCGAACCCCGGGGCCGTACTGGACGCCATGCTCGCCGCTCTGTTCCGGCACACCATCGAGCTCGGAGACGATGCCGCGGCCCTCGCGATCACACGTGTCCCGGTCGGCAGCGTGGGACGAGACCCCTCCGTCGCACCGCAGGCCGGTGGATCGTAGAAACGACGGCAGCGAAGTCTCGATGTCGGGTTCTGGTGACACCAAGACTCCGCGACATCAGCCGGACGGCCGTAGCCCGATTTCCCCCTTCGGGGAGTCGCCGCCAGGGGATCGGATTACTCAATGGTCCCAGTCGAGCGCTGCCGCGTGACTCCGAGAGCACCAGTTCGGAAGACCGCGTATGCGGATGGTCGCTGACCTGGCAAGTCGCTGACCTGCTCGTTCCTTGCCGAGTCCCCGTGGTTTACCGTGCTGCCCCCTCGGGTGCTGCTGTATCGGGCACGCGGCAGGCACGCTCAGTCGTCGGACTGTTGATCTTCCTGGCTTCGGGGAAGGGTCAGCGAGATGGACCACACAGCGGCCAGCATGCCGAAGCCGTGAGGCAAACCGTCCCACGGCTGCGGCAGCGACTTCTGGAGCCATGTGGTCGCCGCGCAGATGAGCACGAGTACCAGGATCAGCAGAGGGCGCCGGACGACGTGCCTGACCATCGCGAGGAACGATGCGCCGAACTGCGTCAGTCTCCCTGGCTTCATGTCCGGAACCGTAGCGCCGCTTCCTCTCACCTTCACCACGTACACCAGCCCACCACTCACCCCGGCTCCCATCCCGTCCGCCGTCGACCCACACACCGTGGAGCGGGCGTGGTTCAGGGCGTCCAGGTGGAGCGCGCCACTGCACGAACGACCTGGACCGCCAGGGGCCGCGTCTGCTCGGCTCTGCCTGGGTCGACGGCAGGCGGGATGGGAGCTCCCCGCGCACACCACTACGGGCCCGCAGCCGGCAACGGCACCCCCTCCGTCCCGGTGCCGGCCGATCCCCCGCCGGAGGCATCGTCTTGTGGCCGCGGATGACGTCCCGCCCTTGCCCGCATGCACGCAGCGCACCGCCGGGCGCGGCCGGCCGGGGCGAAGACAGGAGGCAGGCCGCGCCGCAGAGGCGGCGCGCGCCCGCGCCGTGCGCGGGCCTTGATCGCGGAGGCAGCGGAAGACAGCAAGTACGAGTCGGCCCGCGAGCATGGCAGGCACGCGCTGAGACACTTCTAGGTCTCGGTGTTGCTGGACGCCGGGGAGAACATCGAGGCTGTGAGCGAGTAACTGGGGCACTCCGCGACCCCGGGTTGACACTGCGGGTGTATGCGCACCTCATGCCGACCGGTAAGGAACGTATCTGGCGAGCCATCGAGACCGTCTTCGGCCACCAAGACCGTGTCCTACGTGGTGATGGCTCATTGGACCGCGCACGGGGCGGGATACATGGAGTCGGATTGTTCCGGACGGGCTGTGGGAGATCGCAAAGCCGCTGATCCCGCCGTCGAAGGTGCGACCACAGGGCGGCGGAACGCAGGACACGCCCGATGAGACGCTGTTCGCGGCCATCATCTGCGTACTGGTCAGCGGCTGCGCCTGGCGGGCCCTGCCACCGTGTTTCGGCATCTCGAAGTCAACCGCTCATCGCCGGTTCCTGATCTGGTCCAGGGCCGGTGTGTGGGGACGGCTGCACGAGGCCGTCCTGCACCAACTGGACGACGCCGACCTGATCGACGTCACCCGCGTCGTCCTCGACACCGCCCACGTCCGGGCCGAAAAAGGGGCGAACTCACCGGTCCGAGCCCCGTGGACCGGGGCAAACCGGGCTCCATGATGCACATCCTGTCGGACGCGAACGGACTGCCCCTGGTCCTCGGCGTCTCCGCCGACGACACCCACGACAGCGAAGGGCTGAAAGCCGATGGCGGCCGGTCACCGAACGAGACACGACCTGCGTCGCGGCCGCCACTTCAAGCCCCAGGGCCTGCTCGCGGACAAAGCCTACGACGTCCCCCGCCTGCGGAAATGGCTGCGCGGCAAGCGCATCGGCGTGCGGATCGCGCGTAAGGGAATCGAGTCCAGCGAACGACTGGGCCGCCGTAGGTGGGTGATCGAGCGGACGATGTCCTGGCTGTCCGGCTACCGCCGTCTCAACCACCGCTATGAGTACCACCCCCCGCAACTACCTGGCCTTCCTAGGCCTCGCCGCCGCCCTGTGCTGCTACAAACGCCTCGTCCGCCTCACCACGTAGGACACGGTCTCAGGCATGGCGGCACCAGTGTCGCAGATCCAAACGGGTGACCGCGCGAGCCTGCCGAGGGTGCCCGGAACCCCTCGGAACAGTCCACTGACCGGAGCCGCGGCCCATGAGCTGTAACGGCCGGACCCTTCCTCCGACGGACCGCGCCCCCGCGTCCGGCGGGACGCGGGGGCGCGAAGGGATCCGGGGCCGGTGGGGTCAGCCGCCGACGAACAGGACCAGCAGCAGCCACACCACCGGAGCCGTGGGCAGCAGGGAGTCCAGGCGGTCCATGATGCCGCCGTGGCCGGGGAGCAGGGTGCCCATGTCCTTGATGCCCAGGTCCCGCTTGATCATGGACTCGCCCAGGTCGCCGAGGGTGGCGCTGACCGCGACCGCGAGGCCGAGCAGCAACCCCTGCCACCAGGCGCCGTCGTCGATCAGGAACTGCATGCACAGCGCGCCCGCCGCCATCGCGAACCCGACCGCGCCCAGCAGGCCCTCACGGGTTTTGCCGGGGCTGATGCGCGGGGCGAGCTTGTGCGTGCCGAAGCGCCAGCCGACGGCGTACGCACCGGTGTCACTGATGACCGTGAGCAGCAGGAACACCAGGACCCGCCAGTGCCCGTCGTCCGCGGCCAGCATCATCGTGACGAAGGTCGCCAGGAACGGCACGTAGAACGCGGCGAAGACCCCCGCCGTGGCATCCCTGAGATAGTTCTCGGGCGGTTGGGTCATCCGCCAGACCAGCACCGCCAGCGCGGTGAACGCCATGGCGACCCAGGCGCCCTCGGCGCCCCGGACGTACCCGGCGACGACCATGGCGGTGCCGCCGAGCGCCAGCGGCACGAGCGGCGCCCGGATGCCCTTGCGCTCCTCCAGCCGCTTGGTCAGCTCCCACAGGCCCACCACGACGGCGGCCGCGACCACTCCGGCGAAGGCCGCCTTGACGACGAACAGCGACACGGCGATCAGCACGCCGAGCCCGACACCGACCCCTATCGCGGCGCCCAGGTCGCGTCCCGCGCTCTTCTTCTGCGGCGGGGGCGCCGGCTGCGGGGCGTCGGGCATGGGCTCCGGATTCTGCGGCATCTCCCCCGGATGGGGGCGCGCCCGCGTCGTCTCGTCTGGGAACGGAGGGCCGCTCAGCCGAGCGGTCTCCCGGTCCCTGTCCTGATCGGCGCCGTGTTCGGGCAGGTCGGGCACGATGGGCATGGGGCGAGTCTGCTGCGCGTAGTGCGCATCGTACGGGGGACCCGCCGGGACAGCTCCCTGGACGGGCCCCTGCTCGGGAGGCCCCCAGTACCCGGCCTGCGGCGGCGCCCCCCAGGAAGAGTCGTTCATCAGACCTCGAGCAGTTCCGCTTCCTTGTGCTTCAGGAGCTCGTCCACCTGCGCGACGTACTTCGCGGTGGTGTCGTCGAGCTCCTTCTCCGCACGGCGGCCCTCGTCCTCGCCGACCTCGCCGTCCTTGATCATCTTGTCGATGCCGTCCTTGGCCTTGCGGCGCACGGCACGGATGGAGACCTTGGCGTCCTCGCCCTTGGCCTTGGCGACCTTGATGAACTCGCGGCGGCGGTCCTCGGTGAGCTCGGGGAACACCACGCGGATGATGTTGCCGTCGTTGCTCGGGTTGACGCCCAGGTCGGAGTCGCGGATGGCCTGTTCGATGTTGCGCAGGGCGCTCTTGTCGAACGGCGTCACCACGGCCATGCGCGGCTCGGGCACGGAGAACGAGGCCAGCTGGTTGATCGGCGTCAGCGCGCCGTAGTAGTCGGCCACGATCTTGTTGAACATCGCCGGGTGCGCACGGCCGGTGCGGATCGCGGCGAAGTCCTCCTTGGCGACCACGACGGCCTTCTCCATTTTCTCCTCGGCCTCGAGGAGGGTCTCTTCGATCACCACTTGCTCCTGCGTGTCTTGAGTAGGCCCGGCCGCGGTTCCCTGGCGGGGCGGCGGCCTGCTGCGTCGCGTCTTCTTCCTGCACGGTTCCCGACCGGCGGGACATTGTCCATCCCCCGGCCCGGCCCGTCCCGTCCGTCCCCAGAAATGTCCTGACGCGGACGGGTGGTTCTGGTCCGGTCAGTTCCGGTCCGTCTGGTCACCCACAAGTGTGCCGATCTTCTCACCCTTGACGGCGCGCGCGATATTGCCCTCCGTCAGCAACTCGAAGACGACGATCGGGAGCTTGTTGTCGCGGCACAGGGTCACGGCCGTGGCGTCGGCGACCTTCAGGTCACGCGTGATGACCTCCCCGTACCCGAGATGGTCGAACTTCACCGCGTCGGGGTTGGTCTTCGGGTCGGAGTCGTAGACCCCGTCCACACCGTTCTTGCCCATCAGCAGCGCCTCGGCGTCGATCTCCAGGGCGCGCTGGGCGGCGGTGGTGTCGGTGGAGAAGTACGGCATGCCCATACCGGCGCCGAAGATGACCACGCGGCCCTTCTCCAGGTGCCGTACGGCTCGCAGGGGGATGTAGGGCTCCGCGACCTGGCCCATGGTGATGGCGGTCTGCACCCTGCAGTCCACGCCCTCCTTCTCCAGGAAGTCCTGGAGCGCCAGGCAGTTCATCACGGTGCCCAGCATGCCCATGTAGTCGGAGCGGGCCCGGTCCATGCCGCGCTGCTGCAGTTCCGCGCCGCGGAAGAAGTTGCCGCCGCCGATGACGGCGGCGATCTGCGCGCCGTCACGGACGACCGCCGCGATCTCGCGTGCCACGGCGTGCACCACGTCGGGATCGACGCCAAGGCCGCCACCCCCGGAGAACGCCTCTCCGGACAGCTTCAGCAGAAACCGGCCGCGTACTTTGCCGTCGTCGCTCTTCTCGGCCTTGGTGGTCATGGGGATCCCGCCTCTTTCACGTGTTGCACATACGAAGGAGGCCACTGCCGGCGGGGTGTGCTTCGCATCCCATGCGGCAATGGCCTCCTCGTCAGATCTGCTGTCACCCGGCACGCGCACGTGCGTGACGGCGTGTCCGGACGACTGCTGACGACCCTATCGGGGTCGCGCGCCCGTCGCGGTACGGACTCAGATGCCGACCTTGATGCGCGTGAAGCGCTTCAGGGTGACACCGGCCTCGTCCAGGACCTGCTGGACGGACTTCTTGTTGTCCAGCGCGTAGGGCTGGCCGAGCAGCGTGGCGTCCTTGAAGAAGCCGTTGAGGCGACCCTCGACGATCTTCGGCAGGGCGGCCTCGGGCTTGCCCTCGGCGCGGGTGGTCTCCTCGGCGACACGGCGCTCGGTCTCGATGACCTCGGCCGGCACGTCCTCCTTGGCGAGGTACTGCGGCGCGAACGCGGCGATGTGCTGGGCGACGCCCTTGGCGACCGCGGCGATCTCGTCGGTCTGCTTGTCGAACTCGACGAGGACACCGATCTGCGGGGGCAGGTCGGGCATCGTGCGGTGCATGTACGCCGCCACGTAGCCGTCGGCGAACCGGGCGAAGCGGTCCAGGACGATCTTCTCGCCCAGGTTGGCGTTGGCCTCGTCGACGAACGCCTGGACGGTCTTGCCGGCCTCGATCTCGGAGGCGAGCAGGGCGTCGATGTCGGCCGGGGAGGTCTTGGCGACGTGCTCGGCGATGGCGGTGGCCACGCCCTGGAACTTCTCGCCCTTGGCGACGAAGTCCGTCTCGCACTTCAGCTCGACGAGGACGCCGGAGGAGTTGTCGTCGGCGATGATCGAGACCACGGCGCCGTTCTCGGCGGAGCGGCCCTCGCGCTTGGCGACGCCCTTCTGGCCCTTGATGCGGAGCGCCTCGACGGCCTTCTCGACGTTGCCCTCGGCCTCGTCCAGCGCCTTCTTGCAGTCCATCATGCCGGCGCCGGTGAGCTCACGGAGCTTCTTGACGTCGGCGGCGGTGTAGTTCGCCATGAGTCTGTGAGTCTTTCTCGAAGTCTGGAGGTTCGGAGATCCGCGGGTCCGCGGTCCACGTGTGGACGCGGCCCCGCGGACTCACCGCTGACCTACGGGTGAACGGCGGGAGCGGACTTCATGTGGCCCGCTCCCGCCGTGTCCGCACGGACGGGGCCGGTCAGGCCTGGTCGGCCTCGGCGGCCGGGGCAGCGTCGGCCGCGGGGGCCTCGGCGGCGGGAGCCTCGGCCGGCTTCTCGGCCTCGGCGGCGGCCGGGGTCTCCTCGGCCTTCTTCTCGCCCTCGAGCAGGTCGCGCTCCCACTCGGCGAGGGGCTCGCCGGCGGCCTTCTCGCCCTTGCCCTCGGTGGCGACACCGGAGCGGGCGATGAGGCCCTCGGCCACGGCGTCGGCGATCACGCGGGTGAGCAGGGTGACGGAGCGGATCGCGTCGTCGTTGCCCGGGATCTTGTAGTCGACCTCGTCGGGGTCGCAGTTGGTGTCGAGGATGGCGACGACCGGGATGTTGAGCTTCCGGGCCTCGCCGACCGCGATGTGCTCCTTCTTGGTGTCCACGATCCAGACGGCGCTGGGCACCTTCTGCATCTCGCGGATACCGCCGAGGGTCTTCTCCAGCTTGGCCTTCTCGCGGGAGAGGACCAGCAGCTCCTTCTTGGTGAGGCCGGAGGCGGCCACGTCCTCGAAGTCGATCTGCTCGAGCTCCTTGAGGCGCTGCAGACGCTTGTAGACGGTCGAGAAGTTGGTGAGCATGCCGCCCAGCCAGCGCTGGTTGACGTAGGGCATGCCGACGCGGGTGGCCTGCTCGGCGATGGCCTCCTGCGCCTGCTTCTTCGTACCGACGAACATGACCGTGCCGCCGTGGGCGACGGTCTCCTTGACGAACTCGTAGGCGCGGTCGATGTACGACAGCGACTGGAGCAGGTCGATGATGTAGATGCCGTTGCGCTCAGTGAAGATGAAGCGCTTCATCTTCGGGTTCCAACGGCGGGTCTGGTGACCGAAGTGGACGCCGCTCTCCAGCAGCTCCCGCATCGTGACGACGGCCATGGCCGTATCTCCTTGGGTTTCTCGGTTGTGCCGCGGGAACCGGCGGTTCCCGCGCCTGACGCCCGCGACGCGCCGTTGCCACAGAGGACCGAGGGGCGCTGACATCGGGAGCGTTCGCGACCGTGCGGTCGTGACCGGACCTGATGTCGGGGCGTGCGAAGTCGACCCGGTGACCCGGATCGCCACCCAGAAGTGTACGGGACCCGCAGGGCACCGGGTGACGTCGTTGTCCACAACCGGCCGGTGGTCCACAGGTCACGGCAGTGATCACGGATCTCGGGGAGGCTCCCCGCATGCGAGTGAGCCGATTTCTGAGGACGGGTGCGCGCCTGGCCGTCCCGCTGGTCCTGACGCCGACGGTGCTGCTGTCACCGCCACCGCCACCGCTGCCGTTGCTCGCGGCTCGGACGGGTGATCCGGCTCCGCCGGATGCCGCCGGTTCCGGCGCCGGGGTGCCGACCCTCGGGCGGGTCTGGCCCGTGGGGGTACGGCCGCGGGTGCAGCGCGGCTGGGAACCACCGGAGACCAGGTACGGGCGCGGACACCGCGGTGTGGACCTGGCGGCGGCTCCGGGGACACCGGTGCGGGCGGTGGCGGCGGGCCGGGTCTCCTACGCCGGCCGGGTGGCCGGCCGGGGCGTCGTCTCGGTGGAGCTGTCCGGCACGGGCGCCCCGCCCCTGCGTACGACCTACGAGCCGGTCCTGCCGTCGGTGGAGAAGGGAGCCGAGGTGGCGCCGGGCGAGGTGGTCGGCACGGTGGCGGCCGCGGGCTCCCACTGCGCGGTCCCCTGTCTGCACTGGGGCCTGCTGAGGGCGGACGTCTACCTCGATCCGCTCGGGCTGCTCCCGCCCCACCTGTTCGGCGGCCCCTCAAGACTCCTCCCGGTGCTCGGCGTGCCGCTGCCGGAGTGACCGGGACACCGGAGGAGCGGGGTCCGGGGCGGACTGCTCAGGGCAGGGCCGGGCAGGCCAGAGCCGGACAGATCAGAGCCGGACAGATCAGGGCCGGACGCCCCGGAGGGTCATGGCGACCGCCGCCTCCGTGATCGTCTCCGGAGTCTCCGCGGCGCCCAGTTCGATCCGGCGCACGGCGGCGTCGACCACGCCCTGCAGCAGCATCGCCGCGAGCCGGGGCTGCTCGTGGCCCAGTTCGCCCAGCGCCTCGACGATCATCGCGACGAGCCCGCCGTGCGCCGCGCGGATCTTCTCCCGGGCCCCCGCGTCGAGTTCGCTCGCGGAGATGGCCACCACGGCACGGTGACGCCGGTCCCCGACCAGTTCCAGCTGCTTGCGGACGTACGCCTCGATCTTGGCCTCGGCGCCGTCGACCGCGGCCATCGCGAACTCGACCTCGGCCGCCCAGACCGGGAAGTCGACCTCGCACAACTCCTCGACGACGGCCGCGCGGGAGCGGAAGTACTCGTACACGGACGAGCGCGCCAGGCCGGTGCGCTCGGCGAGGGCGGGGAAGGTCAGCGCCTCCGTACCGCCCTCGGACAGCAGGGAGCGTGCCGCGTCCAGCAGGGCGGCTCGCTGCATCGACCGGTGCTCGGCCACGGAGGCCGCTCGAATCCTTGGCACGCCCACCACTTTACGGACGCCCCGCTCGAGGAGGGAGTCCCCGGACCGAAACCGCAGGTGGGGCCAATGCACCCGGAGCCTGCCGAGCCGCCGGTTCAGCCGCCGAAGCTCGCCAGTTTCGCCCTCAGCTGGAGCACGGACTTGGTGTGGATCTGGCTGACCCTGCTCTCCGTGACCCCCAGCACATGGCCGATCTCGGCCAGGGTGAGCCCTTCGTAGTAGTACAGCGTGACCACGGTCTTCTCGCGCTCCGGAAGCGTGTTGATCGCCCGCGCGAGGAACCGCCGCAGCTCCCGGCCCTCGGCCACCTCCACCGGGTTGTCGGCGGCGGTGTCCTCCAGGGTGTCCATCAGGCTGAGCCGGTCGCCGCCGTCGCCGCCGGCGTGCAGCAGCTCCTCCAGGGCAACGACGTTCGCGAGGGACAACTGGCTGAAAACCGCGTGCAGCTCCTCCACCGCGATACCCATCTCGCCGGCGACCTCGCTCTCCGTCGGCGTGCGCCTGAGCCGGGCCTCCAGCGTCGCGTACGCCCGTTCGACGTTGCGCGCCTTCTGCCGCACCGAGCGCGGAATCCAGTCCAGGGCCCGCAGCTCGTCGATCATCGCGCCCCTGATCCGGGTGATCGCGTAGGTCTCGAACTTGATCTCCCGGTCGACGTCGAACTTCTCGATCGCGTCGATCAGCCCGAACACCCCGGAGGAGACGAAGTCCGCCTGATCCACATTGGGCGGCAGTCCCACGCTGACCCGGCCCGCGACGTACTTCACCAGCGGCGAGTAGTGCAGGATCAGCTGCTCCCGCAGCCGCTCGTCCCCCGTCGCCTTGTACGACCGCCACAGCTCGTCGAGCGTCGAGGGAGCGGGCGGCCGCACGCTGCCACCGTCACGGGCGGCTGGGGGGATCGCCGCCCGGTCGGACCCGGAGGTGTGCTGGGGCATTCGTCGCCTTGTGCCGTTCTGCGGCGGACCGTTGCCGCCTGCGTGAGCTGTCCGTCCGATACCGAGCCGCCCGTCTGCGCCTGCCCGGATCGCCTGCCGTGGTGCCCTTCCGTGCTGTCTTTCCGTATCGGGACGCCTGTGAGCGTAGCGTGACTGCGGGGTCGCGGTGCGCGAAGAAGTGAGGTCGGGGCGCGCGCGGAGGTGCCCCGACCCCGGCCCCGTCGGGTCGCATCCGTCGCTCTGCGTGTTCACCCGGGTGTCCCAACTGACGTATTTTCCAAGGGGCGTGGACGTTCCCCCGGACGGCCGAACACACTCCGTCAGCGCTCGTCGGAGCCGTCCCCGACCGGAATCACCGCCTGGCGTGTCAACTTCCAGTCGTCGCCGTGTCGTTCGACGTATCCAAGTGCTCGCAGTTCGTACAGTCTCGCGATCGCGTCGTCGCGGGTGGTGCGCGCGCCGCGCGCGATCCCGTCCACGTCGGCCGCCACCCGCGTCGGCAGCGCGTCGAGGACCTGGCGGGCGGCCGGATCCAGCAGGTCGCGGGGGAGGACCGGGCCGCGCCGGTCCGGTGCCAGTTCGCCCATGTCCCCGACCAGTTCGATGACCTCCGCGGCGTCGGTGACCAGCACCGCCTCCTGCCGCAGCAGTTCGTGCACCCCGGCGGAGCACCCGCTGGTGGCCGGCCCGGGGACCCCCATCGTGTGGCGTCCCAGGCGCCGGGCCGCCCTGGCGGTCACCAGGGAGCCGCTGCGGTGGGCGGCCTCGACGACCACGGTGCCCCGGGTGAGCGCGGCGATGACCCGGTTGCGGAGGATGAATCTGCTCGGCGTCGGGTGGTCACCGGGCGGCAGCTCGCCGATCACCAGCCCCTGCTCCGCGATCCTGGTGATCAGTCCGGTGTGTCCGCGCGGATAGGGCCGATCGACTCCGCAGGCGAGCACGGCGACGGTGGCGCCGCCCGAGCCGAGCGCACCGCGGTGGGCGGCGCCGTCGACCCCGTAGGCGCCGCCGGAGACCACGACCCAGCCGCGTTCGGCGAGTTCGGCGGAGAGTACGGCGGCCATGTGGGCGCCGTACTCGGTGCAGGCGCGGGCACCGACGACGGCGACCGAGCGCAGCGCCCACATCCGCAGGTCGGCGGGGCCGCGCACCCACAGCCCGAGGGGCCGGCCGTCCCCCAGGTCGTCGAGCTGCCGGGGCCACTCGGCCGCCCCGGGGCACACGAACCGTGCCCCGGCGTCCCGCGCGACGGCGAGGTCCCGGTCCGGTTCGGCCCGCTCGGCCCGTGCCAGCAGTCCGGCCCACCGCCGGCCGCTCACCCCCGGCAGCGGCTCGGCTCCGTCCCGCAGCCGCGACACCACCTCCCGCGCGCCCAGTTCCCGCACCCACCTCCCACCGGTCTCGTCGCCGGGTTCCAGGACACGGGTGAGGAAGACCCTGGCGAGGAACTCGTCACCGCGGCCGCCGGCCGGTTCACGGCCGGGCCGCCCGCCCGCGGGCTCGCCGGCGCGGCTCATGTCAGCGCTCCGATGGCCATGGGCACGCCGCGGGGGACGCCGGTGCGCAACTGCAGCGCGAGGGCGACGTCCCTGGCGTCGGGCCGGTCGTGGCCGACCAGGTCGGCGACGGTCCAGGCGACCCGCAGCACCCGGTCGAGTCCGCGGGCGCTGAGCACACCGCGCTCCAGGCTCCGCTCGGCTTCCTCCAGCGCGCCGGGGGCCGCGTGCCAGCGGCGGCGCAGCTCCCGTCCGGGGATGTCGCCGTTGGTGCGCCACGGGGTGCCGGTGAGCCGCGCGGCGGCGCGTTCGCGGGCCGTGCGCACCCGGTCGGCGACCGTGGCGGTGGATTCGCCGCGGGCCCCGTCGGCGGTCAGTTCGGCCCGTGTGACGCGCTCGGCCTCGACCCGCAGGTCGACCCGGTCAAGCAGCGGGCCGGACAGCCGGGCCTGGTAGCGGCGGATCAACGAGGGCGGGCACTCGCACAGTGCCTCCTTCGTCGAGAAGCGACCGCAGGGGCAGGGGTTGGCGGCGAGCACCATCAGGAACCTCGCCGGGAAGCGCACCACACCGGAGCTGCGCGCGATGACCACGTGCCCGGCCTCCAGCGGCTGGCGCAGGGCGTCCAGGGCGCGGCCGCCGAACTCGGGGGTCTCGTCCAGGAAGAGCACACCCCGGTGCGCGAGGGAGACCGCCCCGGGCCGGGCGATTCCGGGGCCGCCGCCGACGAGCGACTGCATCGTGGCCGAGTGGTGCGGGGCGCAGTAGGGGGCGGTGTCGATCAGGGGCTTGCCCGGGGGCAGCAGGCCGGCCACCGAGTGCACCGCCGTGACCTCCAGCGACTCCTGCCGGTCGAGCGGGGGCAGGAGCGAGGGCAGCCGCTCCGCAAGCATGGTCTTGCCCGCGCCGGGCGGCCCTTCCAAAAACAGGTGGTGCCCGCCGGCCGCCGCCACCTCCACCCCGGTCCGCGCCGGGAGCTGGCCGACGACGTCGGCGAGGTCGGCGAGGTCGCCACCGGGGCCGTAGTGGGCCGCGCCGACGCTGTGCATGCCGGTGGCCGCGCCGGCGCCGGGGACCCGCAGCCCGGCCAGGAGCGGATCGGGCCGCCCCTGGCCGTCCTGTTCCTCCTCGGGCACGGGTTCGTCGGTGAGGAGGGCGATCAGCTGGCGCAGGCTGCGGACGCCCAGGACCGACACGCCCGGCACCAGCGAGGCCTCGGCGGCGGCGCACTCGGGCACCACCACCTGCTCGTAGCCCGCGTCGGCCGCCGCGATGACCGCGGGCAGCGTGCCCCGGACCGGTCGCACCCTGCCGTCCAGTCCCAGCTCACCGATCATCACGAGGTCGGCGAGCACCCGCGGGTCGATCCGCTCGGCGGCGCCCAGCACCGCGCTGGCCACGGCCAGGTCGAAACCGCTGCCGGCCTTCGGCACCGACGCCGGGCTGAGCCCCACGGTGAGCTTCTTCTGCGGCCACTCCGCACCGGAGTTGACCACGGCGGCCCTGACCCGGTCCCGGCTCTCCGTCAGGCTCTTGTCCGGCAGCCCCACCAGGGTGAACGCCGCCACTCCCGGTTCCAGGTCGGCCTGGACCTCCACGACCACGCCCTCGACGCCCACCAGCGCCACCGAGCAGGTACGGGCGAACCCCATCTCAGGCCACCCCCCGGACGTGCTCGACCCGGGGCGCGCCCCGCTCCGGCAGCAGGACGCCGATCAGGTCGATGCGGACGCCGCCGGGCGGCGCTCCCCCGTGTGCCTGGAGCCAGCGCTGCGCCAAATCCCGCAGGCGGCTCGCCTTGGCGGGGTCGACGGCCGCCATGGGGTGCTGGAAGGACGCGGCCCTGCGGGTCTTCACCTCGCAGACGACGAGGACGTCTCCGTCCCTGGCCACGATGTCGATCTCGCCGGTTCTGCCGCAGCGCCAGTTGCGCTCCAGGACCGTCATTCCGGCCTGCGCCAGCCGCCGCGCGGCCAGCGCCTCGCCGTACCTGCCGAGTGCGCTGCGTGCCTGCTGGGTGTTCATGTCGGCACCACCTCCGGCGCCAACCGTCCCGCAGTCGGCCGCCCGAAGTGGATCTTCGTGGACAACCCGGCGATTGTGGACAACTCCGTCACCCGCCAGGGGGCTCTGTCACCCGCCGGGGGCTCCTGTCACCCGCCGGGGAGTTCCAGATCGCTCTTGTTGAGCTCCTCGATGTTCACGTCCTTGAAGGTGAGGACACGCACCTGTTTCACGAACCTGGCCGGCCGGTACATGTCCCAGACCCAGGCATCCGCCATGGACACCTCGAAGAACACCTCACCCTGGACCGAGTGCACCTGCATCTCGTAGTCGTTGGTCAGATAGAAGCGGCGCTCGGTCTCGATCACGTATTTGAACAGACCGACGACGTCGCGGTACTCCCGGTAGAGCTTGAGCTCCATCTCGGTCTCGTACTTCTCGAGGTCCTCGGCGCTCATGGCATGTTCCCCTTCACCCGTGCGATCCCACCATTGTGCGCCAGTCCCAGGAGCCCCCGTCGGCCGAAGCCGGTCTGCCCTGCCGGACAGCTCTCGGGACCTTTCGCTAGACGATCTCGGTGTCGAGGGTCACGGGTCCGGCCGGAGGGCCCTCCTCGAGCAGCGTGCGCAGCAGTTCGGCGAGTCTGGTCGGGTACACCGTCTCATGCGCCCGCGCCAGTTCCGGGCACGTCCACCAGCGCGCTCCGGCGACACTGCGCCGCTCCAGCTCGGTCAGCGCCGTGGCTCCGGTGGCCGTCCGGGTGGTGCGGGCGAGGTAGTACCACTCGTCCTGGTCCCAGCGGCGGCCCGCGAACGGGAAGGAGCACCGCCGCCGCCACAGCACGGGCCCCAGCTCCACCTCGGTGATGCCCGTCTCCTCCGCGAGCTCCCGCAGCGCGGCCTGTTCCCGGGTCTCGCCGCCCTCCACACCGCCGCCGGGGGTGAACCACCAGTCGTCGGCCGGGTCGTCGGGCTCATGGCCGTGCAGCAGCAGGATGCGGTCCCGCGGGTCGAGCAGCACCACACGGGCGACCCTGCGCAGCCCGCCGTCGTGGGAGTCCTCGGCCGGGCGGGCCGGCTCAGCGGCCACCGGACGCCCCCGCCTCTGCCTTCCGCGTCCGGGAGGCCCCGGACCTCCCGGCGAGGGGGCCGTACGCGGCGCCGCCGAAGATGAGTACCGCGCCGGCGATCACCAGGGCGACGATCGTCCGCAGCGGTCCCGGCGAGGAGAGGGCGCCGAGTTCCTCGAAGCCGGTGGGGGCCTTCAGCATGCCCTCCACCGGCCAGACCACGGCGTCGACGCGGGCCCGGACGGCTCCGCGGGAGACGGTGCCGTTCGCGGCGTCGGTGAGGTGGGAGGCGGAGTCCACGGAACCGGCGCGCTCGTCACCGAGCAGGAACAGCCGGCCCTTCGGCACGGTCACCTCCGGGAAGCCGCTGAACCCGGCCGCCTCGTCCGCGGAGAGGTACGGTTCGTCGATCTCCGTGCCGTTGACCGTCAGCCGGCCGCCCGCACAGCAGGAGACGGTGTCCCCGCCGACGGCGACCACCCGCTTGAGGACCGGTACGTCCGCCCAGTTCGCGTCCTGGAAGACCACGACGTCGCCGCGGCGGACGTCACCGCTGTCGATGCGCTGGGCCAGCACCCGGTCACCGGCTCCGACCGTCGGCGCCATCGAGGTGGTGGGCACGGTGTACGGCCGGTAGACGACCGCTCCCCAGGCGAACCCGCCGAGGAAGAGCACCATGCCCAGCGCCACGGCCAGCGAGGACAGCCGCTGCCCGGTCCGGCCGCCCGCCGGGCCCCGGCCCGCACCGCCGCCCCGCGAAGCCGTACGCGTCGTGCTCCGACCAGTCATGGACGGCACCCTATCCGGCGGTGCCGAACCGGGTCAGCCCCTCCTCGGCGGCGCTCAGCGCTCGCCGCCGCCACCGGGCCCGCGCCGCCACAGCACCAGCGGCACGGCGCCCATCAGCGCGAGCCCCTGGGGCGCCGCCGACAGAGCCGCCCCGGCCGACGCCTCGTTGTTCAGCGCGGGCTGGTCGAAGGTGGCCGGGACCTCGAGGTAGTCCCAGCGGTTGACCGGCCAGCCGACGACGACGGCACGGCCGACGACCTCCTGCACCGGGACCATGCCGTGGTTCTTGTCGGCCTGGTTGTACCGGGAGTCCCGGGAGTTCTGCCGGTGGTCGCCCATGACCCAGATGTGGCCCTCGGGCACCTCGACCCTGAACTGGCCGCCCTGGTCGTCCTGGCTGCACGGGGTGTTGCCCGGGTAGACGTACGACGCCTCGTTCAGGGCGACGCCGTTGACCGTCAGCGGCCCGGTGCCCTTGCACTCGACGATGTCCCCGCCGACCCCGACAACCCGCTTGATCAGGTCCTTCTCCTCCACGGACGGCATCAGACCGATCCAACTGAGGACCTTCTGCAGCCCGTTGGCCTCCGGCGTCGGCTCGCCCGCCAGCCAGTTGTCGGGGTCGTGGAAGACCACCACCTCGCCGCGCTCGGGCTCGGAACCGAACCAGGGGGTGAGCTTGTCGACCATGACGCGGTCACCCTGCTGGAGGGTGTTCTGCATCGAGTCCGACGGGATCGAGAAGGCCTGCAGCAGGAATGTCTTGATCAGCAGCGCCAGCACCAGCGCGATACCGACCAGGATGGGCAGTTCCTTCCAGAAGGAGCGTGGCTTCTTCTCCTGCCGGGGCGGCTCGCCCTGCCCCTGGTCCCCGGTGTTCCGGTAGTCCCTCACGCTGTCCTCCTCGACCGCCGGGGAGTCATTCCCGAAGGTCGTGGCGCCGTCCTCGGCCGGGCCGTCCGGCCCCGCGGACCGATCGCGGTGCTCCTCGCCGTCGGCTCCGGATCGTGCGCCAACCGCCACATCCCCCACGCCAGCTCCTCACTCTGTGCCGCCGCCTGCCCCATGCGCGGCGCAGGCCCACCACTCCCATAACGAGCGGGAGTTCCGCAGGGCTCGGGAGCTGAACCATTCCGTTCGAATGGCCCTGGGCAACCCTATGCGACAGCGGGGCGGCAACGGTCGAACCGCGTGTCGGGTCCGCCACGGACGCATAGGTCTCCGGTTCGTCCAGGGTGCTCCAGTGAGCGAACGGCCAGGCGATGACCATGGCCCGGCCCACCACCTCCTCCTCGGAGACGGTACCGCCGTAGTCGGTGTCCTGGTGGGAACGGGAGTCGGCGGAGTTGGACCGGTGGTCTCCCATCACCCACAGACGCCCCTCGGGCACGGTGACCTCGAACGGCGTCGTGGACGGGGCGTTGCCCGGGTAGAGGTAGTCGCCCTCCTCCAGGGGCACGCCGTTGACGGTGACCCGGCCCTGGGTGTCGCAGCACCTGACCTGGTCGCCGCCGACCCCGACGACCCGCTTGATGAGGTCCTTCTCGTTCTCCGAGGGCAGCAGCCCGATGAAGGTGAGCCCGTCCTTGACCTGCTTGACGCCGACCGGGTCGTCCCTCGTGGGGGTGGTCTGCTCGTCCTCCAGCCAGCCGCCGGGGTCCTTGAACACGACGACGTCCCCGCGCTGCGGCTTGGAGCCGAACCACGGGGTGAGCTTGTCGACCAGGACGCGGTCGCCGATCTGGATCGTCTGCTCCATGGAGCCGGACGGGATGACGAAGGCCTGGACGAGGAACGTCTTCAGCACCAGCGCGATCACGACGGCGACGCCGATCAGCAGCGGTATCTCCTTGACCGCGCTCTGTCTGCGCCGCCGCTTGACCTTCCGCTGGAGCTTGCGCCGGTCGGCCCGGCTCCGCCCGTCGGCCGCGCTGACCGTGCGGCGCACGCCGGTGGGCAGCAGGTTCTCCGCGGCGCTCACCGGTCCGCCGCGGGGCTTGCCCCGGTTACCCATGGGTCCCCTCCCCGGGGTGTCCCGTGTCCGTCCCCGGCTCCGGCACGCGCGCGTAGGCGTCGGGGCGGTGCAGCCGGGTGGTGCGGTCGAAGGGCGAGACGATCCAGTCGGCACGGCCGATCACCGCGCTCACCGGGACCATGCCGCCGCCGGGCGATCCGAGACGGTCGCGGGAGTCGCTGGAGTCGCCTCGGTGATCACCGAGGACGAACAGGCGTCCCTCGGGCACGACGACGTCGAAGGGCACGGTGGACGCGCTCTCTCCGGGGAACAGGAAGCCCGACTCGTCGACCGACCGTCCGTTCACCCGGATCCTCCCCTCCCTGTCGCAGCAGACCACGCGGTCCCCGCCCACACCGACAACGCGCTTGATGTAGTCGGTGTCCCCGAAATACCCGGTGCCGTCGAACACCACCACGTCGCCACGGAGCGGCCCGGCTCCGAAACGGTATGCCGGCTTCAGTACGAGAACCCGGTCCCCGGCTCTCAACGAGGGTTCCATCGATCCGCTGGGGATCTGGAACGGCCGCACCACGAACGTGTTGAGCCCCAGCAGGAGCAGCAGCACCGACAGCAGTGCCGCGGTGGCCCACCCTCCGGGGAGCCCGCCCACCGCACGCGGCAGCAACGAGGAACGCGACCGTTCCTCCGGACCCGGGGACCCCGAGGTCTCCTCGGGTCCGGCCGGGTGGGAGGAGCGGTCGCGCTCCGTCGGCTGTGCTTCGGTGTCCATCGAGGCCAGATGTTATCCGGCCCCGGGCTCACCTCGGAAAAGCGCTCAGTTCTCGCGCTTCTCCTTGATCTTCGCGGCCTTGCCGCGCAGGTCACGCAGGTAGTACAGCTTGGCGCGACGGACGTCACCCTTGGTGACGAGCTCGATCTTCTCCACGATCGGGGTGTGCACCGGGAAGGTGCGCTCGACGCCGACGGAGAAGGAGACCTTGCGGACCGTGAAGGTCTCGCGCACGCCGGCACCCTGGCGGCGGATCACCACGCCCTTGAACTGCTGCACACGGGAGCGGTTGCCCTCGATGACGCGCACGTGGACGTTGACGGTGTCGCCGGGGCGGAAGGCCGGGATGTCGCTGCGCAGCGACGCGGAGTCGACGGAGTCGAGCAGGTGAGACATTTCGTCTGCTTTCTTCGCTGATGCCGCAGGTCATCAACGGCAACTAGGAGTTCGGTTCTCGGCTGCGCGGTGCGGGGCGGGCGTCGTGTCCCCCTGCGGCAGGGGCGCACGCCGGACGGCGCACAACAGCGGCCTATTGTTCCACGCCGCCGGTCCTGCGCCAAAATCGGCCGTGCGGCTCTCCCCCGGGGTCCGGTTCCCAGCCCAGGATGGAGAGCATCTCGCGGTCCTTCTTGTCGAAGGCCGCCGGATCGCAGCGTTCGATGAGGTCGGGCCGGTGCGCGGTGGTGCGCCTGAGCGCCTCGTCGCGCCGCCAGCGGGCGATCTTCCCGTGGTGCCCGCTGAGCAGCACCTCGGGGATCCCCCGGCCCCGCCAGACGGGCGGCTTGGTGTGGACGGGCCCTTCCAGGAGGCTCGCCATCGCGCCCGGGGCGAAGGAGTCGTCCCGATGGGACTCGGCGTTGCCCAGGACGCCGGGCAGCAGCCGGGCCACCGCCTCGGTGATCACGAGGACGGCCGCCTCGCCGCCGGCCAGGACGTAGTCGCCGATGGACACCTCGTGGACGGGCATACGGGTCGCGTACTCGTCGACGACGCGCCGGTCGATGCCCTCGTAACGGGCCGGGGTGAAGACCAGCCAGGGGCACTCGGAGAGCTGGACGGCGAGTTCCTGGGTGAAGGGGCGGCCGCTGGGCGTGGGGACGACCAGGACGGGCGCGTACGAGCCGGCCTCGTAGCCGTCCGCCAGGACCTCGTCGAGCGCCTCGCCCCACGGTTCGGTCTTCATGACCATGCCGGGGCCGCCGCCGTACGGGGTGTCGTCGACGGTGTTGTGCCGGTCGTGGGTCCACGAGCGGAGGTCGTGGACCCGGACGTCCAGCTGCCCCCGCGCACGCGCTTTGCCCACGAGGGAGACGTTCAGCGGTTCGAGGTACTCGGGGAAGATGGTGACGACGTCGAGCCGCATCACGCCTCGTTCCGCGACGAGGCGCCGTGGTCAGCGCCGTGGTCGGCGACGACTTCGTCGTCGCCCCGGTCGTCGATCAGGCCCGGCGGCGGGTCGATGACCGCGCGCTGCTCCTCGAGGTCGATCCCGGTGACAATCTGCTCCACGAACGGCACGAACACCTCGCTGCCGTCGGGGCGTTCCACCACGAACAGGTCCTGTGTCGGCAGGTGGGAGATCTCGGTGATCCGGCCGACGTGCTGTCCGTCCTCGGTGACGACGTCCAGGTCGATCAGCTGATGGTCGTAGTACTCGTCCTCGTCCTCGGGCCGCTCGTCCGGGTCGACCTCGGCGATGAGCAGGGTGTTGCGCAGCGCCTCGGCGCCGGTGCGGTCGCGGACGCCCTCGAAGCGCAGCAGGAGGCGACCGCTGTGCACCCGGCCGCTCTCGATGGTGAGCGGGCCGGCGGTGGCGGGGTCGGTGGCCAGGACGGCGCCGGGCCCGAGCCTCAGCTCCGGCTCGTCGGTGCGGACCTCCACGGTGACCTCGCCCTTGATGCCGTGGGCGCGGCCGATGCGAGCGACTACCAGCTGCACTGTGCTTGATCTCCTGTCGTACGACAACGGGCCGGGGACGGCCCTGTGGCCCTCCCCGGCCCGAGCCGGTTGCGCTGAGCGTCAGCGGACGTGGTCCACGTCGACGAGGTCGACACGGACACCGCGGCCGCCGATGGCGCCCACGACGGTCCGCAGGGCGCGTGCGGTGCGGCCGTTGCGGCCGATCACCTTGCCGAGGTCGTCCGGGTGGACCCGGACCTCGAGCACTCGCCCGCGGCGCAGGTCGCGCGAGGCGACCCGGACATCGTCGGGATGGTCGACGATGCCCTTCACGAGGTGCTCGAGAGCCTCCTCGAGCATGCTCAGGCCTCGGTCGACGCAGACGAGGAGGACTCAGCAGCGGCCTCGTCCTTCTTCTCCGTCTTCTTCTTCTGGGTGATCGCCTCACCCTTGCCCTCGTCCTCGCCGCCGATGGCGTCGAAGGACGGGCGACCGGCCTTCTCGGCCTGCTGCAGCAGCGGGGCCGGGGCGGGCTCGCCCTTGAACTTCTGCCAGTCGCCGGTCTTCTTGAGGATGGCGAGCACGGGCTCGGTCGGCTGGGCGCCGACACCGAGCCAGTACGCCACGCGCTCACCGTCGACCTCGATCACCGACGGGTTGTACGTCGGGTGGTACTTGCCGATCTCCTCGATGGCCCGGCCGTCACGGCGGGTACGGGAGTCGGCGACGATGATGCGGTAGTGAGGCGAACGGATCTTGCCCAGACGCTTCAGCTTGATCTTGACTGCCACGGGAGTGAGTTCTCCTGGATTGACGTGGTGGGGCACGGCGGGACGGCCGCGTGGGGTTGCGGTACCCGAGTGCCCGATGGACGCGTCAGCCGGAGGCGAGAGGGTTCCTGTGCGGCTGTCGAGTACAGCTAGTCATTGTGCCACACGTCGCGGGGCGCCCGGGACCGCAGCCCCGCACGCGGGCAGCCCTCGGCCCCGCCCGGCGCGACGCGGTGGCGCCGTCACGCCGGGCGGGGCCGCCCTGCGGCACGACCGGCCCCGGAGCGGCGTGCGGAACGGCCCCCGCACGCTCCCGGAGCCCGTCCCGATGCGGCCGGCACCCACGAGATGCCGGGTCGCCGTCAGCTCGCCGCCGAGGCCACCGTCTCAGGGATCCTGAACGGCTTGCCGCAGCCGCCGCAGACGATGGGGGCCTGGGCCAGCACCGACGGGACGACGCGCACGTTGCGGCCGCAGTCGCAGACGGCCTTGACGCGCACACCACCGCCGGACGAACCGTGTCGTGCCGCCGGACCCCGGAAGCTGCGGGCGGTGTCGCCCGCGGTCGCGGCGGAATGCGCCTTCAGGGCGCGCTGGAGACGCTCCGCCGTCGGGCGGTAGCGGCGCTTCGCCTCCGGGGTGAGTGCGACCAGCGAGAAGCCGCTGCTGGGATGCGGCTCCTCGGGGTGGTCCAGGCCCAGCTCCTCGGCGATCGCGAGGAAACGGCGGTTGTGGTAGCGGCCGGCACGGGAGGTGTCGCGTACACCGCGCGCGGCGGCGACGCCATGGACTGCCTCATGCAGCAGTCGCTCGAAGGAGAGTTCGTGACCGCACGCGGACGACGACTCCCCGATCAGGGACTCGGGCGCGGCAAGATCGGGCAGCTCGGGGTGGTACCGCTGGATATCGGCCCACGCCTGCGCCAGTTCTGCGGCGAGTACAGGTGGTGTCTGTGTCGTGCTCACGTAATGACAACGAGCCGGGGTGCCTCTGTGTTCCGATTCCGGGGCATCCCAAATAATTTGCCCTTACCCGTCAGTACCCGCTCATGCGTCCCGACCACGGGCGGGTGCGCTGATCTGCGGAGAAGCCTCGCAGCTCACCTCAAGGTGGTGCGTAGACCGACGTACACCGTCCCCCGCCCCGGCGCGTACGCGGGGCCCGCGCGCCGGTGCGTCCGCGGTCCACGGGTGTGCAAGGGGCGTTTCGGCCGCTCTCCCGCGGCGGAGCACCCCGGTCCGCCGGACGGCTGCCACGACCGGCCCGGTGGGCGGGTGCCACGACCGTGACGTTACCGGGTCCGTCGACGGCGCCCGACACCGGCCCGGTCCTTATGGGCGGACGCGGCCGGACACGGCCGGACACGACCTCGATCAGGTGTTTGCGGACCTTGGCCGGAACCGGCTCATCGCCCCGCGATGGCCGGATTGTGAATCCTTGCCACTGGCATGAGCGACTCCCAACCCGCCGCCCCGTTCCACTGGACGCCGGGTCGAGGGCGGAGTTTCCTGGCATACGGGGGAAGTACCGACGCACTGTACGGGGGTCAGGCAGGTCGGGTAATCGGGCACGGCGGCAACTCTCGGCTGATTGGGGCGCTCACCTATGACACCTACGCTCGTGGGGCAGCACCTTCCTCGTACGGGACACGGTCCCGCGGAGCAGGGTCCTACGGGGCACGGCCCCACGGGGCGCGGCCCTCGCGTGGACCGGCGGGCACGCGCGCGCGACTGGTCCGAGATACAGGAGAGGATGCTCGTACCGCTCTACGAGGCCGTCTACCGGCGGCTGGACGTGGGGCCCGCGACACGGCTGCTCGGCCTCGGCTGCGGTGCGGGGCTCGCCCTGCTGATGGCGGCCTCCCGGGGCGCCGCGGTCACCGGTGTCGACACCTCGTCCGCCCGGCTGGCCCACGCACGCGAACGCCTGCTGCCCGCCGAACGGGAGCCGCGCGCGCACGGGCGCGCGGACACCCGGCTCGTGGACGGCTCCCCCGGGGCGGCCCGGGCGGACACCGCCGGGTACACCGTGGTGACCGCCTTCGAACCGATCGGCTGCCGCGCGGGCGACGCGGAGGAACTGGAGGCGCTGCTCGCCGAGGCGACGCCGCTCGCCGGACGCGGAGCGGCCGTCGTCCTCACCGGCTGGGGCCCGCCGGAACGCTGCGCCACGACGTCCGTGCTCCGGGTGGCCACCCGATTGGCGGAGCCGGTGCGCGGCACGGGCAACTGGCGCCCCGCGCACCGCGACGATCTGGAGCGGGTCGCCCAGCACGCGGGCCTTCGGCCGGACGGTTCGGGGAGGGTGGCCTGCCCCTTCGGTTACGCCGACGTGGACAGCGCCGTACGGGGACTGCTCTCGACGGGACTGTTCGACCCGGCGATCGCCGCCACGGACCAGGTGCAGGTGGACAAGGAACTGGCCGAGGCACTGCACCCGTACCAGCGGCAGGACGGCACCGTGTGGATGCCGAACGTGTTCCGGTACCTGATCGCACGGACGCCCTGACACCTGCACGGGCCGCCGGCCCGCGGACTTCTCAGCCCATGAACTTCTTGAACTCGTCGGGCAGTTCGAAGTCCTGGCCGCCCTGCTGCGGCAGCCCGAAGGCGTTGCCGCCCTCCGCGGCCGCAGCGCGGCGCGCGGCCTCCTCCTGCTCCTGCTGCTTGCGCTTCATCGGGTTGCCGGAGCGCTGCTTGCCCTTGGCCTGCTTCTGCTTCTTCCTCTGCCGGCCGGGGCCGCCGCCCATGCCCGGCATCCCGGGCATTCCCGGCATGCCGCCGCCCTGGGCCATGCGGGACATCATCTTCCGCGCCTCGAAGAACCGCTCGACAAGGGACTTCACTGCGCTGACCTCGACACCGGAGCCCTTGGCGATACGGGCACGGCGCGAGCCGTTGATGATCGTCGGCTCCTGGCGCTCGGCCGGGGTCATCGACTTGATGATCGCGGCGGTGCGGTCGACGTCCCGCTCGTCCAGGTTGTTGATCTGGTCCTTGATCTGCCCCATGCCGGGCAGCATGCCGAGCAGCTTGGAGATCGAGCCCATCTTCCTGACCTGCTCCATCTGGGCCAGGAAGTCGTCCAGGGTGAAGTCCTGGCCCTTCTTGGACGCCAGCTTGGAGGCCATCTGGGCGGCCTCTTCCTGGCTGAAGGTCTTCTCCGCCTGCTCGATCAGGGTGAGCAGGTCACCCATGTCGAGGATGCGGGAGGCCATCCGGTCCGGGTGGAAGGCGTCGAATTCGTCGAGCTTCTCACCGTTGGACGCGAACATGATCGGCTTGCCGGTGACCTGCCGGATCGACAGCGCCGCACCACCGCGGGCGTCACCGTCGAGCTTGGAGAGCACCACGCCGTCGAAGCCGACGCCGTCGCGGAACGCCTCGGCGGTGTTGACGGCGTCCTGACCGATCATGGCGTCGACGACGAACAGGATCTCGTCGGGGCTGACGGCGTCCCTGATGTCCGCGGCCTGCTGCATCATCTCCTGGTCGACGCCCAGGCGGCCGGCGGTGTCCACGATCACGATGTCGTGGACCTTGGTCTTCGCGAACTCGATGGAGTCCTTGGCGACCTTCACCGGGTCGCCCACGCCGTTGCCCGGCTCGGGCGCGTAGACGGCGACACCCGCGCGCTCGGCTACGACGCTCAGCTGGTTGACGGCGTTGGGGCGCTGGAGGTCGGCGGCGACCAGCACCGGCGAGTGCCCCTGCTCCTTCAGCCAGCGGCCGAGCTTGCCCGCGAGCGTGGTCTTACCGGCACCCTGCAGACCGGCCAGCATGATCACGGTGGGGGGCTGCTTGGCGAAGCGCAGGCGGCGGGTCTCGCCACCGAGGATGGTGACCAGTTCCTCGTTGACGATTTTCAGAACCTGCTGGGCCGGATTCAGGGCCTTGGAGACATCGCTGCCGAGGGCCCGTTCCTTCACATTCTTGATGAAGGAACGGACGACGGGCAGGGCCACGTCCGCCTCAAGGAGAGCGATGCGGATCTCACGCGCCGTGGCGTCGATGTCCGCTTCGCTCAGCCGGCCTTTTCCGCGGAGGTTTTTGAAGGTCGCGCTGAGGCGGTCGGAGAGAGTATCGAACACGGCGGCGTCGGTCCTCGAGGTCGGGGGCGGAACTGGGCTGCCCTCCAGGGTATCCGGCCCGGCAAGCAAATAGCCCCCGCCCGCTGCAGCCAGTGGACGGGGGCGAATCCCCGCGTGGGCGGGGAGCACATATTGCGTGCCTCTGAGAACCGCTCGACCAGAGGACCATCCCCGCACCGGCGGGGAGCACACCCGATCAACGCGGGAAACGACTGCGGGGTCACGCCCGCAACGTCTCTTCCAGTTTCCGGGCCACCGATACCGCCTCCTCGCCCGGTAGAGGCGCGCCCTCCAGGCAGGTCACGTAGAAAGCGTCCACCGCGTTCGCCCCCAGCGTGCTCGCATGCGCGCTGCGCACCCGCACCCCCGCGTCCTCCAGCGCCCGCCCGATCCGGAACAGCAGTCCGGGGGCGTCCTGCGCCCGGACCTCGATCACCGTGGCGTGCCGGGAGGCGGCCGGGGCGACCGTCACCCGGGCCGGCGGCGCGACCGCGCCCCGCCGCCTCGGGTACGCGGCGTCCCGTTCGGCGAGCCGGCCGGCGACGTCGAGGGTGCCGTCCAGGGCCCGGACCAGGTCGGCGCGGAGCCGGGCGGCCTGGGGCAGGGCGCCGTACTCGGCGGCGACCCGCCAGTCGAGCAGCAGCACCGAGCCGTCGACGCCGGCCGGGAGGTCCAGGACCCGCAGCTCCGCGGTCCGTACGGTCAGCCGGTGCAGGGCGAGCACCCCGGCCACCGCGGGCAGCACGCCCTCCTGGTCGGGCACGGCGATGCGCAGTTCCACGCCGAGCGGCTCGGGGTCGCCGGAGGGTTCGGTGGGCGGTTCGGTCCGGGCCCGCAGGGACAGCACCGGCCCGCCCGTGGTGACCGCCTCGACGGCGAGGCGTTCCTGTTCCGCGGTGGGCGCGGCCTCCTCGGGGGCCTCCGGGACGTCCCCGGACAGCACGGCGGCGACCCGTTCGACGAGGTCGGCGACGAGTGCGGCGCGCCAGGACGACCAGGCGGCCGGGCCGGTGGCCAGGGCGTCCGCCTCGGTGAGGGCGTGCAGCAGTTCGAGGGCGCCCTGGGAGCCGACGGCCCCGGCGACCGCGCGCACGGTGGCCGGGTCCTCCAGATCGCGCCGGGTGGCGGTCTCCACGAGCAGGAGGTGGTGGCGTACGAGGGCGGCGATCACCGTGACGTCGTGCCGGTCGAAGCCGATGCGGGCGGCCACGTCCCTGGCGATCACCTCGCCGGCCACCGAGTGGTCGCCGGGCCACCCCTTGCCGATGTCGTGCAGCAGCGCGGCGACCAGCAGCAGGTCGGGCCGGTGCACGCGCCGGGTGAACTCGGAGGCGCGGACGGCGGTCTCGACGAGGTGCCGGTCCACGGTCCACAGGTGCACGGCGTTGCGCTGGGGGCGGCAGCGGACCCGTTCCCAGTCCGGAAGCAGGCTGTTGACCAGGCCCTCCGCCTCCAGCGCCTCCCAGACCTGGACCGCGGGCCGGCCGGAGCCCAGCAGGGTCACCAGCTGTTCCCTCGCCTCGGCGGGCCAGGGCGCGGGCAGGGGGCGCGCGGTGGCCGCCATGCGCCGTACGGCGTGCGGGGAGAGCGGAAGCCCGGCCTGGGCGGCGGCGGCCGCGGCGCGCAGCGGGAGCACGGGGTCGCGTTCGGGGCGTGCGGCGCGGGCGAGCACCACTTCGCCGTCCTGTTCCACGACCCCTTCGGCCAGCGGGGAGCGCTCGGGCGCCGCTTTCCCGCCGCCCAGGAGGGCGCGCAGTCGGGGCCGTACCGCGCGGGAGCGCAGGACGCGCGCCACTTCGCGCCAGGTGACGTCACTGGCGTAGGCGATGACGCGGGCCGCCTCGTAGACCTGCCGCAGCAGCGCGTCCGCGTCGAGCAGGCCGAGGTCGGCCGCGACCTGTTCCTGCTCCTGCAGCGCGAGCCGGTCGGTGGCGCGTCCGGTGGCCAGGTGCAGGGCGTCCCGTACGTCGAGGAGCCGGCGGCGGGCGTCGGCCAGGCCCTCGCGCGGGGCGTCGGCGAGCCAGGAGGCGGCGACGGCGCGCAGGGCGGTGGCGTCGCGGAGCCCGCCGTGGGCCTCCTTGAGGTCGGGTTCCAGGAGGTACTGCAACTCGCCCGTGCGTTCGGCGCGTTCGGCGCACAGTTCCTGGAGGGCGGGGAGCCGCTTCGGTGCCTGGTTGCGCCAGTCGGCGAGCACCGCCGTGCGCAGTGCGGTGGTGAGGCCGAGGTCGCCGGCGATGTGCCGGGCGTCCAGCAGGCCGAGCTGGACCTTCAGGTCCTCAACCGCGGTCCTGCGGGCCCCGGCCGGGGTGCGGACGGAGTGGTCGAGGGCGAGGCCCAGGTCCCAGACGGGGTACCAGAGGCGGTCGGCGAGGGCGGTGACCGCCTCGGGGTCGCCGCCGTCGTGCAGCAGGAGCAGGTCGAGGTCGCTGCGCGGGGAGAGTTCCGCGCGCCCGTAGCCGCCCACGGCGATCAGGGACACCCCGCGCGTGCCCCCGGCGCCCGCCGCGAAGAGCCCGGCGAGCCAGTCGTCCGTGAGGGTCGCCAGGGCGGTGCGGCGCTGCGGCCCGGACCGCTTCTCCCCGGTGAGGAGGTGCAGCCGGGCCGCCGCGTAGCCGCCGGGCCCCGGGTCCTTCGCCCCCTCGTACCCGCCCGTCCCCGTCATCCGGTGGCTCCTGTTCCGTTCGCCCTGCTCAGAGCGCGTCCGGGCCGCGCTCACCGGTGCGGACCCGGACGGCGGTCCCGACCGGGACCGACCAGACCTTGCCGTCGCCGATCTTGCCGGTGCGGGCCGCCTTGACGATCACGTCGATGAGCTGTTCGGCGTCCTCGTCCTCCACCAGCACCTCGATGCGGATCTTGGGCACCAGGTCGACGGTGTACTCGGCACCGCGGTAGACCTCGGTGTGGCCGCGCTGGCGGCCGTAGCCGCTGGCCTCGGTGACGGTCAGGCCGTGCACCCCGAAAGTCTGCAGGGCCTCCTTGATCTCGTCGAGCCGATGCGGCTTGACGACGGCGGTGATGAGCTTCACGCGTCCACCTTCTTGTTCTCGGCCGGGGCGAGGGGCGCCTGGGCGGCGTTGCGGGCGGCACCGCCGCCGGCGCCGCTGAAGTCGTATGCGGTCTCGGCGTGTTCGGCACGGTCGATGCCGGCCACCTCGTCGTCCCCGGAGACGCGCATGCCGATCGTCCGGTCCAGGAGGAAGGCGAGGAGCGCGGAGACGACCAGGGAGTAGGCGAGGACGCCGAGGACTCCGGCGCACTGCTTCCAGAACTGGTCGAGGCCGCCGCCGTAGAGGAGTCCCCGGACGTCCGACTGGCCCTTGCCGCTGGCGAGGAGGCCGACGAGCAGGGAGCCGATGACGCCGCCGACCAGGTGGACGCCGACGACGTCGAGGGAGTCGTCGTAGCCGAAGCGGTACTTCAGGCCGATGGCCATGGCGCACAGCACACCGGCGACGGCGCCGACCGCGATCGCGCCGAGCGGGGAGACCGCGCCGCCGGCCGGTGTGATGGCGACCAGGCCCGAGACCGCGCCGGAGGCGGCTCCCAGCGTGGTGAACGCGCCGTGGCGGATCTTCTCGTAGGCGAGCCAGCCGAGTACGGCGGCGGCGGTGGCGACCTGGGTGTTGACGAACATCAGCGCGCCGACGCCGTCGTCGTTACCGAGCCAGGAGCCGGCGTTGAAGCCGAACCAGCCGAACCACAGCAGCGCGGCGCCGAGCATGACCAGCGGCAGGCTGTGCGGGCGCATCGGGTCCTTCTTGAAGCCGATGCGCTTGCCGATCACCAGGATCACGCCGAGGGCGGCGGCACCGGCGTTGATGTGGACGGCCGTCCCGCCGGCGAAGTCGATGACGCCCAGTTCGAAGGCCCAGCCGCCGGCGCCCCAGACCCAGTGGGCGACCGGGAAGTAGACGACGGTGACCCACAGGGTGATGAACAGCGCCCATGCGGTGAACTTCACGCGGTCCGCGAGCGCTCCGCTGATCAGGGCGGGGGTGAGGACGGCGAACATCAGCTGGAAGACCAGGAAGACGAAGACGGGGACGGTGGAGCCGTCCCAGAGTTCGGTCAGGCCGATGCCGGTCAGGCCGACCCAGTCGGAGTTCCAGCCGATGACGCTGCCGGAGTCGGTGCCGAACGCCATGGAGAAGCCGTAGAGCACCCACAGGACGGTGACGATCCCCAGGCTGATGAAGCTCATCATCAGCATGTTCAGGGTGCTCTTGACGCGGACCATGCCTCCGTAGAAGAAGGCCAGGCCCGGGGTCATGAGCATCACCAGGGCGGAGCAGATGAGCATGAACCCCGTGTTGGCGGCGGAGAGCGTGGGCGTCTCCGCGGCAAGGGTGACGGCTGCTGCCATCGGCGTCTCCTCGTCGTCGGTACGGCACCGTGCGGGTGGAACCCGAGCGGGTCGTGTGGGGCGGGCCGGTTCCGCGCCACGAGACTCGCGCAGCGCCGTTTCGGTGGAGGCCCCTCGCTGTTTCGCCGCCGTGACGAAGGCACCCGGTGTGTTACGCGTCGATGAACTGCCGGGTCCGCAAAAGCGGTGTCGGTCCGGGCGCGAAGAAGCCGGCCGCGGCGGCCTTCCGATGACCTGGCATGGGGGAGCCGAGTCGGGCAGTTCGGGAGGGCCGGCCGCGGCCGGGGTCTGGGGTTTTGCCGGAGGTTCCTGCGGTCCTTCGGGAGTCAGACCGCTTCGGCGGTCTCCGGCAGCTCGATGGCGAGCCGCTCGGTGAGGTCGACGACCTCGGCGAGGTCGCCGAAGTCGCGGACGGCCGTGTCGACCGTCTTCCGGATCCGGGTGTTGACCCGCTCGGAGCGGACCTTCTTGGCCGCCCTGATGGCCTCGGTGGCGAGGACCGCGCCCCGCTCGGGCTCACGCTGGAGGAGGTGCACGGTGGCCATGCCGATCAGGTTGAGCGCGTACGACCGCTGGTAGTCGGCGCGCTCCTGGGCGAACAGCTCCACGGCCCGCTCCATCAGCGGCTCGGCGAGGGAGGCGTACGTGGGGCTGCGTCCGGCGACGTAGGCGAGGTCGCGGAAGGAGTGGGAGTTCTCGCCGTACAGCTCGGCCTCGGAGAAGAAGCGGATCCAGTCGGGGTCCGGCTCGTCCCACTCGCCGACCTCGGCGAAGGTGTCCTCGGCCATCCTGACCGCGCGTTTGCACCGGCCGGGCTGGCCCATGTTGGCGTAGGCGCGGGCCTCCATCGCGTACAGCATCGACTGGGTGCGCGGGCTCGCGCAGTCACGGCTGCCGTACTGCGCGAGGTGGATGAGCTCCAGGGCGTCCTCGGGCCGGCCGAGGTGGATCATCTGGCGGCTCAGGTTCGACAGGATGTACGAGCCCAGCGGCCGGTCCCCCGCCTCCTTGGCCGCGTGCAGGGCGAGCACGAGGTACTTCTGCGCGGTGGGCTGGAGCCCGACGTCGTACGACATCCAGCCGGCCAGTTCGGCGAGCTCGGCGGCGACCTTGAACAGCCGCCGCCGGATCGGTTCGGGCTGGGGTTCCTGGAGCAGGTCCGTCACCTCGTGCAGCTGCCCGACGACGGCCTTGCGGCGCAGGCCGCCGCCGCACTGGGCGTCCCACTGCCGGAACATCACGGTGGTGGTCTCCAGCAGGTCCAGCTCCGGCTGGGACAGCCGGCCGCGGGTGTGCCCCGGGACGGCGGCCTCGGGCTCCGGGGGGGACGGGGCGGCGGACGGTGTGGGGACGAGCCAGCGCTGCATGGGCTCGATGAGGGACGGGCCCGCGGAGAGGGCCAGCGAGCTCCCGAGGAAGCCGCGCCGCGCGAGCATGAGGTCGCTGCGCGAGAACTCGCTGAGCAGGGCCACGGTCTGCGGGCCCGTCCAGGGCAGGTCGACGCCGGTGGCGGAGGGCGAGGGCCGGCTGGTGCGCAGCCCCAGGTCCTCGACGGAGACCACGACGCCGAAGCGCTCGGAGAACAGCTCGGACAGGATGCGCGGGATGGGCTCGCGCGGGTTCTCCCCGTCCAGCCAGCGGCGCACGCGTGAGGTGTCGGTGGAGATGTGGTTGGCGCCCAGTTGGCGGGCCCTGCGGTTGACCTGGCGGGCGAGTTCGCCCTTGGACCAGCCGCTGCGGACGAACCACGAGGCGAGCAGCTCGTTCGGACGCTTCTCCGTACCCGCAGCGCTCGTCCCGCCACCGCCGTTGCCGCTCACTGGAACGCCCCCATCCCTGAAACCACTCGCCGCTGAGTGCGCCAAGCCCTATCAGAATGCCGGTTGCCGGGGCCGCCGTCCGGCGGATACCACCCACCGAACGGAAAGCCGAGTTGCCTCCGGCATACCCGTGTGCGCATGTGCCCCAAGAAGCCGTGCACACAACGTAGCGCTACGATCACCCGTTCAGCCATGGCGAACCGGCAATCGCCACCATTCGCCACCCCATCGAATGAACTCACGGTGGCCGACTCACGATTCACTTGACACAGGGCGGCCACGGTGGTTGCGGCGAGGCACTCGGGGGCGCGCACCGTTCCGCGCACCACCCCGGACGCTTCCGGACGCCGACTGGGCCGTGCGGCACGGGGAAATCGAGAACAGAGAGTCACGCGTCGCGCCCGCTGCGTAACCGCCGGTGCGTCGGACCCGTTGGAGGGGGCATGGGCTTCACGATCGGCATCAGCCGGGGCATCCGCGACATCCGGTCCGGCTCACGCCGCCGGGGACGCGTGTCGGACGGCACCGAAGTGGCGGAGTACACCGGGCTGTGGGGCTGGGACGTGGTGCCGGGCGCCCGCGCCGCGGCCGGCGCCTGCTCCTGCGGCCGGACGGGATGCCGGGCGCCGGGGGCGCATCCGCTCGACCTCGCCCCGGAGATCCCCGCCGGGGCCCCGCTGGACGACGTGACGGAGATCTGGGCCGGGTACCCGGGCGCCGCGATGATGCTGCCGGTCGGGCGGGCGTTCGACGTGATCGAGGTGGCCGAGCCCGCCGGGTGCCGCGCCCTGGCCCGGCTGGAGCGCATGGGCCTGCCCGTGGGCCCGGTCGCCGCCACCCCGGACGGCCGGGCCCAGTTCTTCGTCGCCCCCGGCGCCGCCGCCGCGCTCCCCGAGCTGCTCTACCGCATGGGCTGGGACGACCCGTCCGCCCTCGATCTGCGCGGTCTCGGCCCCGGTACGCACATCACGGCGCCGGCCTCGGACCGGGGCGGCCTCGGCCCGGTGCGCTGGCTGCGCTCCCCCGCCCTCGACTCGGTCCCCCGCCCGCCCGAGGCCCGTCTGCTCCTGGGCACGCTGGCGTACGTCGTGCACCGGTCGCAGGCATAGGCACAGCACAGGCGTCGGTGTCGGCGCCGGAAGCCGCAGCCGCAGGCCCCGGAGCCGTACGCGGGGTGGCACGGCGAAGCGCCCGGTTCCGGGTTTCCGGAAGCGGGCGCTTCTTCGCGTCGGTGCGGATGCCGTCCGGCGGGCCGCCTCGGGGTCACTCCCCGATGAGCGCGTCCACGAACGCCTCGGGCTCGAACGGCGCCAGGTCGTCCGCGCCCTCGCCGAGGCCGATCAGCTTGACCGGGACGCCCAGCTCACGCTGGACGGCGATCACGATGCCGCCCTTGGCCGTGCCGTCCAGCTTGGTGAGCACGATGCCGGTGATGTCGACGACCTCGGCGAAGACCCGGGCCTGGACCAGGCCGTTCTGACCGGTGGTGGCGTCGAGCACGAGCAGCACCTCGTCCAGCGGGGCCTGCTTCTCCACGACCCGCTTGACCTTGCCGAGCTCGTCCATCAGACCGGTCTTGGTGTGCAGTCGGCCGGCGGTGTCGATGAGCACGACGCCCGCACCCATCTCCTTGCCCTCCTTGACCGCGTCGAACGCGACGGAGGCCGGGTCGCCGCCCTCCGGACCGCGCACGGTGTGGGCGCCGACGCGCTCGCCCCAGGTCTGGAGCTGGTCGGCGGCGGCGGCGCGGAACGTGTCGGCGGCGCCGAGGACGACGGTGTTGCCGTCGGCGACCAGGACACGGGCGAGCTTGCCGGTGGTGGTGGTCTTGCCGGTGCCGTTGACCCCCACGACCATCACGACGCCCGGACCACCGGTCCCGGTCTCGGTGCGCACGGTGCGGTCCATCGTGGGATCGACCAGGGTGACCAGCTCCTCGCGGAGCAGCCCGCGCAGTTCGGCGGGGGTGCGGGTGCCGAGCACCTTCACGCGCTCGCGCAGCCGCTCGACCAGCTCCTGGGTGGGCTGCACGCCGACGTCGGCGGTGAGCAGGGTGTCCTCGACCTCCTCCCAGGTGTCCTCGTCGAGGTGCTCGCGGGAGAGCAGGATGAGCAGGCCCTTGCCCAGGGCGTTCTGTGAACGGGAGAGACGGGTTCGCAGCCGGACGAGCCGGCCGGCGGTGGGCTCCGGGATCTCGATCGCGGGAGCCTCGGCGGGCGGCTCCTCGACGACGACCGGGGCGGAGCCGTCCGGAAGATCAACCTCCTCGATGGTGCGCCGCGGTTCCTCCCGCGGCGTCTCGGCCTCGTCGCCGACGTGCGGCTCGGCCGGAGGGGCGGTGATGTCGGGTGCGGTGGGCGGCGGCGGGGGCGGTTGCTTCCTGCGGCGGCTGCCGACAATGAGCCCGCCGAGCACACCGAACACGACCACGGCGATGACTACAGCAAGGATGACGATGTCCATAACGGGTCCAGTATCAGTCATGGGCGGCCCGGTCGAGCCGAGGTCGGCCCCAGTGGAACGGTCCGTGCCGCCCCGGGCCGGCGGCGCGGCGTCCGTCGGCCGACGGGGCGCGGGTCAGGACGTGCGGCGCACGGTGCGGACACGCCGCCGCCCCGGCCCGGACGGGTCGTCCGGAGCGGGGCGGCGATGTACGAGGAGAGGGGCAGCGGGGACTTGAACCCCTCTCCTCGGGCTCGGGTGGGACGGGTCCCGTGGACCGTCGGTCCCGTGGGCGCGGTCAGCCCATCTCCTCCAGGGCCTTGCCCTTCGTCTCCTTGACGAACTTCAGGACGAACGGGATGGAGAGCGCCGCGAACACCGTGTAGATCACGTAGGTGCCGGAGAGGTTCCAGTCGGCCAGCGACGGGAAGCTCGCGGTGATGGCCCAGTTGGCGATCCACTGGGCGGCGGCGGCCACGCCCAGCGCGGCGGCGCGGATCCGGTTCGGGAACATCTCGCCGAGCATGACCCAGACGACCACACCCCAGGACAGGGCGAAGAAGAGGACGAACATGTGGGCGGCGAGCAGGGCGACCCAGCCCTGGGTGGCGGGCAGCTTGCCGTCGACGAGGTCGAAGGAGAAGGCCCAGGCCTCCAGGGCGAGGCCGATCACCATGCCGACGGAGCCGATGATCGCGAGCGGCCTGCGGCCGATGCGGTCGACGAAGAGCATCGCGATGACGGTGCCGACGATGTTGATGATCGACGTGGTGAAGGAGTAGAAGAACGAGTCCGCCGGGTCGACGCCGACCGACTGCCACAGCGTCGCCGAGTAGTAGAACGCGACGTTGATGCCGACGAACTGCTGGAAGACCGACAGGCCGATACCGACCCAGACGATCGGCTTGAAGAAGAAGCTGCCGCCGAGGAGATCCTTGAAGCGGGACTTCTCCTCGCTGTGCATCGCCGTCTCGATCTCGCTGACGCGGGCGTCCAGGTCGACGTTCTTGCCCTCGACCTCTTCGAGGATCTTCCGGGCGCGCTCGTGCTTGCCGACCGAGATCAGGTAGCGGGGGGACTCGGGGATGGCGAAGGAGAGCAGTCCGTACAGCACGGCCGGGACGACCATGACGCCCAGCATCAGCTGCCAGGCCTCCAGGCCCAGCAGCGTGCCGCGCTGGTCGCCGTCGGCGGCGTTCAGGATGCCCCAGTTGACCAGCTGCGACACGGCGATGCCGACGACGATCGCGGCCTGCTGGAAGGAGCCGAGCCGGCCGCGGTAGGCGGGCGGGGCGACCTCGGCGATGTAGGCCGGGCCGATCACCGAGGCCATACCGATGGCGACGCCGCCGACGACCCGCCAGAAGGCGAGGTCGTAGAGGGTGAAGGGCAGGGCGGAGCCGATGGCGCTGACGGTGAACAGGAGCGCGGCGATCTGCATGACCCGGATGCGGCCGATGCGGTCGGCTATGCGTCCGGCGGTCGCGGCACCGACGGCACAGCCGATCAGGGCGACGGCGATGACCTGGGCGAGCGCGGCCGAGCCGATGTCGTAGCGGTCCCGGATGGCCTCGACGGCGCCGTTGATCACGGAGCTGTCGTAGCCGAAGAGGAAGCCGCCCATGGCGGCCGCCGCCGTGATGAAGATGACGTGCCCGAGATGCTCGGGGTGAGCCGTCCCGGCTCCTGATGACTGCGCCTGCGCTGAGCTGGTCACGTGTAACTCCTCGGGCCACCGGCAACATCGCCGGATGGGGGTCAGCCCTTCGAGGTCCACCTGAAGGTACCTGAAGGTAAAAGCAACATGGCGAAGACTATTCGTTCAAGTTCTGAAGTCAACGGGGGGTTATGAAACAGATGCCTGCAGACTCTGTGAAGTTGACTTCAAGAGTCGAAGGCATGCATGCGGGACACAGACGGATGATCATGAATATGCACAGGGTGCGCGGGCCTAACGAAGGCGCTGGCTGACGACCTTGGAGACGCCGTCGCCCTGCATGGAGACGCCGTAGAGCGCGTCGGCGACCTCCATCGTGCGCTTCTGATGGGTGATCACGATCAGCTGCGAGGCCTCCTGCAGCTCCCGCATGAGGCCGATCAGCCGCTGGAGGTTGGTGTCGTCGAGAGCGGCCTCGACCTCGTCCATGACGTAGAACGGGCTCGGCCGCGCCTTGAAGATCGACACCAGCAGCGCCACGGCGGTCAGTGACCGCTCACCGCCCGAGAGCAGCGACAGCCGTTTGACCTTCTTGCCCGGCGGACGCGCCTCGACGTCCACGCCCGTGGTGAGCATGTTGTCGGGGTCGGTCAGCACCAGCCGCCCCTCACCGCCCGGGAACAGCCGGGAGAAGACGCCCTCGAACTCCCGGGCCGTGTCCCGGTAGGCCTCGCCGAAGACCTGCTCGACGCGCTCGTCGACCTCCTTGACGACCTGGAGCAGATCCGCGCGGGTCTTCCTCAGGTCCTCCAGCTGCTCGCCGAGGAACTGGTGGCGTTCCTCCAGTGCCGCGAACTCCTCCAGCGCGAGCGGGTTCACCTTGCCGAGCTGCTGGTAGGCCCGCTCGGCGGCCTTCAGCCGCTTCTCCTGCTCCGCCCGTACGAAGGGGCGGGGCGTGTTGCGCGGGTGCTCGGGGTCGTCCGGGAGGTCCTCCCCGTCGGCGGGGGGCGAGGGCGGCACCAGTCGGTGCGGCCCGTACTCCGTCACCAGCCCCTCCGGTTCGACACCCAGTTCCTCCAGCGCCCTGGTCTCCAGCTGCTCCATCCGCAGCCGCTTCTCGGCGCCGAGCACCTCGCCCCGGTGGACCGAGTCCGTCACCTTGTCGAGTTCCGCCTTGAGCTCGCGCCCCTCGGTGCGCGCCCGGGCGAGTTCCTGCTCGCTGCGGGCCTTCGCGGCCTCGGCGGCGGCGCGCTCCTGCTCGGCACGCGCGAGGGACACCTCGACGTGCGCGAGCAACTGCCGGGCGCCGCCCGCGACGGCCCGGGCGACGGCTGCCTCGTGCCGCAGCCGGGCCCGCCGCTGCTCGGCACGCGCACGTGCCTCGCGTTCCGCGCGGGCGGCCCGGTCGAGGGAGTCGGCCCGCCCGGCGAGCCCCTTGACCCGCTCCTCGTGCGTACGCACCTGGAGCCGGGCCTCCATCTCGGTCTGGCGGGCGTTGGCCCCGTCGGCGGCGAGCCGGTCCCGCACGGAGGAGTCGGGCTCCTCCCCCTCCCCGAAGGGGGCGCTCTCCTCGGCGACGGCGAGCCGTTCGGCGAGTTCCTCCACCTCGGTGAGCGCCTTGTCCAGGGCCTCCCGCGCCCTGGCGGCCGCGGCGGCGGCACGCTCGGCCTCCCCGGCCGCGCCCCGTGCCTGCCCGGCGAGCCGGCCCAGTTGCTGGGCGACGGAGGACTTCTCCCGGTCGGCGGCCCGGCGCCGCTCCGCCAGTTCCCCGACGAGGGCCGCGCACCGGCCGCGCTCCTCGGCCGCTGTGTGCTGGGCCAGGGTCAGTTCCTCGCACCGCGCACCGAGCTCCTCCAGCTCGGCGGCGGCCTCGTCCACGGACGCCCGCACCTCGAGCAGGCTCGGGGCTCCCTCCGAGCCGCCGTGCGCGAAGTGCGCGCCCAGCAGATCGCCCTCGGCGGTCACGGCGGTCAGTTCGGGCCGCGCGTACACCAGCTCCTCGGCGTCCTCCAGGGTGTCGACGACGACGATGTCCCGCAGCAACCGGCGTACGGCGGGCAGGAGTTCGGCGGGTCCGCGTACCAGGTCGGCGGCCCGGGGAGGACTGTCGGGAGCCTCCGCGGGCGGCTCGTGCGGTGCGTCGGCGGGTGCTTCTCGCGGTCCGTCGTCGAAGGTGCCGGTGAGCAGCAGGGTGGCGCGGCCCGCTTCCTGTTTGCGCAGCAGGCGGATCGCGTCGGCGGCGGTGGCGGGGCCGGTGACGGCGAGGGCGTCGGCGGCGGCCCCGAGGGCGGCGGCGAGGGCGACCTCGTGGCCCGGGGTCACGGTGAGCAGTTCGGCGGCGGGACCGAGCAGTCCGGCGAGCCGGTCCTGCGCCGCGAGCAGCGCGCCGGTGCCGTCCTTGCGGCGCAGGCCGAGGGCGAGGGCCTCGTGGCGGGCCCGGGTCGCGGCGCGCTCGCGTTCGACGGCGGTGACCGCCTCGCGGGCCGTGGTGAGGGCGGCCTCGGCCTCGGCGAGCCGCCGTTCGGCCTCCGTGTGCCGTCCGGCGAGTTCCGCGTCGTCGGCGTCGAGGCCGTCGACCTCGGCCTGCAGGGCCTCGTACTCCTCCTGGGCGGCGACGGCCCGTTCCTGGGCCTCGTCGCGGGCCGCGGCCAGGCGTTCGATCTCGGCCTGGGCCGCCGCGGCACGCGAACGGGCCGCACCCACCTGGCCCGTGAGCCGGGCGAGCCCCTCGCGCCGGTCGGCGAGGGCGCGCGCGGCGTCCTTCAGCCGCCGTTCCTCCAGGGCGAGCTCGCGTTCCAGCTCCGCGCGGTGGGCGACCGTGTTCTCCAGGGCGTGTTCGGCGGCCTCGAGGGCGGCCTCCAGCTCGGCCTCCTGCTCGCGGACGCGGGCGGCCTCGCGCTCCATGTCCTCCGGGTCGCGTCCCCGGCGCTCCTCAGGGGGTGCGGAGGTCGCGCTCTTCACCCGCGCCTCGGCCAGCGAGACGGTGCCGCGCACCCGCTCGGCGAGCTGGGAGAGCTCGTACCAGGTCTGCTGGGCGCCGTGCAGGCGCGGAGCGAGCCGGCGCACCTCGTCCTCGAGGGCCGCCTCCCGCTGGAGCGCCGTGCGCAGTTCCCGCTCGGCGGTGTCCTTGCGCTCCTTGAGGGCGGCCTCGTCGGCGATCTCCGCCGCGACCGCGTCGCGCAGCCGCACGAGGTCGTCGGCGAGGAGGCGCAGCCGGACGTCGCGCAGGTCGGCCTGGACGACGGCGGCCCTTCTGGCGACCGCGGCCTGGCGGCCGAGGGGTTTGAGCTGGCGGCGCAGTTCGTCGGTGAGGTCCTGTACGCGCGCGAGGTTGGCCTGCATCGCGTCCAGCTTGCGCAGCGCCTTCTCCTTGCGCTTGCGGTGTTTGAGGACACCGGCCGCCTCCTCGATGAAGGCGCGGCGGCCCGTCGGGTCGGCGTGCAGCACGGAGTCCAGCTGGCCCTGGCCGACGATGACGTGCATCTCCCGGCCGATGCCGGAGTCGGAGAGCAGTTCCTGGATGTCGAGGAGGCGGCAGGTGTCGCCGTTGATCTGGTACTCGCTGCCGCCGTTGCGGAACATGATCCGCGTGATGGTGACCTCGGCGTACTCGATGGGCAGGGCGCCGTCGGCGTTGTCGATGGTCAGCGACACCTCGGCGCGGCCGAGCGGCGGGCGGCCGGTGGTGCCGGCGAAGATGACGTCCTCCATCTTGCCGCCGCGCAGCGACTTGGCGCCCTGCTCGCCCATGACCCAGCTGAGCGCGTCCACCACGTTGGACTTGCCCGAGCCGTTCGGACCGACGACGCACGTGATGCCCGGTTCGAACCGGAGCGTGGTCGCCGAGGCGAAGGACTTGAAGCCTCGGAGGGTCAGGGCCTTGAGGTGCACGTGGCCGGACTCTACCTGTCCGGGATGTCCCACTCCATGAACCGGCGGTTTCACAGGTGAACGCGCAGGGCACACCAAACGTTAAAGACGGTGAAAGGATGCGCGGGTCAAGGAACCGGGAAACCGGGCGGCGCAGGGGGTACCAGGGGGTACGGAGGCGGGGGAAGGCCAGGAAAGAAGGGACGCCGGGGCGTCCCTTGCACTTCTGACGACGTGGCGGTGGTGACGGGCGAACCGACCGCTGCCCTGCCGGGGTGGAGCGGTGCAGCGATCAGGTCAGCGCAGGCTCCGCCTGGTGTGCGTCAACGCTCTCCATGATCCTGTCCTGAGAAGCGGCAGCCGCGAGCTCGTCGTTCTCCGCCTGGATCCGTACGAGTTCGGATTCCAGGTCCTGGACGCGCCGCTGGAGCCGTCGCATCTCGGCGAGGAGTCGAGGGTCCGAGCCGCCGACGTAACCGAGAAGCGCCTTTGCCATGATGGATGGTCCTCCACAATGCGTGACCGACCTGTGCGGTGTGGGTCGTGAGGGATGAGCACCCGCGGTGCTTGGCAGACCTGGAGTTGTGCTGCCGTTCAGCCATGCCAAACAGCTAAGGTGCGCGGGGCTTTCAGCGTCTCACCAAAAAGTTTGACGGTCAACACGATCACGCCCCGTATCGGCGGATGGCCGAGCGCGCACGGCCGTCGGACGGGGGCGGCGCCGCTCGTACCGACCCTCGGGGCGTGGTGGACCGGATGCGCGGGGAAGCCTCCCACGACGGAGGGGTTCTTGGCAATCACCAGGAACTTTCCGCGCTTTCGGACCGGCCGGGGCGCCCTCCCCGAGCCCCGGGAGTTCCGGGAGGGCGGCGGGATCAACGGATGGCGAAGCCCTCGTAGCCGCCGCGGGGTGTGTCCCATATCTCGGTGACCCCGTCCACCTGTCCGGGCGTGTCGCCGTCCTGGAGCCAGTCGAGCAGGCTCTCACAGCGCTCCCGGGAGCCCTCCGCGACCACTTGGACCCGGCCGTCGCCCAAATTGAGAGCAAAGCCACTCAGGCCGCCGATCTCCAACGCCTTGGCCCGCGTGAACCAGCGGAAACCCACACCTTGGACCCTTCCTCGCACCCAGGCGATCAGTCGCACGTCCTCGCTCATGACTGCAACCTAACCGGACAATGTCCCGCGGGGCACTCCCTCCCCATGCGCCATGCGGTACCGTCCCGGTCAAACGAATCTCATATGAAACTCACTCGATCGTGTGAGTTTCGTGTTGATCGCGAGGACGAGTCGACCGCAAGGACCAGGAAGGCCAGGACATGGGACGCCACCGACGCTCCGACGCCGGCCGCGCCGCCACGGGCCGCGCCGCCACGGAGGTCACTCAGCACGACGGCCGGTACCACGGGAGCCACGACCCGCTGAGCGCGCACGCGGCGGACGCCCCGACGATGGGCATCGCCCCCTACCTGAACCCGGATGCGTACGCCGAGACGTCCGCGAGGAGCGAGGCCTACCTCTTCGCGACGGAGGACGGCCCCGGCGACGGCTACACCCCCGACGGCTTCGCGCAGAACGACTTCGCGCAGAACGACTTCGCCCAAGGCGACTTCACGCAGAACGGCTTCCCCCAGGACGGCTTCGCGCAGGGCGCCCCCTCCGGAGCCGCCTTCCAGGCGAACCACGGCAACGACCGCCCCGGCGGCTTCCCGGCCGGCCCCGACCGCTCCGCGTCCGTCGCCGAGACGGCCGTCTTCATGAGCGACGACCTCCCGCCCAGGGGCGCCCCGCGGGGCGGTCTCCCCGACGACGGCTTCACGCCCGGCGACGGTGACCGGCACTCGGGCGGCCCGGGCGGACGGCGCCGGAAGAAGAAGGCCGCGACACCGGTGCGCACCGGGCTGCTCGGAGTCTCCGCCGCGGTGGCCCTCGGCACGGTCGCGGTGGCCACGGGCGCGGTGCCGGGCCTCGAGAGCTACAAGCTCGGCGGCGACAGCTCCCCCGGCGAGACGGTGGAGGCCGCGGGCACCCCGACCAACACCCCCGGCGAGCAGGGCGGCACCTCGGGCAGCCTCGAGAACCAGAGCCGTGAGGCCGGCGCCCCCGCCAGCCGCGACGGCGAGCGCTCCACCTCGCCGAAGCCCGCGCCGTCGACCCCCTCGGCCGAGCAGTCGAAGCCCCCGGAGACGGAGGCGCCGGAGAAGGCGCCGGAGCAGCAGAAGCCGGCGGCGACGCCGAGCGAGAAGCCCGAGACGACGACACCGCCCCGCAAGACCGCTCCGGAGCCGGAGAGGCAGGCGCCGAGCAGTCCGGTGACCGTCTCCGAGGAGGCCGCCGCCGGGGCCCAGGTGCTCCAGCTGGTCAACCAGGAGCGGGCCAAGGTGGGCTGCAGCCCGGTCGCCGCGAACAGCGCGCTGACGGGTCTGGCCGCGGCGTTCAGCCAGGACATGGCCGAGCGCGGCTTCTTCGACCACACGGACCCCGACGGCGACACCCCGTGGGACAGGGCGAAGGCGGCCGGGATAGCCGACCTCGGCGGGGAGAACATAGCCCGCGGCCAGGCGACCGCCGCGGCCGTGATGGAAGCCTGGATGGACAGTCCCGGCCACAAGGCGAACATACTGAACTGCGACTTCAAGACGCTGGGCGTGGGCGTGCACTTCGGATCGGGCGGCCCGTGGTGGACCCAGAACTTCGGCTACTAGCCGGACATCGGGAGTACGCACCGCACTGACGTGGACGGCGGTCCGGGGCTTCCCGGGCCGCCCTCCGTGTTTCTCGGCGTTCCTCGGCACCTACCGGCACTGACTTCCGGTTAGTGCGTTCTGCTGGTAAGCGCTGCGCTGAAGTACGCTGATCGCATGACGACCACGCGGCGGTACTCGGGCGAGCCCGGGGATCCGGGGCTTCCCTACAACGCGTTCGCCAAGGAGTGCCCCTCACGCGGCACGCTGGAGCATGTGACGGGACGCTGGGGCGCGCTGACGCTCGGGGCGCTGTCCGGGGGCTCGCTGCGCTTCAACGAGCTGCGCCGCCGCGTCGACGGGGTGAGCGAGAAGATGCTGTCCCAGACGCTGCACGCGCTGGAACGGGACGGCCTGGTGCACCGCGAGGCACAGCCGACCAACCCGCCCCGGGTGGACTACGAACTCACCCCGCTGGGCCACGAGGCCGCGCGGCGCGTGCTGTCCCTCATCCACTTCCTGGAGGACAGCATGGACGACGTCCTGCTGGCGCGGGAGAGTTACGACGCGCGCGGAGCCCGCTGACACCTCGGGCAGAAGTAACTGGACCGGTTCATCCAGGGCCGCCGGCGTATCGGCGTGCCGCAGCGGCGGCAGGGCAGGTCCTCCCGCCCGTAGGCGTCCAGGGACCGGTCGAAGTAGCCCGACTCGCCGTTGACGTCGACGTAGAGGCTGTCGAAGCTGGTGCCGCCCACCGCGAGGGCGGCGTTCATCACGTCCCGCACATGGTCCAGGAGGAGCTGGGAGCGCGGGCGGGTGAAGGTCTCCGTCGGGCGCTCGTAGTGGATGCGGGCCCGCCACAGCGCCTCGTCCGCGTAGATGTTGCCGACGCCGCTGATCAGCGACTGGTCCAGCAGGGCCCGCTTGACGGTGGTGCGCTTGCGGCGCAGTGCCCGGTGGAAGGCGTCGTCGTCGAAGAGCGGGTCGAGCGGGTCGCGGGCGATGTGCGCGATGACGTCGGGCAGGCCCTCGGGGGTGTTCTCGTGCAACGACAGCCCGCCGAAGGTGCGTTGGTCGACGAAGCGGAGCTCGGTGTCCAGGGCGTCCGTGAAGCGGACCCGGACCCGCAGGTGCTTCTCGTCCACCGCCGTGTGCGGCTGGACCAGCAGCTGGCCGCTCATGCCGAGGTGGGCCAGCACGGACTGGTCCGTGCCCTCCAGGGGCAGCCACAGGTACTTGCCGCGGCGGCTCGGGACACCGACACGACGGCCCTTCAGACGGTGTGTGAAGTCCTCGGCACCGGCGAGGTGGCGGCGTACCGCACGCGGGTGCAGCACCTCGGCCTCGGCGACGGTCCGGTGGGCGACCCACCGCTCCAGTCCCCGCCGTACGACCTCGACCTCGGGCAGCTCGGGCATCGTTCCCCCTTCCGAGGATCGGTCCACGAGTGCGACCCGAGCGTCCGCCCCGGCGGGGCGGACGCTCGGGTCGCACTCGGCGTGTGTGGCGTCAGGCGGAGGCCGACGGTGCGCCGGCGGCCGGTTCGGCACCCGCGTCGACGGCGACTTCGGCAGCCGGCTCGTCCGCGGCGGCCTCGGCCGCAGCGGCTCGCTCGTCGGCCGCGGTCCGGATGGACCGCCAGGCGGCCTCGGCGGCCTGCTGCTCCGCTTCCTTCTTGCTGCGGCCGGTGCCGGTGCCGTACGAGACGCCTCCGACGCGGGCGGCAGCAGTGAAGGTCTTCTCGTGGTCGGGTCCGGTCTCCGTGACCAGGTACTCGGGCACGCCGAGCCCTTCGGTCGCGGTGAGCTCCTGGAGGCTGGTCTTCCAGTCCAGGCCGGCGCCGAGGTTCGAGGACTTCTCGATCAGCGGGTCGAACAGGCGGTGCACCAGTTCGGAGGCCGCGTCGAGGCCCTGGTCGAGATAGACCGCGCCGATCACCGCTTCGAGGGTGTCGGCGAGGATGGACGCCTTGTCCCGGCCGCCTGTGCCCTCTTCACCGCGGCCGAGCCGGATGAAGGAACCGAGATCGAGCCCGCGGCCCACCTCCGCCAGCGCACGCGAGTTGACCACCGCGGCCCGCAACTTGGCCAGCTGGCCCTCGGGCAGGTCGGGGTGGGTGCGGTACAGCGTGTCCGTGACGACGAGGCCGAGCACGGAGTCCCCGAGGAACTCCAGCCGCTCGTTCGTCGGCAGGCCGCCGTTCTCGTACGCGTAGGAACGGTGGGTCAGCGCACGCACCAGAAGGGCGGACTCGAGCTGATAGCCGAGCCGCCCTTCCAGAAGCGTGTGGGACGAGGCCTGGTTGTTGTCCGCCGGTCCGCTCCCGCTCACGCGGGACGACTGCTTCTTGGGCGTGGACACAGTGCCTCTCACCAGCCGCTCAGACCTCGAGGACCTGGCGCTTGTTGTAGGTGCCGCAAGACGGGCACGCGATGTGCTGCTGCTTGGGCTCGTGGCAGCGCTCGCACGCAACCAGGGTGGGGACCGCAGCCTTCCACTGCGACCGGCGGTGGCGCGTGTTGCTGCGCGACATCTTCCGCTTCGGAACAGCCACGGCTACTTCTCCTGCTTCTCGGCGGCGTCCGCGGATCCTGGACCGTCGCCGCTCATCTCGTCCTTCTCGCCGTCTTCGAGTGAACCGGCGAGTCCCTGCAGTGCCGCCCAACGGATGTCGACGGCGTCGTGGTGGTGGTCCGGGTCGTCCGCGAGCCGGGCTCCGCATTCGGAACACAGGCCGGGGCAGTCGTCCTGGCACACCGGCTGCATCGGCAGTGCGAGCACCACCGCGTCACGCAGCACGGTCTCGAGGTCGAGCATGCCGTCCTCGAGGAAGAGCCTGTCCTCGTCGTCCTCGGCGTCGTCGCCCGGCTCCGCGATCACACGGCCCCGGTCGTCGGCGTCAGGGTACGAGAACATCTCCTGGAAATCCGCCACGAGCTCCAGCTCGAGCGGCTCCAGACACCTTACGCACTCCCCCTCGGCCGTCGCACGGGCGGTGCCCGTGACGAGCACCCCTTCCATGACCGACTCGAGCCGGAGCTCAAGCTCCACCGGGGCGCCTTCCGGCACTCCGACGACTCCCTGGACACCGAAGTCCCTGGGTGCCTCGACCGAGCGGGTCAGCCGCTGCAGCGCGCCCGGCCTCCGTCCCAGCTCGTGCGTGTCGAACACGAGGGGATTGCGGTGGTCGAGGCGGGCGTTCAGGGCCATTCCTGCTTTCGGTCTTCGAGCTTGGGGAACGCCGACCCGTGGAGTTCGCGGGCAGCGTGGATCGCGGATGTGCACACGACCGAGGAGCCAGGATACTGGACCTTCGGCTCTCCGCCCAATCCGGTTCCGCGGCGGCCGGTGACGAGCCCGGTCAGCCGTTGCCGCGGCCCTGTTCGTAGGCCCGCAGCTGTTCGGGACTGATCATGCTGGTGTCGAAGAGGCTGGTCTCGTCCAGGACGCCCGGGGTCTGTTGCTGCTGCGGGACGTAGCCCTGCTGGGCCTGGCCGGGGTCGTACGCCGGCTGCTGCGGGGTCTCGTAGCCCTGGTAGGCGGCGTACGGGTCCTGCTGGACGGCCTGCTGCTGGTAGCCGTACGGGTCCTGCTCGCCTCCGTACTGGTCCTGCTCGCCGCCGTACTGCTGCTGGTAGCCGCCGTACGGGTCGGGCTGCTGGTAGCCGTACGCCTCCTGCTGGGCGTACTCCTGCTGCTGCGGGTCCTGCCGGGGGACCTGCGGAGCCTCCTGCGGCGGCTGCGGGGCCCGCTGGGCCGGGAGGTCCGGCATGGCCGCGAGGTCGGCGAGGTAGTCGGCGTCGCTGGAGTGCTGGATCGTGGTGGGGTCCTCGGCGAGGGCGCCGAGGTCGTCGGTGGCGATCCGGCCGTGCAGGGTCTGACGGCCCCGGCCCACCGCCTCCAGGGTCTTGGCGAGGACCGCCTCGAAGGCGCCGAGCTTGACATCGACGTACTCGTCGGCGCTGCGGCGCAGGGTCTCCGGGTCGTGACTGCGCTCGGGGGCGTCGTCATCCTCATAGCCCTGCTCGTCCAGACCGGGCCCGGTGCCGAGCAGCTTCTCGCGGCCCCGGCCGACCGAGCCGAGCGTCTTGGTGAGGACGACCTCGAAGTTGGCGAGCTTGGAGTCGACGTAGTCGTCGGCCTCCGCGCGGACCTCCTCGGCCTCCTTGCGGGCCTCGGCGAGGATCCGGTCGGCCTCGGACTGGGAGCGGCGGGCGACCTCCGTGCCCGAGATCAGGGAGCCGCGCTCGGCGTGCGCGCCCTCGATGATCCGCTCGGCCTCCTTGCGGGCCTGCTCGACCATCTGCTCGCGGTCGCCGATGAGTTCCTGGGCCTGGGCCAGGGAGTCGGGCAGCGCCGCGCGCACCTCTTCGAGCATCGAGAGCAGCTCTGCGCGGTTGATCACGCACGAGGCCGACATGGGCATCGACCGGGCACCGGAGACCGCGGCGACGATCTCGTCCAGCTTCTTCTGCACGTCCACCGTGTGCTCGCCACTCTCTACAGCTGTGTTGGAGACGGACGCAACGACTGTACGGCCCCGGGCCGGGCGGGGAACACCGGCCGTCGGATCGCCGGGATCCCACCGCCCCCGGGCGGCCGCCCCGGCGGCGCTCAGTCCCTGCGCAGCCGCTCGGAGAGCGCGGAGAGGACTTCCGGGGGCACCAGGTGCGAGACGTCGCCGCCCCAGGTGGCGACCTCTTTGACCAGGGAGGACGACAGGAAGCTGTAGGTGGGATTGGTGGGGATGAACAGGGTCTCCACACCCGAGAGGCCGTTGTTCATCTGGGCCATCTGCAGCTCGTAGTCGAAGTCGCTGACCGCGCGCAGGCCCTTGACGATCGCGGGGATCTCGCGCTGCTTGCAGAAGTCGACGAGGAGGCCGTGGAAGGCTTCGACCCGTACGTTCCCGTACTCGGCGGTGACCCGGCTGATCAGGTCGATCCGTTCCTCGACCTCGAACAGGCCCTTCTTGGACTGGTTGATCATCACCGCGACGTAGACCTCGTCGTAGAGGCTGGAGGCGCGGCCGATGATGTCGAGGTGTCCATTGGTGATCGGGTCGAACGACCCGGGGCATACGGCGCGGCGCACTTGTGATCCCTCGCTCTCCGGTCCGGTCATCGTGCGTCTTCGCACGTAGAGGCGGCGCGACCGTACCAAAACGTTCCCTCGCCGTAGCGACGGGCCCGGATCGCGTCGAAACCGGGCGGCCACCCGAACTCTCCGCCTCTGGTGCTGCGCTCCACGGTGACGACGGCCTCCTCGGCGAGCCACCCCCCGGAGCGGAGTGTGAGCAGGATCTCGCGAAGATCGTCGTCGGAGACGCTGTACGGGGGGTCGAGGAAGACGAGGTCGTACGGCCCGGTCGCCGGCGGGGGCGTGCGGATGACCTGTTCCGCCTTGCCCGGTCTGATGTCGGCGCCGGGCAGTCCCAGTGCCCTGATGTTCTCCCGGACCGTGCGGACGGCCCTGGCGTCGGCCTCGACGAGGAGGGCGTGCCCCGCTCCCCGGGACAGGGCCTCCAGGCCCACGGCGCCGGAGCCGGCGTACAGGTCGAGGACGCGCTCGCCCTCCAGCGGGCCGCCGAGGAGGGCCTGCCAGGTGGAGAACAAACCTTCGCGCGCCCGGTCGGAAGTGGGTCGGGTGCCGTTGCCCGGCGGTACGCCCAGGCGGCGCCCGCCGGCCCGGCCGGCGATCACGCGGGTCATGTCCTGGTCCTTGTCCTTGTCGGCCTTGTCGGCGCTATCGGCGTTGTCGGCGTTATCAGCGTTGTCGGCGTTATCAGCGTTGTCGGCGTTGCCGGTCTCGTCGGCGTTGTCGGTGCGTTCGGGGCGCGTCCCCGTCCGTGGCCGGGTGCCGGGTACCCGAAGGTGGCTCCAGTCTGTCAGCCCTTCTCCAGGTACTGCTCCCGCTCGTCGTCCAGCAGGGCGGCCAGGGCCGTGCGCAGCCCGGGCAGACGCTCCAGCTCGGGGTCGGCGGCGACGACCGCGGCCGCCTCCTCACGGGCCTCGGCGATGATCTCCTCGTCGTCGATGACGGCGAGCATGCGCAGGCTGGAGCGGGTGCCGGACTGGGCCTGGCCCAGGACGTCGCCCTCGCGGCGCTGCTCGAGATCGATGCGGGATAGCTCGAAGCCGTCCAGGGTGGCGGCGACCGCACCCAGCCGCTGCCGGGCCGGGCTCGCCTCGGGCATCTCGGTGACCAGCAGGCACAGGCCGGGGGCCGAGCCGCGTCCGACCCGGCCGCGCAGCTGGTGGAGCTGGGAGACGCCGAAGCGGTCCGCGTCCATGATCACCATCGCGGTCGCGTTGGGGACGTTGACCCCGACCTCGATGACGGTGGTGGCGACCAGGACGTCGGTCTCACCCGCGGCGAAGCGGCGCATGACGGCGTCCTTGTCGTCGGGCTGCATCCTGCCGTGCAGGACCTCCACGCGAAGGCCCCGCAACGGTCCCTTAGCCAGGTGCTCGGCGACGTCGAGGACGGCGAGCGGCGGACGCTTCTCGGCATCGGCCTCCCCCGCGGCCTCCGGCGGCTTCTTCTTCCCGGCCCCCGGATCGTCCTCCTCGTCACCGATGCGCGGGCAGACCACGTACGCCTGGTGGCCGCCCTCGACCTCCTCGCGCACCCGCTCCCAGGCGCGGGCCAGGAAGTGGGGCTTGTCGGCGGCGGGGACCACATGGCTGGCGATGGGCGAGCGGCCGGCCGGGAGCTGGTCGAGGACGGAGGTCTCCAGATCGCCGAAGACGGTCATCGCGACCGTGCGCGGGATGGGGGTGGCGGTCATGACGAGCAGGTGCGGGGGCTGCTTGCCCTTGCCGCGCAGGGCGTCGCGCTGTTCCACGCCGAACCGGTGCTGCTCGTCGACGACGACCAGGCCCAGGTCGTGGAACCGGACCTTGTCCTCGATCAGCGCATGGGTGCCGATCACCACGCCGGCCTCACCGGTGGCCAGGTCGAGCAGGGCCTGGCGGCGGGCCGCCGCGCCCATGGAACCGGTGAGCAGCACCACCTTGGTGGCGTTCTCCGCCCCGCCGAGCATTCCTCCCTCGGCCAGCTCGCCCATCATCTCGGTGACCGACCGGTGGTGCTGCTGGGCGAGCACCTCGGTGGGCGCGAGCATGGCCGCCTGTCCCCCGGCGTCGACGACGGCGAGCATGGCGCGCAGGGCGACCAGGGTCTTTCCGCTGCCCACCTCGCCCTGGAGCAGCCGGTGCATCGGGTGTTCCGTCGCCAGGTCGTCGAAGATCTCCTCCGAGACCTTCTGCTGGCCCTCGGTGAGCGTGAAGGGGAGGCGGTCGTCGAAGGCCGCGAGCAGGCCGTCCGGCCTCGGTCTGCGGGCGACGGCGGGAAGCAGGGCGTCGGCGTGGCGGCGGCGGGCGAGGGCGACCTGGAGGACGAAGGCCTCGTCCCATTTGAGGCGGGCGCGGGCGTCCTCGATGTCGGCCCTGGTCTGCGGGCGGTGGATCTTCAGCAGGGCCTCGGGCAGCGGGATCATGCCGCGCCCCTCGCGCAGGGCGCCGGGCAGGGGGTCCACGGCGTCCCGGGCGCCGGGCAGGACGGTCTGGAGCGCCTTGCCGATCTTCCAGGACTCCAGCTTGGCGGTGGCGGGGTAGATCGGGATCAGCGCGCCGGCCCAGGTCTCCACGCTCTCCTCCCCATCACCGCGCAGCAACTCATAAGCCGGGTGGGCGAGTTGGAGACGGCGGTTGAAGACGGAGACCTTGCCGGCGAACATCGCGCGGGTGCCCGGCAGGAGTTCCTTGTGCGGTTTGTGGACGCCGTTGCCGAAGAAGACCAGACGGAGCCGGCCGCTGCCGTCCGTGATGGTGACCTCCAGGCGCTGGCCCTTGCCGCGCGGGGCCTTGGAGGAGGCGAAGGTGTGCAGACGGGCGTCGGCGACCTGGGCGACCACGGTGACGTGCTCGTCCATGGGGAGGTCGGCGAGGTGTGTGAGCTGGCCGCGCTCCTCGTACCTGCGGGGATAGTGATGGAGGAGGTCGCCGACCGTGTGCAGGCCGAGGTGCTCGGCCATCACCTTCGCGGTGGGAGGGCCGAGCACCGACTTCAGCGGCTGTTCCAGTGGTTCTCTCAGTGCGGGCACGAGATCCATTGCACACCAAGGCACTGACAAAGCGGGAACGCGGGAGCCGGGAGGGGCCCGGTGTTCACTCCACGCCGATGAGGAGCAGGGCGCCCTGTCTGCCGCCGTGGTAGAGCACCGTGTCGACGGCCAGGTGGTTCTCCCGGACCCGGGCCTCCAGGTGGGCGGCGAGGGTGTGGGGGGTCTCGTCGCCGAGGACCAGGGTGACCATCTCCCCGCCCGCGGCGAGCATCCGGTCCAGGACGGCCTCGGCGGTGGCCGTGACGTCGTCGCCGATCACGGCCACATCACCCTCGATGAGGCCGAGGACGTCGCCGGCCTGGCAGATGCCGGCCATGGTCCAGGACTGCCGTTCGGCGACGGTGACCTCGGCGTAGCGGGTCGCGCCGGCCGCCGAGGTCATCGCCACCACGTCCTCGTCGAAGCGGCGCTCCGGCTCGTGCACCGCGAGCGCCGCGATGCCCTGGACCGCGGAGCGGGTCGGGATGAGCGCCACCCGGAGCCCTTCGGCGCGGGCCTGTTCGGCCGCCGCGGCGGCGGTGTGGCGCAGTTCCTCGTCGTTGGGCAGCAGCACCACCTCACGCGCGTGCGCCCGCCGCACGGCCTCGACGAGCTCACCGCTGGCCGGCGGCTCGCCGGGCCGGGCGAGCACCGTGGTCGCCCCGGCCTCGGTGTACAGGCCGGCCAGCCCTTCTCCGGGCACCACGGCCACCACGGCCCGCCGGGCACGTTCCTGGAGCGGACGCCCGGCGCCAGGGGCGTGGGGGTCGCCGGCGCCGAAGTGCGTGATCCGGATACGGTGCGGGCGCCCGGCCTCGACCCCCGCCTCCACGGCGGCGCCGGCGTCGTCGACATGGACGTGGACGTTCCACAGCCCGTCGCCGCCGACCACGACGAGCGAGTCCCCGAGACCGTCGAGTCGCTGCCGCAACCGCTCCACGGCCGCGTCCGAGGCCTCCAGGAGGTAGATCACCTCGAAGGCGGGCCCGGTGAGCCCCGTCGCGCCCTCGTCCTCGGCGCACTCCGCGGACCCGGCGGGCGGGCCGTGCTCCCCGCGCGCGGGGAGCACGGGGCCGGGCGCCGGGCTTCTCGGCGTCTCCCCCGTGAACGTCTCCACCAGCGCCCCGAGCACCGCCACCAGTCCCCGGCCGCCCGCGTCCACCACTCCCGCCCGCCGGAGCACGGCGAGCTGGCCCGGTGTCGCGGCGAGGGCCGCGCCGGCCCCCTCGTAGGCCGCCCGCGCGACCGCCCCGCAGTCGCCCTCCGCGCCGCCGGCCGCGTCGGCGGCGGCCGAGGCGACGGTGAGCACGGTGCCCTCGACGGGGTGGGCCACGGCCTGCCGCGCGGAGTCGGCCGCGGTGCGCAGGGCCTGCCGCAGTCCCCGGCCGTCGACGGGGGCCTGCGTCCCGTACCCGGCCAGCACCTGTGCCATCCCCCGCAGCAGCTGCGCCAGGATCGTCCCGGAGTTCCCGCGGGCGCCGATCAACGCGCCGTGGGCCATCGCCCGCGCCGCGTCGGCCAGCGTGGGCCCCCGGGTCCCGTCGGGGCCCGCACCGTCGTGAGCCCTGTCGGTCCGCTCGGCCTCGTGTCCCGCGAACACCGCCTCGACCGCCGTGGCGGCGGACTCGACCGTCAGGTAGAGATTCGTACCGGTGTCGCCGTCCGCCACGGGGTAGACGTTGATCGCGTCGATCTCCTCACGCGCCCGGCCGAGGGCGTCAAGCGCGAGTCCGCACCAGGCACGCACCGCGAGAGCATCGAAGAATGTCTGCGGCACCTGCGCCACCTGCGCCTCCCTGAGCTGCCGGCCGTGGCTCGCAGCGTAGACCTTGGGGCGCCGGGCGGCGGAAGCGGGCCGGGACGGCCCTCTGAGCTGCCATGGTAGTTTCGTTCTACTGGTGCAGCCGTTGTATGCTGCTCCGGTTGCCCGATCCGAATCGGGCCTCTCCCTGGCAAAGCCACTCAGATTCCCAAGGGCTCCTGGAGCTCCGGCATCCTGATCCCGGCCGTGCCGGGATCAACCGTAAGTGCATCTGAAGTCTTTGGAGTGACCCGTGGCTGCCAACTGCGACGTCTGCGGCAAGGGGCCGGGCTTCGGCAACAACATCTCGCACTCGCACCGCCGTACGCCCCGTCGCTGGAACCCGAACATCCAGCGTGTGCGTACCGTGGTGGGCGGGACGCCGAAGCGCGTGAACGCTTGCACCTCGTGCATCAAGGCCGGCAAGGTCTCGCGCTGACGCTCTCACCGAGCGCGCGGCCACAGCTGGTCCACCGCATTGAGCCGGTCCACCCGAAAGTGGACCGGCTTTTTGCCGTGCCCGTACGGCCGGCGCCACGGCGGGGGCGCTCAGACCCCGTCGGACCGCGTCAGCGCCCAGCCGTGATCCACCGGTCCGATTCCGCCGCCCAGCGCGAATCCGGCCGCGAGCGCCCCCGTGACGTACTCCTTGGCGGCCGTCACCGCCGCCGGCACCGTCCTGCCCTTCGCCAGATGGGCGGCGATCGCCGAGGCGAGGGTGCAGCCCGTGCCGTGGGTGTGCCGGTTGTCGTACCTCGGGGCGCGCAGCCAGTGCTCCTGCGCACCGTCCGTCAGCAGGTCGACGGCCTCGCCCGTGTCCCCGGCGAGGTGACCGCCCTTGATCACGACCCACTGCGGCCCGAACTCCAGCAGCGCCTCCGCGGCCCGGCGGAAGTCCTGCTCCGACTCCACGCGCACACCGGTGAGTTGCGCCACTTCATCCAGGTTCGGCGTGGCCACGGTGGCGACCGGCAGCAGCTTCGTCCGTACGGAGTCCAGCGCGGAGGGCGCCAGCAGCGCGTCCCCGTGCTTGGAGACTCCGACCGGGTCGACGACCACCGGCGCCCGGGTCCCGGAGATCAGCTCGGCCACCGTCTCGACGAGTTCGGCGGAGGCCAGCATGCCGGTCTTGACCGCCTGGACGCCGATGTCGTCGACGACGCTGCGGTACTGGGCCCGTACCGCCTCCACCGGCAGCGGCCAGGCGCCCTGCACGCCCAGGGAGTTCTGCGCGGTCACCGCGGTGACCACGCTCATGCCGTGCGTGCCCAGCGCGAGCATCGTCTTCAGGTCGGCCTGGATCCCCGCGCCTCCGCCGGAGTCCGAGCCGGCCACGGTCAGCACCCTCGGCGGAGCCGTCCCTGCGCTCATGACTCGATCCCCCCGAAGTGGTCCCAGCCGGCCTGAGCGGTCCAGGGGGCCCCGTCGACCGTCACCTGGGGCAGCGCCGAGAGGTTGAGCACCTCGCCTATCACCTTCCAGCGGGCGGGCAGTTTCACGTCCGGCGGGAAGGTGGCCACGATCGCGTGGTCCTCTCCCCCGGTCAGCACCCACTGCATGGGGTCGACACCGACGGCCTGCCCGATGTCGTTCATCTGGGAGGGAATGTCGATCGCCCCGGAACGGATGTCGATGCGTACCTTGCTGGCCTCGGCGATGTGCCCGAGGTCGGCGATCAGTCCGTCGCTCACGTCGCACATCGCCGTCGCGCCCAGCCCCGCGGCCGCCGGGCCCGCATGGTACGGCGGTTCGGGGCGGCGGTGCGCCTCGACGAAGGCGCGCGGCGAGCGGAAGCCGCGCGAGAGCACCGCGTGCCCGGCCGCGGACCAGCCGAGCCAGCCGGTCACCGCGACGAGGTCGCCGGGCCGTGCGCCGCCCCGGGTCACCGCCTCCTGGTTGCGCAGGTCACCGAGCGCGGTGATCGAGACCGTGATCGTGTCGCCGCGGACGACGTCTCCGCCGACCACCGCGGCGCCCGCGACCTGGCACTCGTCGCGCAAGCCGTCCATCAGCTCCGAGGGCCAGGTCACCGGCAGTTCCGCGGGGACGACCAGGCCGAGCAGCAACGCGGTCGGTACGGCGCCCATGGCGGCGATGTCGGCGAGGTTCTGGGCGGCGGCCTTGCGGCCGACGTCGTAGGCCGTGGACCAGTCGCGGCGGAAGTGCCGGCCTTCCAGCAGGATGTCGGTGCTGGCCACGACCCTGCGGTCGGGTGCGGCGACCACCGCGGCGTCGTCGCCGGGGCCGACCCGGACCGCCGGTGTGGTGGTGAGACGGGAGGTGAGCTCCCTGATGAGCCCGAACTCCCCGAGCTCACCAACAGTGCCCTTCATGTCCCCAGCTCCCCTTCTTTCCCTGTCCGGGACCGGTACCGGTCCCGGTTCCGTTCCCGGTCGCGGGTCGTCCGTGCCCTCGCCACGGTCGAAGTGACCGTCACCCTCTGTTCGGTTTCCGTCCGGTCCGGGCCCCGGCGCGCGGGGTCCGGGTCCCGCAGGTCTCCCCGCGAGGAGCGGCGACGCGATACCGTGGCGTTCCTTTTCCCCACATGATCCTCGTGGCCGCTCTGGAGGTTTCGTGGTACAGGCGTACATCCTGATCCAGACGGAGGTCGGCAAGGCGTCGACCGTCGCCGATCTGATCGGCAGGATCCCCGGAGTCGTCCAAGCCGAGGACGTGACCGGACCCTACGACGTCATCGTGCGCGCCCAGGCCGACACCGTCGACGACCTGGGACGCATGGTGGTCGCGAAAGTCCAGCAGGTGGACGGCATCACCCGCACCCTGACCTGCCCGGTCGTCCATCTGTAGCCCCCGTCTACCCTGTGTCGGTGAGCTTCTTCCGTCACCGTCACGCACTTCTGCCCGCACTCGCCGCCACCGTGCTGGTCACCGTCGCGGGCTGTTCTCCGGCAGACGGCAGGGCGTCGGCGTCGGTTCCCAGTCCGGGCGCGAAGGTCACCGAGCTGTGCCGGAACCTGGACGAGGCCCTGCCGGCGACGGTGGACGGTGAGGATCGCGACGATCCCGAACCCGCGTCCGAACTGACCGCGGGCTGGGGCGGCGTGGCGATCATACTGCGGTGCGGTGTCGGGCAGCCGCCGAAGATGATCGACCCCAAGGTGGCCAACGGCAACGACCCGGACGCGCTGGCGGGGGGCGTCGACGGTGTCGACTGGCTGATGGAACAGCAGGACGACGGGACGCACCGCTTCACGACCGCCGGCCGTGAAGCCTATGTCGAGGTGCGGGTGACCGACGGACGGGACAGCACGGGCGTACTGATCGATCTCGCCCCGGCCGTCAAGAAGGCGATCCCCGAGGGGATCGCCTCCTAGAGCCTGCCGTCGCCTCCCCGGCGCCGGCCGGGGTTCAGCGCAGTCCGGTCGAGCGGCGGAGCGCCGCCTGCACCAGCAGGTCCACCAGCTCCGGGTACTCGACGCCGGTGGCCTGCCACATCTTCGGGTACATAGAGATGGGCGTGAAGCCGGGCATCGTGTTGATCTCGTTGATCACGAACTCGCCGTCCTCGGTGAGGAAGAAGTCCGCGCGCACCAGCCCCTCGCAGCCGGCCGCCTCGAACGCCTCCACCGCCAGCCTGCGCACCTCGGCCGTCTCCCCGTCGGTCAGCGGCGCGGGCACCAGACCGGGCGTGGAGTCGATGTACTTGGCCTCGAAGTCGTAGTAGGCGTGCGCGTCGGGCGGCGGGATCTCGGCGGGGACCGAGGCGCGCGGGCCGTCCTCGAACTCCAGCACACCGCACTCGATCTCACGGCCGCGCAGGGCCGCCTCCACCAGGATCTTCGGGTCGTGCCGCTGGGCCTCGGCGATCGCCTCGTCCAGGCCGGAGAGGTCGTCGACCTTGGTGATGCCGATCGAGGAGCCCGCCCGCGCGGGCTTCACGAACAGCGGCCAGCCGTGCTCACCGGCGAAGTCGACGATCTTCTTGCGGGCGGCGGACTCGTCGCGCTCCCATTCGCGCGGCCGGATCACCGCGTACGGGCCGACCTTCAGCCCGAAGGAGGCGAACACCCGCTTCATGTACTCCTTGTCCTGGCCGACGGCCGAGGCCAGCACCCCGGAGCCCACGTAGGGGACGCCGGAGAGCTCCAGGAGGCCCTGCAGGGTGCCGTCCTCCCCGTAGGGGCCGTGCAACACCGGGAAGACGACGTCGACCTCGCCGAGCGCCTTGGGCACCGAACCGGGCTCGCTGTAGACGACTTCACGGTTGCCGGGGTCGAGGGGGAGCACCACAGCGCCCTCGGCCGAGTCGGCAAGCTGGTCCACGCTGGGCTGCCGGCGGTCGACGATGGCCATGCGGTCCGGCTCGTCGGCGGTGAGCGCCCACCTGCCGTCCTGGGTGATGCCGATCGGCAGGACCTCGTACTTGGTCCGGTCGATGGCCTTGAGGACGGCGCCGGCGGTGACCACGGAGATCCCGTGCTCGGAGCTGCGCCCGCCGAACACAACGGCCACACGCGGCTTGCGCGGCGGCTGCTCGGGGCTCTGGGGAAGGTTCTCGGTGCTCATATGGCGATGAGAGTACCCGGTGGTACAGCCACGTTGAAGCGCCCGCAACGCGGCAAACGGAGGGGTGCCCGCGCTGCCGCCGCGCCGTGGTCGCACGGACGCCGCCCGTGGTCGCCCCACATCGCTCAGCGTCGCTCGGGTTTCGCGCTGCGCGACATCAGCTCCTTGACGGCGGTCACCGGCGACTTGCCCTCGTGCACGATGCGGACAACCGTCTCGGTGAGCGGCATGTCGACGCCGTGCCGGCGGGCCAGGTCCAGCACCGACTCGCAGGACTTGACGCCCTCGGCGGTCTGCCTGGTGACCGCGACGGTCTCCGCCAGGGTCATGCCCTTGCCGAGGTTGGTACCGAAGGTGTGGTTGCGCGAGAGCGGTGAGGAACAGGTGGCCACCAGGTCGCCCAGGCCGGCGAGTCCGGCGAAGGTCAGCGGGTCCGCGCCGAGCGCCGCGCCGAGTCGGGTGGTCTCGGCGAGCCCGCGGGTGATGAGCGAGCCCTTGGCGTTGTCGCCGAGCCCCATGCCGTCCGCGATGCCGACCGCCAGCCCGATCACGTTCTTCACCGCACCGCCCAGTTCGCAGCCGACGACGTCGGTGTTGGTGTACGGGCGGAAGTACGGCGTGTGGCAGGCGGCCTGGAGCCGTCGGGCCACGGCCTCGTCGGTGCAGGCGACCACTGCGGCGGCGGGCAGCCGGGCGGCGATCTCCCGGGCGAGGTTGGGTCCGGTGACCACGGCGATCCGGTCGGCGCCGGCTCCGGCGACGTCCTCGATCACCTCGCTCATCCGCATGGTGGAGCCGAGTTCGACGCCCTTCATCAGCGACACCAGGACCGTGTCCGGGGCGAGCAGCGGTTTCCACCCGGCGAGGTTGTCGCGCAGCGTCTGCGAGGGGATCGCGAGGACGGTGAAGTCGGCGTCGCGCGCGGCGTCGGCGGCGTCGGTGGTGGCCCGCAGGTTCTCCGGGAGTTCGACTCCGGGCAGGTAGTCGGGGTTGGTGCGGGTGGAGTTGACCGCTTCCACGAGTTCGGGGCGCCGTGCCCACAGCACGACGTCGCATCCCGCGTCGGCGAGCACCATGCCGAAGGCCGTGCCCCACGATCCGGTGCCGAAGACGGCTGCCTTGACCGGTTTGCTCACTTGCCCAGCCCCTCTTCCCGCGCGGCCGCCCGCTCGCCGGTTCCGCGCTCCTCCTGCCGCCGGCCCTCCGGCGCCCCGTGCCCGGACGATCCGTGCTCCGGCGATCCGTGTTCGGACGGTCCGTGTCCGGACGCCCCCTCCCGCCGCCTCGGCCGGATCTGGGCCCGGGTCCTGCGGCCCTGCTCCGAGCGCTCGCGGCGCGGGTCGTAGGGCACCTCGGGGGCCTTCTCCCCGCGGATCTCCTCCAGCAGCCGGGTCACCGCCGCCATGATGGCCTCGGTCGCCTCCTTGAGCAGTTCCGGGGTCATCTCCCGGTCGTAGAAGCGGTCCAGGTCCACGGGCGGCCCGGCCAGCACCCGGTGGGTCTTGCGCGGGAAGAAGCTGGGCCTGGTGGCGTACGGCGGGAGCACCTCGTTGGCTCCCCACTGCGCGACCGGGATGACGGGGCACCTGGTCTGCAGGGCCACTCGCGCGGCACCGGTCTTGCCGGTCATGGGCCAGCCGTGCGGGTCGCGGGTAAGGGTGCCCTCGGGGTAGAAGGCGACGCACTCGCCGCGTTCCACGGCGTCGATCGCGGCCCGGAAGGCGCTGAGCGCGTCCGTGCTTTCCCGGTAGACGGGAATCTGCCCGGTACCCCGCATCGCGGCACCGACGAATCCCTTCTTGAAAAGGCCGCTCTTCGCCAGGAATCGCGGAACGCGCCCGGTGTTGTACTGGAAGTGCGCATAGGCAAAGGGGTCGATGTGCGAATTGTGGTTCACCGCGGTGATAAATCCACCCTCGGCCGGAATGTTCTCCATTCCGCGCCAGTCCCGTTTGAGCAGAACCACCAGCGGTGGTTTACAGAGAACCGCGGCGAAGCGGTACCAAAAGCCGATTCTGCGGCGCGGCACAGGGACACCTTCCTCTAAGTCCTGGACCCGGGAGCCAGGCGGGCCGCACAAGTGTCGCCCCGGGCCGCCGGTCTGTCGAGAACACCGTACGCCCCGCCCCCCTGGCCACCGGGTGTCACGGGGGACAATGGCGACGACAAGAGAGGGACGTAACACGCGTGCAGTGGACCCTGGTGGTGCCCCTGAAACCACTGGCCGAGGCCAAGAGCAGGCTCGCGGACACCGCGGACGACGCGGTGCGTCCGGGGCTGGCCCTGGCCTTCGCGCAGGACACGGTCGCGGCCGCGCTGGCCTGTCGCGCCGTGCGCGACGTGGTGGTCGTCACGGGGGACGCCCTGGCCGGCCGTGAGCTGGCCGCGCTCGGAGCCCGCATCGTCCCCGACGAACCGGGGGGCGGCCTGAACGCGGCGCTCGCGCACGCGGCCGCCGCCGTACGGGCCTTCGGGGGCGCGGGGCCCGTGGCGGCCCTCAACGCCGATCTCCCGGCGCTGCGCCCGGCCGAATTGGCCCGCGTCCTCGACCGGGCCGCGGTATTCCCGCGCGCATTCCTCCCCGACGCCGCGGCCGTCGGCACCACGCTGCTCTCCGCGGCACCGGACGAGGAATTGCGCCCTTCCTTCGGGCCCGGCTCCCGGGCCCGGCACCGGGTGTTCGGAGCCGTCGAACTCCACCTCGACGCGGTGGATTCCGTACGGCAGGACGTGGACACGGGCGACGATCTGCGGGCGGCGCTGGCGCTGGGCGTGGGGCCCCGCACGGCGGCCGCCGCCGCGCGGCTGCTGATCGCGGAGCAGTAGGCTGCCGACATGCAGGCGACCGCGTACACCTACGACCCCGAAAGCCGCAGCGGCCAGGTGCTGCTGGACGACGGCACACCGGTGCCCTTCGACGCGCGGGCCTTCGACGCCGGGGGCCTCAGGCTGCTGCGCCCCGGGCAGCGGGTGCGCGTCGAGACCCAGGGCGAGGGCGAGGCCCGGCGGATCACGCTGGTGACGCTGCACACGTTCTGACCCGCCGCCGCACACGTCCCGATCCGCCGCGGCGTACGGCGGGGGCGCCGGACACACCGCGGGCCGGGCTCCGTGACGGAGTCCGGCCCGGCGCGTGAGTACCGCTCGGCCGCCGTTACTTCTTGCGGGCGGTGGTCTTCTTGGCGGTGGTCTTGCGTGCGGTCGACTTCTTGGCGGGCGCCTTGGTGGCCGTGGCCTTCTTCGCCGGGGCCTTCTTGGCGGTGGTCTTCTTCGCCGCGGCGGTCTTGGCGGCCGGCGCGGCCTGCTTGGCGGTGGTCTTCTTCGCCGGGGTGGTCTTGGCGGTGGTCTTCTTCGCCGTCGTCTTCTTGGTGGTGGCCTTCTTCGCGGCGGCCGTCTTCGCGGTCTTCTTGGCGGCGGCCTTCTTCACCGTCGCCGAAGCCCCGCCGGACAGGCTGCCCTTGGGCGCCTTCTTGACGGCGACCTCGCCCCCGCGCGGCAGCTTCTTCGAACCGCTCACCAGGTCCTTGAACCCCTGTCCCGCACGGAAGCGCGGCACCGACGTCTTCTTGACCCGGACCCGCTCGCCGGTCTGGGGGTTGCGGGCGTAGCGGGCCGGACGGTCGACCTTCTCGAACGAACCGAAACCGGTGACGGAGACCCGGTCCCCCGCGACCACGGCGCGGACGATGGCGTCGAGGACCGCGTCGACGGCGTCGGCGGCCTGCTGTCGGCCGCCCATCTTGTCGGCAATCGCTTCTACGAGCTGCGCCTTGTTCACGTCTTCCCCTTCGGAGACATCGCCCGAACGAATCCGTTCAAGCGTTTTCGCACGTTAGGCAGATATATACCGCAAATCAAACACGAAACGGGCTTATCACCCTTGTGCCGCAATGAACTCGGCTGCCTTGGCCGATTCAGCGTTCCTCGTCGGGGAATCGCCCCTCGTCGAGATCCGTGATGAACAGCTCCAGCCGCCTTGCCGCGTTGGCGAGATCGTGCTTGGCCGCGGCCGTAATGACCAGCAGCTTCCGGGTCAGCGCCATCCGTACGCCCTCCGGTACTTGCAGTGCGCGCACTTCTGCATGCGCTTTTTTGAGCCGGGCCGCGACCAGCGTGTAGAGCTCGAGTTGGCCGTCGCGTTCCATGCACAGATTGTGCCATCTGGGGCGAGTTGTCGCCTGCGCAGGGGGCAACTGCCGCCTCGGACGGCAGTCCGAGCACATTCGGAGATCACGCGCACGTGACACGTGTACCCCGGCAACCACCTTCATAACGTGGGAAGTTGCAAGGCCTCAAGAGGACTCGCAGAGCCGAACGGGTGCAGAGACGGCCGTACCCCCGATCGGTCCGATCGGGGGTACGGAAGGGGGGGCGGGGTGGCCGAAAGTCGACCTGCCGCGAGGACTTCGCGTCAGGCGGCCGGGGCCGGGATCGTCTGTGGCTTGTACGACGGGCGCTTGGCCTCGTAGGCGGCGATGTCCGCCTCGTTCTGCAGCGTGATGGAGATGTCGTCGAGCCCGTTCAGCAGCCGCCAGCGGGAGTTCTCGTCGAGCTCGAAGGCGGCGGTGATGTTCCCGGCGCGCACCTCGCGGGCCTGGAGGTCGACGGTGATCTCGGCGGTGGGGTCGGCCTCGGTGAGCTCCCACAGCGCGTCCACCGTCCGCTGGTCGAGGACCACGGTGAGCAGGCCGTTCTTCAGCGAATTGCCGCGGAAGATGTCGGCGAAGCGGGAGGAGAGCACGGTTTTGAAGCCGTAGTTCTGCAGGGCCCAGACGGCGTGCTCGCGGGAGGAGCCGGTGCCGAAGTCGGGGCCGGCGACCAGCACGGTGGCGCCCTGGCGCTCGGGGCGGTTGAGGACGAACTCGGGATCCTTGCGCCAGGCCTCGAACAGCCCGTCCTCGAACCCGTCCCGGGTCACCTTCTTGAGCCAGTGGGCGGGGATGATCTGGTCGGTGTCGACGTTGCTGCGGCGCAGCGGGACGGCCCGGCCGGTGTGGGTGGTGAATGCTTCCATGACTGATCAGACTCCAGCGGGCGCGGGGGTGTCGGCGGCGAGGTCGGCGGGGGAGGCCAGGTGGCCGAGGACCGCGGTGGCGGCGGCGACCTGGGGGGAGACCAGGTGGGTACGGCCGCCCTTGCCCTGCCGGCCCTCGAAGTTGCGGTTGGAGGTGGAGGCGGAGCGCTCACCGGGGGCGAGCTGGTCGGGGTTCATGCCCAGACACATGGAGCAGCCCGCGTGCCGCCACTCGGCGCCCGCCTCCTTGAAGACCACGTCCAGCCCCTCGGAGACGGCCTGCAGGCCCACCCGGGCGGAGCCGGGGACGACCAGCATCCGTACGCCGTCGGCGACTTTGCGGCCCCTGACGATGTCGGCGGCGGCGCGCAGGTCCTCGATCCGGCCGTTGGTGCAGGAGCCTACGAAGACGGTGTCCACACCGATGGAGCGCAGCGGCTGGCCGGCCGTCAACCCCATGTATTCCAGGGCCTTTTCGGCGGCCAGGCGCTCCGAGGCGTCTTCGTACGAGGCGGGGTCGGGCACGGCGGCCGACAGCGGCGCGCCCTGGCCGGGGTTGGTGCCCCAGGTGACGAACGGCGACAGCGCGGCGGCGTCGATGACGACCTCGGCGTCGAACTCGGCGTCCTCGTCGGTGCGCAGCGTCCTCCAGTAGGCCACGGCCGCGTCCCAGTCCTCGCCCCGCGGGGCGTGCGGGCGGCCCTGGAGGTAGGCGAACGTGGTCTCGTCGGGGGCGATCATGCCCGCGCGGGCGCCGGCCTCGATCGACATGTTGCAGATGGTCATCCGGGCCTCCATCGAGAGCTTCTCGATGGCCTCGCCGCGGTACTCCAGGACGTAGCCCTGGCCGCCGCCGGTGCCGATCTTCGCGATGACCGCCAGGATCAGGTCCTTGGCCGTGACGCCGTCGGGCAGTTCGCCCTCGACGGTGATCGCCATGGTCCTGGGGCGGGTCATCGGCAGGGTCTGGGTGGCCAGCACGTGCTCGACCTGGGAGGTGCCGATGCCGAAGGCCAGGCCGCCGAACGCGCCGTGCGTGGAGGTGTGCGAGTCGCCGCAGACCACGGTCATGCCGGGCTGGGTCAGCCCCAGCTGCGGCCCCACCACGTGCACGACGCCCTGCTCGACGTCGCCCAGCGAGTGCAGCCGGACGCCGAACTCCGCGCAGTTCGCCCGCAGCGTCTCCAGCTGGACGCGGGAGACCGGGTCGGCGATGGGCTTGTCGATGTCCAGGGTCGGGGTGTTGTGGTCCTCGGTCGCGATGGTCAGGTCGAGCCGGCGCACTGCGCGGCCGCTCTTGCGCAGACCGTCGAAGGCCTGCGGGCTGGTCACCTCGTGCAGCAGGTGCAGATCGATGAAGAGGAGGTCGGGCTCGCCCTCGGCGCGCCGGACGACATGGTCGTCCCAGACCTTCTCCGCGAGTGTCCTACCCATCGCTTTCCCCTTTTTTGGTGCGCTCGCCTCCGGGGCGGCCCTCCGGCTCGCTCACCGCTGTTCTCGGGCATCTGTCCCGGCCCCGTGGATTACGGGCCGTGTCCCCACCAGGGTGGCGCGTTCCACCGAAAATTGAACTTGCGTTTCACAGAGTGAGACGCAAGTATCGTTGCATGGACAACAGTAGCGGCGTCGGCGTTCTGGACAAGGCGGCCCTCGTCCTGAGCGCTCTGGAGTCCGGCCCGGCCACCCTCGCGGGGTTGGTCGGTGCGACCGGACTGGCACGACCCACGGCCCACCGCCTGGCCGTGGCACTGGAACACCACCGCCTGGTGGCGCGCGACATGCAGGGCCGGTTCATCCTCGGCCCGCGCATGGCCGAACTGGCCGCGGCGGCGGGCGAGGACCGGCTGCTCGCCACGGCGGGCCCGGTGCTCACCCATCTCCGCGACGTGACCGGCGAGAGCGCCCAGCTCTATCGCCGGCAGGGCGACATGCGCATCTGCGTCGCCGCGGCGGAGCGCCTGTCGGGCCTGCGGGACACGGTTCCGGTGGGCTCCACGCTCACGATGAAGGCCGGCTCCTCCGCGCAGATCCTGATGGCCTGGGAGGAGCCGGAGCGGCTGCACCGCGGTCTGCAGGGCGCCCGTTTCACGGCGACGGCCCTGTCGGGTGTCAGGCGCCGCGGCTGGGCGCAGTCGATCGGGGAGCGCGAGCCCGGCGTCGCCTCCGTCTCCGCGCCGGTGCGCGGCCCCTCGAACCGCGTGGTGGCCGCCGTGTCGGTGTCGGGGCCCATCGAGCGTCTGAGCCGCCACCCGGGCCGTATGCACGCCCAGGCCGTCATCGACTCCGCGGCCCGCCTCTCCGAGGCGCTGCGCCGCTCCTGACCCCACCCGCCCCTCGGGACCGGGCCCGCCTCAACGCCGCGGCAGGCCCTCCCCCGGGCTGCTGTCCCCGTGCCCCGGTACGGGGACACGAAGAAGCCCCCCACCGAGGTGGAGGGCTTCCTTCTTCCTGCCTGTGTACCCCCGACCGGATTCGAACCGGCGCTACCGCCTTGAGAGGGCGGCGTGCTAGGCCGCTACACAACGGGGGCGTGGACCCTGCGTTTCCGCAGGTCCGAGCTGGTCTACCTGGACTCGAACCAAGACTAACTGAACCAGAATCAGTCGTGCTGCCAATTACACCATAGACCAATGATGGTTTAGACCAGTTCAGTACCCCCGACCGGATTCGAACCGGCGCTACCGCCTTGAGAGGGCGGCGTGCTAGGCCGCTACACAACGGGGGCCCTGGCGATCCTCACCCGGCCGGAGCCGGATGGTTTCACCGTGAGGACAGTGGGAGCTACCCGGCCGCCCTCGCGGGATGGATCTGTACCCCCGACCGGATTCGAACCGGCGCTACTGCCTTGAGAGGGCAGCGTGCTAGGCCGCTACACAACGGGGGCTCTGCGGATGAGATCCACAGGTGCAGATGAGCTCTGCGAGCTGGCCTACCTGGACTCGAACCAAGACTAACTGAACCAGAATCAGTCGTGCTGCCAATTACACCATAGGCCACTGGAACGCAAGCCCCGAAGGGTCATTGTTCTAGCAGTGCGCTTGAGGTTGGTGGCCTTCCGGCCCGGTCCCCCGCGGCGCAGGAAGAACATTACCCGATGCCGGACCCGGCTCCAAAACGGGTATCCGTGCAGAGGATCGCGGGAAGTTCGCCGAGGGAGGCGATCCTGCGCGGCCCGACGGGCGGCTCCAGGGTCGCGTACGCACCGCCCCGGTCGATCCACACCGACAGCAGACCGGCCTCCGCGGCGCCCCGGCCGTCGATCTCCGGGTGGTCGCCCACGTACGCGACCTGGGCGGGAGGGAGCGCCAGGGCCTCGCAGGCCGCCAGGAAGGCGCCGGCCTCGGGTTTGGAGACGCCCAGCTCGGCGGCGCACAGGATGGCCTCGAAGCGGTCGTGAACGCCGAGGACGCGCAGCTTGCGGTCCTGGACGTGGAGGCTGGAGTTGGACAGCACCGCGTGCCGGTGGCTGGCGGCGAGCGCGTCGAGGACCGGCAGGACGTCCGGGAACAGCGACCAGGCCGCCTCGTAGTGCACGACGTAGCGCCGGAACCAGTCGTCGGCCTCGTCGTCGGTCAGCTCGCGCCCCAGGAAGACCCGGGTGCGGTCGCGCCGCTGCGTCTCGAAGTCGACCTCGCCGGCGGCGAACCGGGCCCACTGGAGGTCGGTCACCTCCCGCCACCGCACCAGCGCCTCCTCCACGGAGGCGTACCCGGCCAGCAGCTCCTCGGCCAGCAGGTGCGCCCGCATCCCCTCGCGGTCGGCGGAGGTGTAGTCGAAGAGGGTGTCGTCCACGTCCCAGACGACGGCTCGGATCGCCATGGGACCGACCGTACCCAAGAACGGCGAGGGACGGCGCCCGAATGCTCCGGGTGCCGCCCCTCACGTGCACGGTTCGATCGCCGGTGCGCTGCGCGTCAGGCCGCGAGAGTCGTGGGCCGGGCCGTCCGCTCCAGTTCCTTGAAGATGACCTTGAGGTGTTCGAGTTCGTCACCCGTGAACAGGTCGTCCGGGCCGCCGGGGGCGAGATCGGCGAACGAGTCCTCGTAGAGGTCCCCCAGGCTCAGGATTCCGCGCCTGACGACCGTGTCGATGACCAGCGTCAGGAAGTCGAGCTGGCGGGAGCTGAGCTGCTTGCCCGCGATGAAGGCTTCGAACGCCTTCTGCGCGGCCTGCCGGTCCAGACCGCACAGCCCGCGCACGAACAGACCGAGGCCACCGGAGGACCGCACCTCGTCGAGGTCTTCGGACGAGGCGATGGCTTCTGTGAGGAAGATCTCTTCCAGGCTCACGAGATCGGGCTCGGTGATCTGCTCGTTGAGTCGCAGTTTGCGCACCACCGGCTGGTCCTCGTGGCGGAGGAGATAGGCGCGGGCTTTCTGTTTGAAGCGCTGCTCGTCCGTGCCCTGGGGCATCCCCTGGATCTCGGCCTCGGTGATGTCGCCGAATTCGTCGGTGAAGTCGGTGTAGACGACGTTCCGCTTGACCTTGGGGTCGGTGAGCCGCGCCAGCCGACGCATACGGCGTCGCATGTCCTCCAGCAGCGGGAGCGTGACGTCGTTCCACCACTCTTCGTCCGCCACCGCTTCCAGGAGTTCTGCCTGTTCGCCGACCGCCGGGATGTTGGTCTTGGTGAGCAGGTTGGACGCGATGTCCTGGATCTTCGTGCGCAGCTTGGTGAATTCCTTGCCGCCTTCCAGCGCGGCGAGCTGGAGGCCGTACGCCATCAGGTCGAACCGCTTGGCCTCCTCACCCGTCTCCTCGTCGTCCGGCCGGAACTCGCTGGGCAGGCCGAGCAGATGGTCGCGGATCGCGGTGTCCGCGTCGTCGTCCACCCGGTGCCAGCTGCCGAAGTCGCTGAAGACCTCGACCTCACGGCGGTGCGGGCGGACCAGGAAGTTGTCCAGGTTCATGCCGGTGACGGTGTGGTGCAGCCGGTGCGCCAGCGACCAGCGGATCTCCGCCTCGGTGCCGATCGCGTCGGGGCCGGCGTCCCGCGCCGGGTCGGGCTGCTGCCGCTTGTCCAGGACCCGGACCAGGTCGAGCTGGCGCTGGAGGAGCTTTTCGGTGAGGGTGACGGCCCTGCGCCCCTCTGACCGGTCCAGTTGGCTGTTGAAGAAGTCGATGTTGCCGCAGAAGTCGAAGACGTAGAAGTTCCGCTTGGCGTGGTCGGGGTTGTCGGGGTCGGGGCCGTAGAGAGCGGGGCGCAGGCGGGTGCCGCGGCCGATCATCTGCCAGAACTTGGTCTTGGAGAAGACGGGCTTGGCGAAGACCAGATTCACCACCTCGGGCACGTCGATGCCGGTGTCGAGCATGTCGACGGAGATGGCGATGTCCGGGGCGTTCGGCGGGTTCTTCGGGTTGGAGAAGTCGTCGATGAGGGACTGCGCGTACGTCTCCTTGTACGTGATCACCCTCGCCGCGTGGCCGGCGCCCTGCGGGTAGTTCGCGTTGTAGCGCTCCTCTATGTACCGGGCGTGGTCGTTGTTCTTCGCGAAGATGATCGTCTTGCCGAGCCGGTCGCCGCCCTCGACGCGGTGACCGCGCGTCATCAGCGTTTCCAGCATCTTGTCCACGGTGTCCTCGTTGAAGAGGAACTTGTTCATGTCGTGGCGGCCCACCGCGTCCGGGATGTCACCGTCCTCGGTCCACTCCTTGGCGTCCCACTCCGCCTTCTCCTCCTCCGAGAGGTCGTCGTAGCGGATGCCCTGCTCCATGAACTTCAGCGGCACCTTCACCGCCTTGGGGAGGACGAGGTAGCCCTCGGCAGCGGCTTCGTGGAGGTCGTAGGAGTCGGTCGGGACCCCGTCCTCCATGGCGAACAGCTTGTACGTGTTGTGGTCGATCTCGTCCTTGGGCGTGGCGGTCAGGCCGAGCAGCAGCGAGTCGAAGTAGCGGAACAGCTCGCCGTACTTCGCGTACACGGAGCGGTGCGCCTCGTCGATGACGATCAGGTCGAAGTGGCCCGGCCCGAAGCGGCGGCGGCCCGCTCCGTCGACGACGTCGATCTGCTTCATCATCGTCTGGTACGTGGAGAGGTAGACGCGGGCCGAGGCAGCCTTGTCGTCGAGCAGACTGGCCGCTGGGGTGTTCGGCAGGTTCTCCTTGAACGCCTTCATCGCCTGGGTGACCAGCGCCTGCCGGTCGGCGAGGAACAGCACCCGCTGTGCCCAGCCCGCCTTCATCAACTGGTCCACGAGGGCCACGGTGGTACGGGTCTTGCCGGTGCCGGTCGCCATGACGAGCAGCGCCTGACGGCCCCGGTCCCGTTCGAAGGTCTCGCCCACCCGCTTGATCGCGCGGAGCTGGTAGGGGCGGTCGGCGATCTTCTCGTTCACCGGCGTGGCGGTGAGGGAGAGGCGTCCGGCGCGCTGGCGGATGTGCCAGAACAGTTCGTCCTTGGTGAAGAAGCCCTGCACCTGGCGGGGCGGATAGCCGAGGCCGTCGTCCCAGAGGTAGGTCTCGTACCCGTTGGTGTAGAAGATCACTGGGCGGCGGTTGAACTGTGCTTCGAGCGCGTCGGCGTACAGCTTCGCCTGCTGCTGCCCGTCACGGGCGTCACGCTGGGTCTTCTTGGCCTCGACGACGGCGAGGGGCTTGCCGTCGTCGCCCCAGAGCACGTAGTCGACGTACCCCTTGCCCGTCTTGGTGGGCATCCCGGTCGCTATCGGGTACTCGGTGTCCTTGCCCGGGGTGAGGAGGTCCCAGCCCGCTTCCTTGAGGAGCAGGTCGATGAAGGCGTCCCGGGTCGCCTTCTCGTCGTAGTCGTGGGTGTCCTGCACGGCCTGGTTGGCGGCCTTGGCGGCGGCGATCTGCTTCTTGAGCTCTTCGAGCTGCCGGGCGAGGTCCGCGTTCTGGGCACGCTCGGCCGCCAACTGCTCGGCCTGCTCCTTGAAGCGTGCGGCGTCCTCCGCCTCCTTGGCCTTGAGTTCGGCCTGCTTCAGTGCGCGGGCCTGAGGAGAAAGGGGGCGCGGTACGGCACTGGTGTCGAACTCCAGTCCGGCGGGCGGCAGCGCGGCGGCCTGGCGGGTGTAGGTCCGGGCGAACCAGTAGAGGGAGTGGAACAACTCCTTGACGCTGGCCTCGGCGACGGTCTTCGGGACCGGGGCGGCCTTGTGCACGGCGTTGTTGCCGTGCCGACGGACGAGGTCCATCTTGGCGTTGACCGTCGGCCCGACGAGTTGCCGGAAGCTCGGCTCGTGGAGCATCGCCGCGAGGTCCTTCTTGTAGGGCTCGCTGAGGCTGCTGTCCTTGTCGTACATCCAGCGGGCCGTGATCTCGATGGCGCGGCGGGCGTAGAAGCAGGCGGCACGGGGGTCGTGGTGGATCAGCCGCTCGGCACGGATCGCCTCGTCGTAGAGGGCGGGCCACTCGGCGCGGAGGAAGGTGAAGTTGCCGCTTGCGGTACGGCCGACGCTATCGGCGGCGGCGCGATCGCGGGCGCTTTTGCCGTGGTTGGCCTGGCCTTGGCCCTGGCTGTCGCTGTTCTGGCTGCTCTGACCGTTCTGGTCGCTACCCATGGCGGTGCGGTGTCCCTCTCCCCTTGTCGCGGCCCTGCCGTGCGGGACCGGGGTCGGCGTCCCGGCCCGCACGAGGCCGACGTGTCTGTCCGTCTCCTACGGCAGAACTACCCGGGGGCCGGGCTCCCCTGCCCGGCCGCACGGGCGGCGTGTGGTGCTGGTGGTGCGGTCGGTGCTGCGCACCGGGTACGGCGGGAGCGGCTTACGCGGCCTCGCCGGGGGCTTCATGATCCCAGAGGGTGCCGGAGAAAGCACGGTGTTGGAGGGAGGTGAAGAGTTCGTCAAGGGTGGCTAGGTGGGTGCCGTGTGCCGCTCTCATCCGGTCAACTGAGCTCAGCCGTCGCGCGAACTCCTGTTGCCGTTCAAGCGGCGGAAGCGGGAGTTTCAGCCCTCCGAGCTGTCCCAGGCTTAGATTAGAGATTGTCCCTGTGACACTAGACGCGGCGATCTGCCGGCGCGCCCCAGCAGAATTGAGCCACTCAAGCACGTATCTCCGGTCAACGCTTTCGAGGAGCCTGACGATGGCAACCGCTTGGTTGCAATTCATCTCGCCCGCGTCGGGTGGGACCAGGCCAGAACGCCCGATGGTGCCAGCAATCGACACCAGAACGTCTCCGGGAAGAACGCGCGACCTTCCCAGAACCCCATGACTTTCCTCGTCAATGTACAGAACTCCGGTAGAAAAATCCACGCCTCCGTGTGCAATGTTCTGCACCCTCAGAAATTGCACGCCGCTGTCCGTGAACCGCAGTCCGACACTGGTCGGCGTCGTGCCTTTTGTAATTAGCGCCGCCACCGACTTGAGGTCGACCACCGGCCACGAACTGCTGCCGCCAAACATGTCAAGGAAGATGGACCGGACGAGGTCATCGAGGAGGGCGATGGCCTCACGGCGCTTGGCGCGAAGGGAATCCACCTGGTCGAGTACAGCAGCGATACGCTCTTGTTCCGCGCGGGGCGGCAGGGGCACAGGAAGCGTTGCAAGTGCACTCTTGTTGATCTTCGGTAGCACCCCGCGACCTTCGTGCTTACTGACAGCCTTGGTGAAATCCTCACTGAGCATCCACCGCCAGAGATACCGACTGTCAATAGAAGTCTCAATCGGGTAAATATCAGCGCTACACAATCCGGAGAATTCGGGAATCGTAACCTTGGCCAAATACGGTCGGATTTTACTATAGAGAATCTGTCCTGCAGAAAAGGAATGTTTGGGGCTTTCGACGCCATCCTCGGAGACTTTAGCGCATGGCAGCAGATTGCCGGTGCCTGCTTCGATGTTATTCGGGGCAACGTGAATAGAATCCGGAAACCTTGATGGATCTACAAGATTGCTGACGACCGAGGCGATGGACCCGAATGGTACCCACTGCCATTTTTCTGGCACAGGGAAGGGAGGAATCACGCCAGCATCCCCTTCAGCTCCTCCGCACCCTTGGCAATCTCCTCATTTAGGAGCTCCAAGTCCGCGAGAATTTCCAATGGCGCCCGCGTCACAATTTCCTCGTGGAAAATCTCCTTGTAGCGGTTCAGGGAGAGGTCGTAGCCCTGAGCCGCGATGTCCGCCTTGGGTACGCAGAAGCTCTGCTCGGTCCTCGCGCGGCCCCTCTCAGCACCGTCCCGCTCCTGCCAGCGGGCCAGGATGTCCGGGAGGTTGTTCTTGAGGAGTTCGTCCGGCGTCAGCGGGTCGCCCTGCGGGCGGACGCCCAGGCGCTCCTCCGGAAGCAGCGGGTTGCGCTTGTCGTCCAGGCTCAGGCCGTCCGCCTTCACGTCATAGAACCAGACGTGGTCCGTGCCGCCCGAGTCCGTCTTCGTGAAGAACAGGATCGCCGTCGAGACACCGGCGTACGGCTTGAACACCCCGCTCGGGAGCTTGACCACCGCTTGGAGCTGCTGGTCCTCCACCAGGATCCGGCGCAGTTCCTTGTGCGCCTTCGTCGAGCCGAACAGCACGCCATCCGGGACGATGACTGCGGCCCGGCCACCGGGTTTCAGGAGCCGCAAGAAAAGAGCCAGGAACAGCAGTTCCGTCTTCTTCGTCTTGACGATGCGCTGAAGGTCCACCGCCGTGGACTCGTAGTCCAGGCTTCCCGCGAAAGGCGGGTTCGCAAGGATCAGGGAGTAGCGCTCGGCCTCGCCGGCCGCGCTCTCCGCGAGCGAGTCGCGGTACTGGATGTCCGGGTTCTCCACACCGTGGAGCAGCATGTTCATCGAACCGATGCGGAGCATCGTGTTGTCGAAGTCGAAGCCGTGGAACGTCTTCTCGTTGAAGCGCTTGCGCTGCTCGGTACCCAGCAGCGTGTCGCGGTGCACCCGCTGCATGTACGACGCAGCCTGCACCAGGAAGCCGGCCGTGCCGCACGCCGGGTCACAGATCTCGTCGCGGGGCCCCGGCCGGGTCATCTCGACCATGAGGTCGATGATGTGGCGCGGCGTGCGGAACTGGCCATTCTGGCCGGCCGTGGCGATCTTCGCGAGCAGGTACTCGTAGATGTCGCCCTTGGTGTCGCTGCTGTCCATGGGGATGTCGTCGAGCAGATCGACGACCTTCGCCAGAAGGTTGGGCCCCGGAATCGTGAACCGGGCGTCCTTCATGTGGTGGGAGTACGTCGATTCGTCCCCGCCCATGCGGCGCAGGTACGGGAAGACGCCGTCGGCGACGAGCCCGTACATGATCTCGGGGTCCTTGACCTTGAAGTTCTGCCAGCGCAGATCCTGCTGGTCGTCCGAGAAGAAGGGGTCCGGGTCGGGCTTGCCCGTTACGGTCGCCTTGCGGTCCTTGCGGGTCTGGATCTCGTCCAGTCGCTTGATGAAGAGCAGGTACGTGATCTGCTCCATCACCTCCAGTGGATTGGAGATGCCGCCCGACCAGAACGCGTCCCAGACGCGCCCCACCTTGCTCTTCAGTTCGCCCGTAATCACACAGAGGATCCTACGGCCCCCGAACCCCACACCATCCAGACTTGACAAGCCCAAGGCTCCACCACCTTGCGCCTCAGACGTCGACCTCCGCGTACATCGTCTTACCCGGCCCTCCATCCGCACGCTGCACCACCGCCCAGCGGCTCGCCAGGGCTGAGACCAGGCACAGGCCACGGCCCGACTCCGCGTCCGGCTCGGGTGGCGCCAAGGGCGGCACCGGCGGCATACGGTCGTCCCGTGTGTCGGTGACCTCCACGCGTACGAGTCCTGCGGCCGGGTCCAGTGACAGGTGGAGCCTGAAGTCCCGGCCGGGGACGCGGCCATGCGTCACCGCGTTCGAGGTGAGCTCGGCAACGATCAGGGTCACCGTGGTGTTCGTGTCGGACTCGTACGGGTAACCCCAGGCGTCGAGGCGGTGGGAGGCGAGTCTGCGGGCCAGCCGGGCGCCGCGCGGGGTCGACGTGAACGACATGCGGAACTCCTGCGTCGACTGCGGAAGTCGGCAGATGTCCCCGGAAGAGTGTGTTTCTGTCGCCATGGGCACGAGCCTGGTCCGGCGCGCGTACCGTCACCAGCGACGACACCCTTACACCGTGTGGCCGTATGGCTGCGGTGGGTGCCCTGTCGGGGTTGGTGGTGAGTCAGGTGCGAAGGGAAAAGCGATGACACAGGTTCTGGGGCAGGCCGTTGCACAGCGGAGTGCGGACCCGGCTGACGAGCTGTTGCGGTCGTTCGGCAGGCAGATCAAGATCCTCCGGCAACGCGCCGGACACACCCAAGCCGCCCTGGGGCAGCTTCTCGGGTACAGCGAGGCGCAGGTCGCGGCCATCGAGCAAGGGCGGCGCATCCCGCGGCCCGACACCATCGACAAGCTCGATCAGCTGCTGGAAGCCGAAGGCATGCTGCTTGCCATGAAGCGGCCCGTGGCGCTCACCCGGTACCCCGCCTTCTTCCGTGACGCAGCGCGGATCGAGGAGGAAGCCGTCGAGTTCCACGCCTACGCTGTCCTCGCGGTCCCAGGTCTTCTGCAAACCGAGGCGTATGCGAAGACCATGTTCACAGTGCGACGCCCACGGCGGAGCGAACCCGAGATCGAACAAATGGCGGCTGCTCGGATGGCTCGGCACAAGATCTTCGATCGCGCTCCCGCTCCGACGCTCAGCTTCATGATCGAGGAATCTGTGCTGGAACGGCCGTACGGAAGCACCGACGTACTCCGTGGCCAACTTGAGCACCTACGCCTGATGGGCGAGAACCCCAACCTTGAGATCCAGGTGATGCCGACCCGGACCATGGATCACGCGGGAGCGGACGGACCCTTCACGTTGATGACACCCCATGGAGGGGAACAGGTCGCGTATGTGGAGAGCCAGGGCAACGGACGGGTGATCTCTGACCGGGAAACCGTACGTGGATTCGCCGTTCGGTATGGAATCCTGCGGGCTCAGGCGCTGTCTCCTGTCGAATCCCTGCGCCACATCGAGAAGTTGCTGCAAGGAGAGCTATGAACACCGAGCAGTCCGAAGGCCAAGCACTCCAGTGGTTCAAGAGCAGTCACAGCGGCGGCGAAGGCGGCGAGTGCATCGAGATCGCCTCCACCCTCGCCGCCATCCACATCCGCGACTCCAAGGACACCGGGCAGGGCGGCTTCGCCGTCGCCCCGGACACCTGGACGGCGTTTCTCGGCCTCGCCCGTCAAGATTGACCGAAACCGTATCCACCTAACGTGCGCTCGGCTTGACCGACCGTAGCCGTTCTCGGCAGGATCGGAGTCAGCAAGCAAAAAACCGCGCATATGGCTGCGCAGACCCTGTGGCCGTCCCTTCGGGGGCGGCCACAGACGTGTTTCGGGAGGTTCGGTGCACCTGTGCTACATCGACGAGGCGGGCAACGGGCAGACGCTCGATCCCGTGAGACCTGACGCCCCTCCGGTCCTCGTCGTCGGCGGATTCACCGTGCCCCGAGCCCAGGTCAAGTCCCTCACCTGGGCCTTCCTCGACGTCAAGAAGCACTACCGGCCCCAGTTACGGAACGCGGAGCAGCTCTCCGAGGTGATCCAGCACGAGATCAAGGGCGCGGACGTCCGCAAGAACCTCCGCGCCGGCAACCACGGCTGGCGACGTGCGGCCATGGAGCTGGTGGCTTCGCTGCTCGACATACTGGAGGCCCACGACACCCGTGTCCTCGCCCGCGTGTGGGTCAAGGAGGAGGGACTGGCGTTCGACGAGTCCGGGGTGTACCCGGCCTCCGTCGCCGCGCTGAACGAGACCTTCCAGGCTCAGCTCGCCCACGAGCACTCGCGCGGGATGATGGTCCTCGACAGCCGCACGAAGGTGAAGAACGCGCCCAATGTGCACTGCGTGACCACTCGCAAGTACCGCACGGGCGGTGACAGCCTCCGCGGAGTCATCGAGTCGCCGGTCTTCGGTCACAGCGACACTCACACGCTCCTCCAGCTCGCCGATCTCGTGGTGTCCTCCCTGCTGTTCCCCATCGCGTGCCACGCCTACCTGAGCGACGTGACGTGGAACGTGCACTGTGACGACGCTTATCAGCCACTGCGGGAGCAGTTCGGGCGGCGGCTGAAGAAGCTGCAGTTCCGGTACCAGGACCCCGTGGGGAAGTGGCGGGGCGGGATCGTCGTGTCCGACCGGCGGACGCAGCAGCCGTCGAACCTGATGTTCGGTCCCCTCAAGGCCCCCGCCGTTCCTCCGAGGCTCATCCCCGGCCAGCCGGGCACGCGGCACGGTCACGTACTGCCCGGGGCGGGCGCAGGTGAAGGCCTGCCGTCAGCGCCCTGACCTCAACACGCGAGCAGGAAGCCAAAAACAGGGGGCAGCAGCCGATTCGGCTGCTGCCCCCTGTCCGGTGTACGAGAAGAACTACCCAGCGAGCTTCGTCAGGGCCGCGTCGATACGGGCCAGGGTCTGCTCCTTGCCCAGGACCTCGAGGGACTCGAAGAGGGGCAGGCCGACCGTGCGGCCGGTGACGGCGACGCGGACCGGGGCCTGGGCCTTGCCGAGCTTGAGGCCGTGGGCCTCACCGGCGGCCAGGACGGCCTCCTTCAGGGAGTCGGGGGAGGTCCAGTCGGCCGCTTCCAGCTTCTCGCGGGCGGTGCGGAGGAGGGCGTCGCTGCCTTCCTTCATGGCCTTGTTCCAGGAGGCCTCGTCGAAGACCGGCTCCGGGAGGAACAGGAAGTCGACGTTGTCGGTGATCTCCGACAGCACCTTCAGGCGGGTCTGCGCGTGCGGGGCGATGGCCTGCCACTTGGCCTCGTCGAAGGCCTCCGGGGCCCAGGGGGCCACAGGCGCCTTCAGCCAGGGGCGGCAGCGCTCGGTGAAGTCCTTCACCTCCAGCAGGCGGATGTGGTCGGCGTTGATCGCCTCGCACTTCTTCAGGTCGAAGCGGGCCGGGTTCGGCTGCACGTCGGCGACGTCGAAGGCGGCGACCATCTCGTCCATGGTGAAGATGTCCTGGTCGGCGGAGAGCGACCAGCCCAGCAGGGAGAGGTAGTTGAGCAGGCCCTCGGGGAGGAAGCCGCGCTCGCGGTAGAGGTTGAGCGAGGACTGGGGGTCTCGCTTGGAAAGCTTCTTGTTGCCCTCGCCCATGACGTAGGGCAGGTGGCCGAAGGCCGGAATCTGCTTCGCGATGCCGAGTTCGATCAGCGCCTTGTACAGGGCGATCTGGCGCGGGGTGGAGGAGAGCAGGTCCTCGCCGCGCAGGATGTGGGTGATCTCCATCAGGGCGTCGTCGACCGGGTTGACCAGCGTGTACAGCGGGGCGCCGTTGGCGCGGACGATGCCGTAGTCCGGGACGTTCTCCGGGGTGAAGGTCAGCTCGCCGCGGACCAGGTCGGTGAAGGTGATCGTCTCGTCGGGCATGCGGAAGCGGACGATCGGCTCGCGGCCCTGGGCCTCGTACTCCTCGACCTGCGCGTCGGTGAGCTCGCGGCAGTGGCCGTCGTAGCCGGAGGGCTTGCCGGCGGCGCGGGCGGCCTCGCGGCGGGTGTCCAGCTCCTCCTGGGAGCAGTAGCAGCGGTAGGCGTGGCCGGCGTCGAGGAGCTTGGCGGCGACGTCGGCGTAGATGTCCATGCGCTGCGACTGGCGGTAGGGCGCGTGCGGGCCGCCGATCTCGGGGCCCTCGTCCCAGTCGAAGCCGAGCCAGCGCATCGAGTCGAGGAGCTGGGTGTAGGACTCCTCGGAGTCGCGGGCCGCGTCGGTGTCCTCGATGCGGAAGACCAGCGTGCCCTGGTGGTGCTTGGCGAACGCCCAGTTGAACAGGGCGGTGCGGACCAGGCCCACATGGGGGTTGCCGGTGGGCGACGGACAGAAACGGACGCGTACTGGAGAACCTGCTGCGCTAGCCACGCTTGACAACCTTGTTGGTGAGAGTGCCGATGCCTTCGATGGTGACGGCGACCTCGTCGCCGACGTTGAGGGGGCCGACGCCGGCCGGGGTGCCCGTGAGGATCACGTCGCCGGGGAGCAGCGTCATCGCCTCGGAGATGTTGACGATCAGGTCCTCGATGGAGTGGATCATCTCGCTGGTACGGCCGAGTTGGCGCTGCTCGCCGTTGACCGTGAGCTGGACGGTGAGGTCGCCGGCCGCGGCGAGGTCCAGGTCCGTCTCCACCCAGGGGCCGAGGGGGCAGGAGGTGTCGAAGCCCTTGGCCCGCGCCCACTGCGTCTCCCGCCGCTGGACGTCGCGGGCGGTGACGTCGTTGGCGCAGGTGTAGCCGAAGATCACGTCCTTGACCCGGTCGCGCGGGACCTCACGGCACATCCTGCCGATCACCACGGCCAGTTCGGCCTCGTGGTGCACCTCCTGGGAGAAGGAGGGGTACTGGATGTCGTCGCCGGGGCCGATCACCGAGGTGGCGGGCTTGAAGAAGGCGAACGGGGCGTCGGGCACCTCGTTGCCCATCTCCTTCGCGTGTTCGGCGTAGTTGCGGCCGAAGGCCACCACCTTGTTGGGGAGCACCGGGGGCAGGAGCCTGACCTTGCTCACCGGGACCCTGGTGCCGGAGAGTTCGAAGTCCGTGAACGGGATGCCCTTGATGATGTCCAGGACGAGCTCGTCCTGCTGGTCGCCCTCGACCGCGCCGAAGGCGACGTTCCCGTCGATGGAGAATCTGGCGATGCGCACGGGATTCTTGGCCCCTTGACCTTGACTGAGCTGGCTGGAGTCTGACGCTCCAGGCTAACGCGGCAGGGCGCGCACACCTCACGCATGACAGGCGGCGCCCCCCTGGAAGAGGGGGCGCCGCCTGTGAGGGCGGGACCGGCACAGGACCGGCCGGGCCCGAGCGCCTTGAGCGTTTCGGGGCCGGCGCGCGTACTGGTCGGTACTGGTGCCGGGAAGGACTGGGGAAGGCGCTAGTTCGCGGCGGTGGCCGCGACCGGGATCTCCATGAGGACGGTGCGCCGTGGGTTGGCAGTCTGGGCCGGGAGTTCGACGGTGTGCTCCGGGTGGACCGGCGTCTGCAGTTCGGCGGCGCCGTCGAGGTGCGCCAGCGTCGTGCGTCGCGGGTTGGCGATCTTGTGGAACATCGTCGTCGTCTTCACTGTTTACTCGAACCTGTCCTGTTCATGGGGCGTCCGACGGGGTCCGGGGACCGTCCGTCGGACGCGGGTTGTCTGTTTCGCCATCCCTGTAAAGCGTCAGGCTAAACATCTGATTCCCCGCCGATCGCCGCGATGGGCCACGATCACCGTGTGAGTTTGCTCACGAATCGACAGCCAAACAAGACAAACCGGACCGGCATGCCATCCCGCCGAAACGGACATTGACCACCTGAATGGATCATTCCGCTCCTGATCATCGCGACTGGGGCACCCCTCGAGCCCCCTCGAATCAACCCCATTCACCCCCTTTGCCTGAGGCGGACCTCCACGCCGGGTGACGATTCGGACACTCGGCGTCATGTAAGTCACGGCATAACCCTCGGGCCTTGTTGGGGCATCCCGCACTGTGCTGGAATTCCCCGGACCGCCGCAGTTATCGATCCGGCGCACAGGGGGCGCACAAACGCGCCATCGTGGCGGTGAGCAAGGGGGAACCCACGCCGGTCACTCACGACCACCACGGGGGCGTATTCAGGGCGCCCCTACTCACGCCGACACCGTGTCCCGCCGTTCGCGCGGAGGGGCGCCTGGTCCAGAGGTTGCGACGCTAGTGCAGGGACGTTTCAAGAGGGATGGCAGCGCTCCGGCTGAGCCGGAGCAGCACGGCGGGACTGGCCCCAGGGCCGTCGGCTCCTCGCCCCAGCACGCCCAGAACCAGAACCCGGCCGCGAACGGTGACGGCGAACGACCCGGCCGCCCCGGAACCGCACCCGGAGGGCTGGCGGACACGCCCCCGGTTCCGTCCCCGCAGCCGAAGGAGTCCGAGGGCCCGGGGTCGCGCATGGCCCTGCGCAACTGGCGTATCTCCACCCGTCTGGTGTCGCTGCTCGCGCTCCCGGTGGTCGCGGCCACCTCGCTGGGCGGCCTGCGTATCAACCAGTCGATGGACGACATCCAGCAGCTCGACAACATGAAGCTGCTGACGGACATCACCCAGCAGGCCACCGAACTGGCCCACGCGCTCCAGGAGGAGCGCGACCAGTCGGCCGGCCCGCTGGCGCACGGCGGCAAGGCCACCGACTTCGGGGTCAAGGGCCACCGTGAGAAGACCGACCGCGCGCGGAAGAACTTCCTCGACAGCTCCGAGGAGATCAACAACGCCAGCCGGGACGGCGACCTCAAGGGCATCCGGGACAACCTGGTCCAGCTCGCCGGCAACCTGGGCGACCTCGAGAAGATCCGCAACACGGCCTATGTGTCGGGGGAGAACTCCACCCAGACCGTCGAGGGCTACCACCGTCTGATCGAGAACCTGATCGACCTCTCCCAGGACATGGCCGAGGCGACCAGCAACCCCGAGATGATCCAGCGCACCCGCGCCCTGGCCTCCTTCTCCTCCGCCAAGGAGTACGCGTCGATCCAGCGCGCGGTCCTCGCGGCGGCGCTGCCCGCCGGCAACGACACCTTCGGCAAACTCTCCGAGAACGACCGGCTCTACGCCGAGTCGGCGCTGGAGAGCCAGAAGTCCGAGCTGCGCAGCTTCAAGAGCATCTACGGCGAGGACAAGGCCACCGAGCTGCTGCTGCCCATCGAGGACGGCAACGCCACCATCAAGGCCACCGACAAGTACGCGAACCGCGCCCTGGTGTCGGCCGACGGCCTGGAGTCGATGGCCAAGCGGTCCTACCGGGACTGGCTGGACGACAGCTCCACCAAGATCCAGCAGATGAAGAACGTCGAGCACACGCTGCTCGAGGAGATGGAACAGAAGGCCCGTGAGCTGCGCAGCGCCACCGAGCGCGACGCGATCATCTCCGGTGCGCTGATCCTGCTCGTGCTCGGTGTGTCGCTGGTCGGCGCCTTCGTCGTGGCCCGCTCCATGATCCGCTCGCTGCGCCGGCTCGAGGACACCGCGACCAAGGTCGCCCAGGAACGCCTGCCCGAGCTGGTCAAGCAGCTGTCCGAGTCCGACCCGCAGGACGTCGACACGTCCGTGGAGTCGGTCGGTGTGCACTCCCGGGACGAGATCGGCCGAGTGGCCGCGGCCTTCGACGACGTGCACCGCGAGGCGGTCCGCCTCGCCGCCGAGCAGGCCCTGCTGCGGGGCAACGTCAACGCGATGTTCACCAACCTCTCGCGCCGCTCCCAGGGTCTGATCCAGCGCCAGCTGTCGCTGATCTCCGAACTGGAGTCCCGCGAGGCCGACCCGGACCAGCTGTCCTCGCTGTTCAAGCTCGACCACCTCGCCACCCGCATGCGCCGTAACGGTGAGAACCTCCTCGTCCTCGCGGGTGAGGAGCCCGGCCGACGGTGGACCCGCCCGGTCCCGCTGGTCGACGTGCTCCGTGCCGCCGCGTCCGAGGTGGAGCAGTACGAGCGCATCGAGCTGACCGCCGTGCCGACCACCGAAGTGGCCGGCCGGGTCGTCAACGACCTCGTGCACCTGCTGGCCGAGCTGCTGGAGAACGCGACCTCGTTCTCCTCCCCGCAGACCAAGGTCAAGGTCACCGGTCACGCGCTGCCCGACGGCCGGGTGCTGATCGAGATCCACGACACCGGTATCGGTCTGTCGCCGGAGGACCTGGCGGCGATCAACGAGCGGCTCGCCTCGCCGCCCACCGTGGACGTCTCCGTCTCCCGCCGCATGGGTCTGTTCGTGGTCGGCCGGCTGTCGCAGCGGCACGGCATCCGCATCCAGCTGCGCCCGTCCGACTCCGGTGGCACCACCGCGCTGGTCATGCTGCCCGTCGACGTCGCCCAGGGCGGCAAGAAGCCCCAGGGCAAGCCCGGTCAGCCGGGTGTCGGCGGTCCCGCCGCCGCCCAGGCCGCGGCCGGTGCCGCGGCGGCACGGCGGTCCGCCGGTGGCGGTCAGTCCGGCGCCGGTGCCCTCGGTGGCGGTGCGCCCGGTGGCGGCAGGCTCGCCGCCGGCCAGGGTCCGCGGGCCGCGCTGCCCGGACGGGACGGCCAGGGCCGGCCGGGCGCCCCGGGCGGGGCACGTGGCCCGCAGGGTCAGCCGGGCAGGTCTTCGGGGCCATCGCTGTTCGAACAGGGCGGCTCTCCCTCCGCGCAGGGCCAGGGCCGTCCGGCCCCCGCGGGTGCCGGCTACGGCGGTCAGGCTCCGGGCGCCCCGCAGGGGATGCAGGCCCCGGGCCAGGGCGGAGCGCAGGGCCAGGACCTGTTCGGCGGCCGGGGCTCCGTGCCGCCGCAGCGGGGCAACGGCAACGCCGAGCGCGGCCGTCGTCCGCAGCTGCCGCCGCGCGGTGGTCCGCGCGCCGAGCTGCCCGGCGGCGACCAGCAGCAGCCGCGGGTGCCCAGCTGGAGCGACGAGAACGCCCAGCCGCCGGCGCCCCGGGCCCCGCTGGACGCCCCGCGCGGCCACGAGGAGCCGGACGTCTCCCGCACCAGCCCCATGCCGCGGTTCGACAACCACCAGGCTCCCGACGCGACGGCCGAGATGCCCCGCTTCGACGACCGGCAGAACCCCGGCTCGCCCACCGGCTACGGCGCCCCCGGCCCCGGAGTTCCGCAGAACACCGGCCAGTACGCCCGGCCCGACGCGAACAGCGCCCAGTTCGCCCGCGGCGACGTCTACGGCACGCCCCCGAACCAGTACAACGGGCAGAACCCGTCCGACACCGGCCAGTTCGCCGCTCCGCAGCAGGGCTACGGCAGCGGCTCCGCCGACCGGTACCCGGCTCCGGAGCAGAACGGCGGCGCTCCCGCGCGGCACGCCCTTCCGGAGCGCCCGAACCTCGCGGACCCGGCCTCCACCGGCCAGTTCGAGCGTCCGCAGCCGAACGGACCGCGGGGAAGGACGGATGCCGACTTCGGCGACCGGCGTCCCGCGGCTCCGCAGCAGCAGCCGGGCCACGGTCCCGCGCCGCAGCAGCCCGCGCCGCAGCAGCCCCACAACGGCCGCGCGCCGAGCGACGCCTGGGCGCTGCCGCCGGCGTCCGGCCCCGGTGACGGGCGCACCCCCCTCTACGACACCCTGGAGACCAACTGGTTCCACGGTGCCCGGGAACAGGAGCAGGGCAATCCCCCCGCTCCGGCCCAGCAGCCGCAACAGCAGCAGCCGTCGCAGCCGCAGCAGCAACCTCAGCAGCCGCAGGGGCCCACCGGCCCCCAGCCGGCCGTCACCTCCACCTGGCGCAGCTCGCCCAACGACGAGCTGGTCCGGCAGGCCGAACGCGTCCGGAAGCCGGCCGCGGGCGGCGTCACCACCTCCGGCCTTCCGCGCCGGGTGCCCAAGGCGAACCTCGTCCCGGGCACGGCTCAGGAGCAGACCCACCAGAGCGGTCCGCAGGTCTCGCGCGCGCCCGACGACGTGCGTGGACGACTGACCAATCTCCGTCGGGGTATCGCACAGGGTCGTCAGGCCGGGTCCAACCAGACCGGTAGCTTCCCTCGACCCACTCACCAGCAGGAGCGTTAGTTGAGCCCGATGAGCCAGGCGGCACAGAACCTCAACTGGTTGATCACCAACTTCGTGGACAACACCCCCGGGGTGTCCCACACCGTCGTCGTGTCCGCCGACGGCCTCCTCCTGGCGCTCTCCGAGGGCTTCCCGCGCGACCGCGCGGACCAGCTCGCGGCCGTGGCCTCGGGACTGACCTCCCTGACGGCCGGCGCCTCCCGCATCTTCGAAGGCGGCAAGGTCGCCCAGACGGTCGTCGAGATGGAGCGGGGCTTCCTCTTCCTGATGTCCGTCTCCGACGGATCGTCGCTGGCCGTCCTCGCTCACCCCGAGTGCGACATCGGCCTCGTCGGCTACGAGATGGCACTCCTGGTCGACCGTGCGGGAGCGGTCCTCACCCCGGACCTGCGCGCCGAGCTACAGGGAAGTCTGCTCCACTGACCGGCCCCGGCACCACCCGTCTCACCACATCACCGTCCGGCCGCCACAATCCCCCCACCGGCCCCGTCAGACGGCTTGACTGACCGACTTGCTGTCCCGTCCGGAGGACCCATGACCCCGCCCACCGCCTCTCATGATCCGTATGCGGAGCCGTACGAGGACGAGGACGACCAGCCACTGGTACGTCCGTATGCGATGACCGGTGGCCGGACCAGGCCCCGCTATCAGCTGGCCATCGAGGCACTGATCAGTACGACGGCCGATCCGGCAGCGCTCATGGGGCTCCTCCCGGAGCACCAGCGCATCTGCCATCTGTGCCGTGAGGTGAAGTCGGTCGCCGAGGTGTCGGCGCTTTTGAACATGCCGCTGGGCGTGGCCCGGATCCTGGTGGCGGACCTCGCCGAGGCGGGTCTCGTCGCCGTTCACCAGCCGGGCGGCGACGAGAACACCGGCGCACCGGACGTGACACTGCTCGAAAGGGTGCTCAGTGGACTTCGCAACCTCTAGCGGCGAGGCGGTCTCCGAAAGCCGCTCCACCACTTCCGCGAAGATCGTGGTGGCGGGCGGTTTCGGCGTGGGCAAGACCACGTTCGTCGGTGCCGTCTCGGAGATCAATCCCCTGCGCACCGAGGCCGTCATGACGTCCGCCTCGGCGGGTATCGACGACCTGACCCACACCGGGGACAAGACCACCACCACGGTGGCCATGGACTTCGGCCGTATCACCCTGGACCAGGACCTGATCCTGTACCTCTTCGGTACGCCCGGCCAGGACCGTTTCTGGTTCATGTGGGACGACCTGGTCCGCGGCGCCATCGGCGCGGTCGTGCTGGTGGACACCCGCCGGCTGGCCGACTGCTTCCCCGCGGTCGACTACTTCGAGAACAGCGGCCTGCCGTTCGTGGTCGCCCTCAACGGCTTCGACGGACAGCAGCCGTACCAGCCGGAGGAAGTGCGCGAAGCGTTGCAGATCGGGCCCGACACCCCGATCATCACCACCGACGCCCGGCACCGTTCGGACGCCAAGAGCGCGCTGATCACTCTGGTCGAGCACGCGCTGATGGCACGGCTGCGGTAGTCAATGCCATAGCTGTACAAGGCAGTTGCTGTAGATGTGCCGGCGCCGGCCGTGTCCGAGGACACAGTCGGCGCCGGCGTTCATAACGTTTCGGCAGAGGAATCGCGCCATGCCGACACTCGATGCGTTCGGACCGTTCCCCTATGCGCACGAAGGCCCCGCCTTTTGGCGGGGCTCACCCCCTTTGACCGTTTTATCTGCGGTTCACATCACGCCGGAACCTCTCCGTCCGCTGTTTGGAAGAGCACTGGTCGGCATGCTGGAATGCCTGGACTGCCCATTGGTCAAAGACACACTCAGTAGTCGTTGGCATGCCGGGCTCTGAGACACTGCGGCACAACGTTGGTGCCGACCGCCGAGAGGTTGTTGGTCGAGTGAGGCGAAGCACGAGCAGTCCCGAGCCATCGGCCCGGGGCAACTTCACCCCGCCGCCGCGCACAGCGGCGCCCACCCCCGGGCACGACGCGGAACCGACAGCCCCGCCCACCCCGAGCGGCGGTCGCTTCTCCCCGCGCAACTGGCGGGTGGCGACCAGGCTGAACGCGATCCTGCTCGTCCCCGTGCTGGTCGGCCTGGTCATGGGCGGCTTCCAGGTGAAGGGCTCGATCGACACCTGGCAGGAGGCCGAGGACGCGGAGAACACCGCGCGTCTGGTGCAGGCCTCCCTCACCTACGCCAACGCCCTCTACCAGGAACGGGACAGCACCGCGGCCCCGCTGCTGCAGGGCAAGGGCCAGGACGACCCGGCCGTCGTCAAGGCCCGTGCCGCCACGGACGAGGCGGCCGACGCGTTCGACGCGGCCGCGCAGAACGTGCCGGCCAAGCCGGGCCTGCAGCGCCGTCTGGACCTGCTGCGCGAGTCCGAGCCCAAGCTCACCGCGCTGCGCGAGGCCGCGTACACCTCCAAGCTCAAGGGCGTGGAGACCGAAGAGGGCTACGTCGAGGTGGCCAACCCTCTGATGCAGTTCGCCAACGAACTCGGTCTGGGCACCGGCAACATCACCAGCTACGGCCGTACCGTCTACGCGATCTCGCTGACCAAGGCGGCGGTGTCGCTGCAGCGGTCCATCGGCACGCACCTGCTGGTGAAGCCCGGCCCCACCGACAGCCAGCTCGCCAGCCAGCGCGTCGCACTCTCCTCCTACGCCTACCTCGAGGGCATCGCCGTCCAGGAGTACATCGGCGGCGGCACCGCGGCCGACGTGAGCAAGCTGGACCAGCTCGAGCAGGAGATCAAGGCCGACGGGGCGGAGCAGGCCAAGGAGGCGGCGGCCCAGGACCCGGACTACGTCCCGCCGCCCTCCGACCCGCGCACGATGGTCTCCGAGGTCGCGCGCATCGGCTCCACCGACCCGGCCGCCCGCGCCGAGATAGCCGGCCGCGGCATCACCGTCGAGAACTGGTGGGCGGTCAACACCCTCAAGTTCGACGGCTACCGCCAGATCGAGTCGGACCTCGCCGACGCCGCGGTGGACGAGGCCGCCACCATCGCCGGCGACGCGCAGCGCGACGCCTTCGTCACCGGCAGCGCCGTCGTGATCGCCCTGCTCGCCGCGTTCGTCCTGGCCGGCATGGTGGCCCGCCAGATGAGCCGCTCCATGCGCAAGCTGCGCCACGCCGCCTTCGGCATCGCCGAGCAGCGGCTGCCCACGCTGGTCGACCAGCTCTCCCGCACCGACCCCGGCCGGGTCGACACCCGGGTCGCCCCGATCCCGATCACCTCCACGGACGAGATCGGCGAAGTCGCCCGCGCCTTCGACCAGGTCCACCGGGAGGCCGTGCGGCTCGCCTCCGAGCAGGCACTGCTGCGGGGCAACATCAACGCGATCTTCACCAACCTCTCGCGCCGCAACCAGTCGCTGATCGAGGGTCAGCTGACCCTGCTGACCGGCCTGGAGAACAACGAGGCCGACCCGGACCAGCTGGAGAACCTCTTCAAGCTGGACCACCTGGCCACCCGTATGCGCCGCAACGGCGAGAACCTCCTCGTCCTCGCCGGCGAGGAGCCCGGCCGCCGCTGGGACCAGCCGGTGCCGCTGGTCGACGTGATCCGCGCCGCCTCCTCCGAGGTGGAGCAGTACGAGCGTGTCGAGCTGTCGGGTGTCCCCGAGGCCGAGATCCACGGCCGCGCGGTGACCGACCTCGTGCACCTGCTGGCCGAACTGCTGGAGAACGCCACCACGTTCTCCTCCCCGCAGACCAAGGTCCGTGTCACCGCGACCCGTCTCCCCGACGGCCGCGTGATGATCGAGATCCACGACAAGGGCATCGGCCTGACCGCCGAGGACTTCGCGGACATCAACCACAAGCTGGCCAACCCGCCGACCGTGGACGCCGCGATCTCGCAGCGCATGGGCCTGTTCGTGGTCGGCCGGCTGTCCGACCGGCACGGCATCCGCGTCCAGCTGCGCCCCTCGGGCGAGCAGGCCGGTACGACCTCGCTGGTCATGCTGCCGGACGCGATCACCCACGGTGGCGGCGGCGAGGCACAGACCGGCCCGGACGAGTTCACCGTCTCCCAGATCATCCCGGAGCAGAACTACCCGGGTGAGGACTTCAACCAGCAGCAGCAGCCGATGCGCACCGCTGCGGAGCTGGGCTTCGACGACAGCCGCTACGAGGTCCCGGACGACATCCGCGGCCTGGACCCGGTCGGCCGTTCCCGGATGCGCGAGGAGCGGCGGGCGGCCCTGGACCCGCAGAGCCCGCAGCCCGCGCTGCCCGGACCGGAACAGCAGCCCGGCGCCGACGAGTTCGCCGCCCCGCAGGGCTACGGCGACGGTCAGGGCTACGGCGGCGACGGCCAGAACTTCGACGGCACTCCGGCCGGTTACCCGGACCAGCCGCAGCCCGCCGGATACGACCAGCAGGCGTACGGCGACGGGCAGCAGTCCGCGTACGAGGGACAGCAGCAGCCGGCGTACGACGAGTCGTACTACCAGCCGAACGGCGGGCTGCCGCAGGAAGACGGCTTCTCGTCGAACGGCGGCTACCCGGACCCCTCCTACGCCCAGCCGGCCCAGGACGACTGGCCGCAGCAGGACGGCTACCGGAACGGCTACCCGGCGCAGTACCCCGCGGCCGCCCCGGCACCGGAGCCCGCTCCGGCCGCTGACGCGGGCGCGCAGGACAGCGTAGGCTTCAACCGTCCGGGACCGACCCCCTCCGCCCCCCACGAGCTCACCGACGCCGGACTTCCGCGCCGCGGGTCCACCGCGAGCGGCACCGGCGGAGCACGGCGGGCGAACCAGGAGCCGACGGTCCCGGCACCGGCTTCCGCTGCGGCACCGGCTCCGGCTCCGCAGGGCGAGGGCGACAACTGGCGTTCGGCGAACGACGAGCGCTGGCAGCAGGCTTCCTCGCTGCGGAAGCCCAAGGCGGGCGGGGTGACCTCATCCGGTCTGCCGCGGCGGGTCCCCAAGGCCAACCTGGTCGAGGGCGCCGCCGAGACCACCCCACAGGGAGGCCCCCAGGTCTCCCGCGCCCCGGAGGACATCCGGGGCAGGCTGAGCAACCTGCGGCGCGGCGTCCAGCGAGGCCGCGACGCAGGCAGTGAAACGAACGGCCAGGCCACTGGGAATCACCGCAGTGGTCCTGACAGCACCTACAACCAGGAGCGTTAGTGTGAGCCCGATGAGCCAGGCGGCACAGAACCTGAACTGGTTGATCACCAACTTCGTGGACAACACCCCGGGGGTGTCCCACACGGTGGTGGTCTCCGCCGACGGCCTCCTTCTGGCGATGTCCGAAGGATTCCCCCGCGACCGAGCGGACCAGCTCGCGGCCGTGGCCTCCGGGCTGACGTCGCTGACGGCAGGCGCCTCCCGGATCTTCGAGGGCGGCAGCGTGAACCAGACGGTTGTGGAGATGGAGCGGGGATTCCTGTTCATCATGTCCATTTCCGACGGTTCCTCCCTCGCGGTTCTCGCACATCCCGATGCGGACATCGGTCTGATCGGGTACGAGATGGCCCTTCTGGTCGACCGAGCCGGTACGGTCCTGACTCCGGACCTTCGTGCGGAGCTCCAGGGAAGCCTGCTCAACTGACGAAGGGACGGTGCGGTTCGGCGTCCCGTGGCCATAAGGTTTCGGGGCGCGGCTACCACACGATGGGTGCCAGGCACAGTCGGAGGAGGAGAAAGTGGTAACACCACCGGACGGATCGTCTTCGGGCAACTGGTCGTACGACCCCGCACAGGGTCACGACGGTTCCCAGAACCGGTACGGCTACTCCTCCCCACCGGACCACCGGCAGCCGTACCCGCCGCAGGGCCCCGGCCCTTCGCCGTACGAGCAGCCGCGCACCCAGCCCGTGCAGCCGCAGCGCCGTGCCCCCGAACCGACGCCCGCCGGGGCGTCGAACAATCCCCTGGTGCGCCCGTACGCGATGACGGGCGGCCGCACCAGGCCGCGGTACCAGCTCGCCATCGAGGCGCTGGTGCACACCACCGCGCAGCCGCACCAGATGCAGGGTCAGTTGCCCGAGCATCAGCGGATCTGCCACCTCTGCCGGGAGATCAAGTCGGTGGCCGAGATCTCGGCCCTGCTGACCATCCCTCTCGGTGTGGCCAGGATTCTCGTCGCCGACTTGGCGGAGGCAGGACTGGTCGCCATCCATCAGCCCGGCGGCGACGAGAGCGCCGGCGGCCAGCCAGACGTGACACTGCTCGAAAGGGTGCTCAGTGGACTTCGCAAGCTCTAGCGGCGGTCCTTCCCGCTCCACCACTTCCGCGAAGATCGTGGTGGCGGGCGGTTTCGGCGTGGGCAAGACCACGTTCGTCGGCGCTGTCTCGGAGATCAATCCCCTGCGCACCGAGGCCGTCATGACGTCCGCCTCGGCGGGTATCGACGACCTGACCCACACCGGGGACAAGACCACCACCACGGTGGCCATGGACTTCGGCCGTATCACCCTGGACCAGGACCTGATCCTGTACCTCTTCGGTACGCCCGGCCAGGACCGCTTCTGGTTCATGTGGGACGACCTGGTCCGCGGCGCCATCGGCGCCATCGTCCTGGTCGACACGCGGAGGCTCGCCGACTGCTTCCCCGCGGTCGACTACTTCGAGAACAGCGGCCTGCCGTTCGTCATCGCGCTGAACGGCTTCGACGGCCAGCAGCCGTACAACCCGGACGAGGTGCGGGAGGCGCTGCAGATCGGGCCCGACGCCCCGATCATCACCACCGACGCCCGGCACCGCTCGGACGCCAAGAGCGCGCTGATCACCCTGGTCGAGCACGCGCTGATGGCACGGCTGCGGTAGTCCTCCGCGCCGGTTGCGCACTGCCCCCTGCGGCCGTCGGGCTGCCGGGGGCTGTTGTGTGCCGGGGCGCGGGTGGTCGCCCCGGCGGTGCCACGCGAAGGGGCCCCTCCTTGTCACAAGGACAAGGAGGGGCCCCTTCGCGTGTGAGGTCAGCGCCAGCTGTGCGGGGCGCGGAAACCCGGCTCGCGTTCGAGGCGGCGCCAGCCGGCCTTGGCGCGGCCCCGGTGGGTCCGGGCGTCGGAGGCGGGGCGGGTGGCCGCACGGGCCAGGAGGATCGCCGTGATGGCGGCGACTTCCTCGGGCTCCGCGTGGCCCTTCTCGACACGGATGTCAGGTGTGCTCATGGGTGTCAGTCTCCCTGGGAGAGAGGTCCGCGGGGTTGCCGCGATGGGTCCGCCGGGTTACTGCGGCGGGTTGCCGTGCTTACGGGAGGGCAGGTCGGCGTGCTTGTTCTGGAGCATCGCCAGGGACCGGATCAGCACCTCGCGGGTCTCGGCGGGGTCGATGACGTCGTCGACCAGACCGCGTTCGGCCGCGTAGTAGGGGTGCATCAGCTCGGACTTGTACTCCTTGACCATGCGCGCCCGCATGGCGTCCGGGTCCTCGGCCTCGGCGATCTGGCGGCGGAAGATGACGTTGGCCGCGCCCTCCGCGCCCATCACGGCGATCTCGTTGGTGGGCCAGGCGTAGGTGAGGTCGGCGCCGATGGACTGGCTGTCCATGACGATGTACGCGCCGCCGTACGCCTTGCGCAGGATCAGCGAGATGCGCGGCACGGTGGCGTTGCAGTACGCGTACAGCAGCTTCGCGCCGTGGCGGATGATGCCGCCGTGCTCCTGGTCGACGCCCGGGAGGAAGCCGGGGACGTCCAGGAAGGTGAGGATCGGGATGTTGAAGGCGTCGCACATCTGCACGAAGCGGGCGGCCTTCTCGGACGCCTCGATGTCGAGCACGCCCGCCAGCGTCTGGGGCTGGTTGGCGACGATGCCGACGACCTGGCCGTCCATCCGGGCCAGCGCGCAGATGATGTTGCGCGCCCAGCGCTCGTGGACCTCGAGGTACTCGCCGTCGTCGACGATCTCCTCGATGACCTTGGCCATGTCGTAGGGGCGGTTGCCGTCGGCCGGGACCAGGTCCAGCAGGGTCTCGCCGCGGCGCTCCGCGGGGTCGGTGCTCTCGACCCGTGGGGGGTTCTCCCGGTTGTTCTGCGGGAGCAGCGAGAGGAGGTAGCGCACCTCGGCGATGCACGTCTCCTCGTCGTCGTAGGCGAAGTGGCTGACACCGCTGGTCTCGGCGTGCACGTCCGCGCCGCCCAGGCCGTTCTGGGTGATCTCCTCGCCGGTGACGGCCTTGACCACGTCCGGGCCGGTGATGAACATCTGCGAGGTCTCGCGGACCATGAACACGAAGTCCGTCAGGGCGGGGCTGTAGGCGGCGCCGCCCGCACACGGGCCGAGCATCACGCTGATCTGCGGGATGACACCGGACGCCTTGGTGTTGCGCTGGAAGATGCCTCCGTAGCCGGCGAGCGCCGAGACGCCCTCCTGGATACGGGCGCCCGCGCCGTCGTTGAGGGAGACCAGTGGCGCACCCGCCGCGATGGCCATGTCCATGATCTTGTGGATCTTGGTGGCATGGGCCTCGCCCAGCGCACCGCCGAAGATCCGGAAGTCATGGGCGTAGACGAAGACCGTACGGTCCTCCACCGTGCCCCAGCCGGTGATCACACCGTCGGAGTACGGCTTCTTGGTCTCCAGGCCGAAGCCGGTCGCCCGGTGCCGACGCAGCTGCTCGACCTCGCGGAAGGAGCCCGGGTCAAGCAGCAGTTCGATGCGCTCCCGCGCGGTCAGCTTGCCCTTGGCGTGCTGCGCCTGGGTGGCCTTCTCGCTCGGGCCGGCCAGGGCCTGTGCGCGAATCTCGTGCAGTTCGGCCACGCGTCCGCGCGCGTCGGCCGGCTCACCCGACGCCTCATCCAAAACGGTCATGTAGTGACCTTACGAAGCCCACCCGGGAATGCGGGCCGTCGACTCCTCACAGTCTCCGGGGCGTTTTCCTGGTACCACCGAACAGAACCGGGGCAACATGCAGGCGTTCCGACTGCCTGGAGGGCCTGGAGCTTGTAGGGTTTCCATAAAAATGGGGCGTTCCCGGATGTTCTCCCGGGTTCACCCGTTCGGGTCGACCCGCCCCGCAGAGAGCAGCGGCCCGGGGAGCCCGGACGGGCACGGGACATACGGACACGGGGCATGCGAGTACGGAGCATGAAGGACGAGGCCGGAGGGGACCCGTTCCCGGCACCTTCGAGAACACCTCCGAAAGATGTTGAACTTTAAAGGGAATGTGTCTACAGTGGGTCTCGTTGAAAGTGATTGAATATTCAACGGGATCATCCGGTCCCCGTCCCCAGGAGGAACACACCATGGGCATCTTCAGCCGCAAGAGCAACCAGACCACCACCGCGACCGCCCCGGCCGCCGTGAACCCCGAGCTGGCCGCCCTGACCGGCGACTACACGATCGACCCCGCGCACACCACGCTCGGCTTCGTCGCCCGGCACGCGATGGTCACCAACGTCAAGGGCAGCTTCCAGGACTTCACCGGCACCCTGCACCTGGACGGCTCCGACCCGTCCAACTCCACCGCCACCCTCGACGTGGTGATGGAGAGCATCGAGACCGGCAACGCCGACCGTGACGGTCACCTGAAGAGCTCGGACTTCTTCAAGACCGACGAGTTCCCGAAGATGACGTTCCGCTCCACCAAGGCCGAGGCCCTCGGCGGGGACGACTACCGCATCACCGGTGACCTGACGATCCTCGGCACCACCAAGCCGCTCACCATCGACCTGGAGTTCAACGGCGCCGCCACCGACCCGTTCGGCAACCAGCGCATCGGCTTCGAGGGCAAGGCCGAGATCCTGCGCTCCGAGTGGGGCCTGACCTGGAACGCGGCGCTGGAGACGGGCGGCGTCCTGGTCTCCGACAAGATCAAGCTGAACTTCGACATCTCGGCGATCCGCAACGCCTGATCCGCCGACGGCGCGGCCCCGACCGCAGCCACCCCCTGAGCGCGCCCGCCCCCCGCCACCCCGTACGGGAGGGCGGGCGCTCGGCGTGTCCGGACGGACCTGACCCCGGGGCGGGCACGGGCGCGAACCCGCTCCGGTTCCCTCCCCCGGTCCGGCGTTCAGAACCCTCCGCCGAAGTCCCCGCCGCCGAAGCCGCCGCCCCCGAAGTCCCCTCCGCCGAAGCCGCCGCCGAAGTCCCCGCTGTCGAAGTCGGCGCCGGAGACGTCTCCGCCCGTGTAGCCGCCGAAGTCTCCGTAGCCGGAGCCGTAGTCGGCCGCGTAGGAGGGGCCCGCCATCATGCCGCCGAGCACCGTGCCGACCAGCAGACCGGGCAGCAGGCCGCCGCCGAAGTAGCCGCCCGCCCAGGGGCCGTAGGCCGGGCCCGCCTCCCAGTAGGGGCGGCGGCCCAGGTCGGTGTCGACCTCGCGGACGACCGGCTCGTGGCCGTCGGCCAGGCGGGCCCGGTCCGCCGCGCAGACCGGGACCTCCCGCTCGGTGCCGCCGGGGGGCTGCCAGAGGGCGTCGGCGACCGAGGGGCCGTGGCGCGGGTCGAAGAAGCAGGGCGGCCTGCGCTCCGGCAGCGGCCGGCCCGCCCGGCGGGCGTCGAGCCGAGCCAGCGCGAAGCGGCCGTCCTCCACGGCCTGGGTGACCGCGCGGACGTCCTCCGGCCTGCCGGCCGCGTCCATCAGGTGCTTGGACTGCTCGTAGGAGTCCAGCGCGCGCCCGTAGTCGGCGCGCATGGCGTCGTCGGCACCGGGCTCCCCGGGGTGGAAGTCGAGCCGGTCGAGTTCCTCGCCGAAGGCGGTGATGTCCTCGTCGACCACCACCCGCAGCTTCTCCAGCGCGGCCCGCTGCTCCTCAGCGTGTTCCATGGTCCGGCGCCGGTTGCGCCGGGACACCGCGTACACGCCCGCGCCGCCGGCGGCCAGCAGGGCGCCGGCGGTGATCAGCCCGCCGACGGAGACCCCGTCGGCCCCGCCGCTCCAGGAACTCGGCGCCGACCCGCCGGTGTTGCGCAGCGCGTCGTCGACGAAGTCGTTCAGCTGGGCCTTGGCGTCGCCCGCGTCCTGCGTGGCCGTGACCAGGTTCTGCACGCCCTGGCGGCTCAGCACGCTGCTGTCGGCACGCGCGTCGAACTCGTCGCCGAGCCGGATGCCGTACAGACCGGTGATGCCGGTCTCGGTACGCAGGTTCCGGAAGAGGTTCTCGGTGGGGTAGCCGGCCGGGAGGACCGCCACCAGGACGGGTTTGTCCGCGTCCTCGATCTTGTTCGCGAGGGCCTCGGCGTCCGACTCGGACAGGATGCCCCTCGCCTCGGGATCGACGTAGACGGGGCTCTCGCGCAGGGCCTGGGCCACGGTCGAGAGGTCGGTGGCCGCGTGCGCGCCCGGCGCCCCGGCCAGCAGGACCGCCAGCGCGGCGGCCACGGGCACGATCAGCAGGCGTACGAGGGTACGCGTCAGCGCGTCCTTCATATGTTCGAAGCTACCCGAACCGGGGTGGAAACGGGCATCGGGCCCGGCAGGGGTTCCTCCGCGACGGCGCGGGGTCCCTGCCGGGCCCGCCGCTCAGGCCGCCGGGTCGACCCCGGCCCGCAGCAGGCCGTAGGTGTACGCGTCCTCCAGTGCCTGCCAGGACGCGGCGATGACGTTGTCCCCGACCCCCAGGGTCGACCACTCCCCCGCGCCGTCGGACGTGGAGATCAGGACCCGGGTGGTGGAGTGCGTGCCGTGCTTGCCCTCGAGGATGCGGACCTTGTAGTCGACCAGTTCCAGCTTGGCGAGCTGCGGGTAGATCCGCTCCAGGGCGACGCGCAGGGCCCGGTCCAGGGCGTTGACCGGGCCGTTGCCCTCCGCCGTGGCGACGATGCGCTCGCCCTTGGCCCACAGTTTCACCGTGGCCTCGTTGGCGTGGGTGCCGTCGGGGCGGTCCTCGACGATCGCGCGCCAGGACTCGACCTCGAAGTACTTCAGCTGCCGGCCCTCGGCCTCCGCGCGCAGCAGCAGTTCGAAGCTGGCGTCGGCGGCCTCGTAGGTGTAGCCCTTGAGCTCGCGTTCCTTCACCCGCTCCACGACCCGGCCGACCAGTTCGCGGTCGTCTCCCAGGTCGACGCCGAGTTCCTTGCCCTTGAGCTCGATGGAGGCGCGCCCGGCCATGTCGGACACCAGCATCCGCATGGTGTTGCCGACCCGCTCGGGGTCGATGTGCTGGTACAGGTCCGGGTCGACCTTGATGGCGGAGGCGTGCAGGCCGGCCTTGTGGGCGAAGGCGGAGACGCCCACGTAGGGCTGGTGGGTGGAGGGGGTGAGGTTGACGACCTCGGCGATGGCGTGCGAGATGCGCGTCATCTCCCGGAGCCGTCCCTCGGGCAGGACCTTCTTGCCGTACTTGAGCTCCAGCGCCGCCACCACCGGGAACAGGTTGGAGTTGCCGACCCGCTCGCCGTAGCCGTTGGCCGTGCACTGGACGTGGGTGGCGCCCGCGTCGACCGCGGCGAGGGTGTTGGCGACCGCGCACCCGGTGTCGTCCTGGGCGTGGATGCCGAGCCGGGCGCCGGTGTCGGCGAGCACCGTCGAGACCACGGCCTGGATCTGGGCGGGAAGCATGCCGCCGTTGGTGTCACACAGCACGACGACGTCGGCGCCGGCCTGCGAGGCCGTGCGGACGACCGACTTGGCGTACTCGGGGTTGGCTCGGTAGCCGTCGAAGAAGTGCTCGCAGTCGACGAACACCCGGCGGCCCTCGGCCCTGAGGAAGGCGACGGTGTCGCGGACCATCTCCAGGTTCTCGTCCAGGGTGGTGCGCAGGGCGAGCTCGACATGGCGGTCGTGGGACTTGGCGACCAGTGTGATCACCTGCGCGCCGGAGGCGAGCAGCGCCCGGACCTGCGGGTCCTCGGCGGCGGTGGTGCCGGCGCGGCGGGTGGCGCCGAAGGCGACCAACTGGGCGTTCCGGAACTCGATCTCCTGCTGGGCACGGGCGAAGAACTCGGTGTCCCTCGGGTTCGCGCCCGGCCAGCCGCCCTCGATGAAGCCCACACCGAAGTCGTCCAGGTGCCGCGCGATGGCCAGCTTGTCGGCGACCGTGAGGTTGATGCCCTCGCGCTGGGCGCCGTCGCGCAGGGTGGTGTCGAAGACGTGGAACGAGTCGTCGGGCTCGCTGGTTGCGGTCATGGTCTCAAGGCTCCTGATGTTGGATCTCGGTCTACCGGAATGACCGGTTCCACCGTCCCCCCATGGTCCCTCGCGCCGGTTCCCCGGCTTCTGGTGGGCCAGGAAACAGAAAAACCCCTCGCGGGTGCGAGAGGTCTGCGCGCGGGTCGAGGACGACGATGTCCGCCCGTACGTTGTCGTACGGACGGTCACTGCGGACCGGCGCGCCTGCTGCCAATAATCGTGGCGAACGAGAGCACGGGGGCAGTGTGGCACAGACCGGCCCCGCGATCACCGTCCGTCTCAGGATGCGGGCGCTGGGTGCCCACCCCGCGTCGCCCGGACGGGCCGCCGCGGACGGTGGGGTCCGGGCGGCCCCGGCGGGGCGGACGGGAGTCAGCCCAGGGGGTGCATCCAGCCCTGCTTGTCCTCGGCCGTGCCGCGCTGGATGTCGAGCAGGGCCTGCCGCAGGCGCAGGGTGACCTCGCCGGGCTCGCCGCCGCTCTGCCGCCACTCGCCGCCGGCCCGCTTGACGGTGCCGACGGGCGTGATGACGGCCGCGGTGCCGCAGGCGAACACCTCGGTGAGGGTGCCGTTCTCGGAGTCGCGCTGCCACTGGTCGACCGAGACCCGCTCCTCGACGGCCTCGTAGCCGAGGTCGCGGGCGACGCTCAGCAGGGAGTCACGGGTGACGCCCTCCAGGATGGAGCCGGTGAGGGCCGGTGTGACGATCTTGTCGCCGTACACGAAGTACAGGTTCATGCCGCCGAGCTCCTCGACCCAGGTGTGCTCCACGGCGTCGAGGTAGCAGACCTGGTCGCAGCCCTTGGCCGCGGCCTCGGCCTGGGCGAGCAGCGAGGCGGCGTAGTTGCCGCCGGTCTTCGCGTCGCCCATGCCGCCGGGGACGGCGCGGACGCGGTCCTCGGAGACCCAGATGGAGACCGGCTTCACGCCGCCGGGGAAGTAGGCGCCGGCCGGGGAGGCGATCACCAGGAACAGGTACTCGTTGGCGGGCTTGACGCCCAGCCCGACCTCGGTGGCGATCATGAAGGGGCGCAGGTAGAGGGATTCCTCACCACCGTGCGCCGGCACCCATGCCTTGTCCTGCCCGACCAGCGCGTCGCACGCCTCGATGAACGTCTCGACCGGCAGTTCGGGCATCGCGAGGCGGCGGGCGGAGCGCTGGAAACGTTCGGCGTTCTTCTCCGGGCGGAAGGTGGCGACGGACCCGTCGGGCCTGCGGTAGGCCTTCAGACCCTCGAAGATCTCCTGCGCGTAGTGCAGGACGTGGGTCGCCGGGTCGAGGGGGATCGGCGCGTAGGGGACGAGCTGTCCGTCGTGCCAGCCGCGGCCCTCGGTCCACTTGATCGTCACCATGTGGTCGGTGAAGTGGCGGCCGAACCCCGGGTCGGCCAGGATCGCCTCCCGCTCGGCGTCCGAGAGGGGGTGGGCGGAGGGCTTGAGCTCGATCGTGGGCGTCGTCATGAGTTGGGTGTCCTTCACCGGTTGTAGTGACGGGCCGCGCTCACGCCCGTACGGCCGGTGGCCAGTGGTAGGACGTCCGAGCATTCCCTCATTCCGCGGCTCCGCGTTCGATTATCGCCCGGGGGCGGCGGAGGAGGGAACACGGGGTGAACGCGGCCCGGTGGTGGTCGATGGTGGCACCCGGCGGGGACATGGGGAAGCCGCCGGGCGGTTGCGACCGGCGGCTTCGAGTGGTGTCGAGTGTGCGCGTCCGGTCAGCCGGCTACGCGTACGGCGAGCGCGTCGCCGATCTCGGAGGTGCTGCGCGCGGGCAGCCCGCCGCGCTCCGCGAGGTCGGCGGAGACGGCCTCCTCGATGCGGGTCGCCTCGGCATCGTGGCCGAGGTGGCGCAGCAGGAGGGCGACGGAGAGGACCGTGGCGCTCGGGTCCGCCTTGCCCTGACCGGCGATGTCCGGGGCCGAACCGTGCACCGGCTCGAACATCGACGGGAACTCTCCGGACGGGTTGATGTTCCCGCTCGCGGCGACGCCGATGCCGCCGGAGACGGCCGCGGCGAGGTCGGTGATGATGTCGCCGAAGAGGTTGTCGGTGACGATGACGTCGAACCGGGCCGGGTCGGTGACCAGGTAGATCGTCGCGGCGTCGACGTGGATGTAGTCGGTGGTGACCTCGGGGAACTCCGCGGCCACCTTGTGGAAGACATTCGTCCACAGGTGGCCGGCGAAGGTCAGCACGTTGTTCTTGTGGACCAGCGTGAGCTTCTTGCGCGGGCGGGCCTGGGCGCGGGCGAAGGCGTCACGCACGACGCGCTCGACACCGTAGGCCGTGTTGACGGAGACCTCGGTGGCGACCTCGTGCTCGGTGCCCTTGCGGATGGTGCCGCCGTTGCCGGTGTAGGGGCCCTCGGTGCCCTCCCGGACCACGACGAAGTCGATCTCCGGCTGCCCCGCGAGCGGTGTGGACACACCGGGCAGGAGCTTCGACGGCCGCAGGTTGACGTGGTGGTCGAAGGCGAAGCGGAGCTTGAGCAGGAAGCCGCGCTCCAGGACCCCGGAGGGGACGCTCGGATCGCCGATGGCCCCGAGCAGGATGGCGTCGTACCGCTTCAGCGCGTCGAGGTCGGCGTCGGTGAGGGTCTCACCGGTGGCGTGGTAGCGCCGGGCGCCGAAGTCGAACTCCTTGGTCTCCAGCTTCACATCCTGCGGAAGGACGGCGGAGAGGACCTTGAGACCTTCGGTCACGACCTCCTGGCCGATGCCGTCACCGGGGATCACTGCGAGATTGATGCTGCGAGACATGCGGGCACCCTACTCCTCGTCCCATGCTCTGACACGAGCCGTCCGGGATGCGGACACCCGCGTGGGGGAACCCCTCGGCCGGCACCGCCCGGAGCGGCTCAGTGGCCGGTCGAGCCGCCGTTGTCCCGGCGGTCGAGGGCGCGCTGGAGGGCGGCCGCGGCGTTCTTGCGGTCGGACTCGCTGGTACGGGAGGCGTGGCGGACGCGGCGGCGGACAGCGGTCTCGGGCATGGGGATCGACTCCTTCGACAGGCATGGTGCGACGGGAACGGCGGGAACCGCGGGAATCGGGAACCACAGAAACCACGGGAACCACGGGAATGCAGTGGGGGGAACGCGTCACCGGAGGGGCGGGGAGCGGGGGCCGCAGGGATTGCCTGCACGGGGGCCCGGCTCACGACCGCCGTTCGCTCGATCGAGCGAGACGTTCGGCTCCTACAAAAGTAAGGGCGCGCGGGGCATCTGTCTGCACAGTTACTCGGACTTCCTACTATCTGAGACGGTGGATCGCGTCACACCGCCGCGACCTGCGAAAACGCCGGACGGGCCAGGTCGTGCGACCTGGCCCGTCCGGCGGTGGGCGGCGGCAGCGGGTGGAAGGTCCCGCTGCCGGGGGGGCGTCAGCCCATGTGCGGGTACGTGTAGTCGGTCGGCGGGACCAGCGTCTCCTTGATGGCACGGGTCAGGGTCCAGCGCATCAGGTTCTGCGGGGCGCCGGCCTTGTCGTTGGTGCCGGAGGCGCGACCGCCGCCGAAGGGCTGCTGGCCGACGACGGCACCGGTCGACTTGTCGTTGATGTAGAAGTTGCCGGCCGCGTAGCGCAGCTTCTCCATCGTGTACGCGGCGGCCGCACGGTCGTTCGCGATGACCGAGCCGGTCAGCGCGTAGTCGGACACCGCCTCCATCTGGGTCAGCATCTCGTCGTAGGCGTCGGCCGCGCTGTCGTCGTAGACGTGCACGGCGAGGAACGGACCGAAGTACTCGGTGCGGAAGACCTCGTTGTCCGGGTCGTCGCACTCGACGACGGTCGGACGGACGAAGTAGCCGACGGAGTCGTCGTAGCTGCCGCCCGCGACGATCGTGCAGGACGGGTCCTCCTTGGCCCGGTCGATCGCGGCCTTGTTCTTCGCGAAGGACCGCTCGTCGATGACGGCGCCGATGAAGTTGGACAGGTCGGTGACGTCACCCATCTTGATGCCGTCGACCTCGGCGGCGAACTCCTCCTTGAACCCGGAGTTCCAGATGGACGCCGGGATGTACGCGCGGGAGGTCGCCGAGCACTTCTGGCCCTGGTACTCGAAGGCACCGCGGGTCAGCGCCGTCTTGAGGATCGCGCGGTCGGCCGAGGGATGGGCGACGACGAAGTCCTTGCCGCCGGTCTCACCGACCAGCCGCGGGTAGGTGCGGTACTTCTCGATGTTGTTGCCGACCGTCTTCCACAGGTGCTGGAAGGTCTTGGTCGAGCCCGTGAAGTGGATGCCCGCCAGGTCCCGGTGCTCGAGCGCGACCTCGGAGACCTCGATGCCGTCACCGGTGACGAGGTTGATGACGCCCTTGGGCAGTCCGGCCTCCTCCAGCAGTTCCATCAGCAGCACGGCGGCGTGGGTCTGGGTCGGGGACGGCTTCCAGACCACGACGTTGCCCATCAGCGCGGGCGCGGTGGGCAGGTTGGCGGCGATCGCGCTGAAGTTGAACGGCGTGATCGCGTAGACGAAGCCCTCCAGCGGGCGGTGGTCCATGCGGTTCCACACGCCCGGCGAGTTGGCCGGGGGCTGCTCGGCCAGGATGCCGCGCGCGTAGTGGACATTGAAACGCCAGAAGTCGATCAGCTCGCAGGGGCTGTCGATCTCGGCCTGCTGGGCGGTCTTGGACTGGCCCAGCATGGTGGAGGCGGCGATGGTCTCGCGCCAGGGGCCCGAGAGCAGTTCGGCGGCGCGCAGGATGATCGCCGCGCGGTCGTCGAAGGACATCGCGCGCCAGCCGGGGGCGGCGGCCAGGGCGGCGTCGATCGCGTCCTGGGCGTCCTGCCGGGTGGCGTTGGCGTAGGTGCCCAGGCGTGCCTTGTGGTTGTGCGGCTGCACGACGTCGAAGCGCTCGCCGCCGCCCATCCGCTTCTCGCCGCCGATGGTGCAGGGCAGGTCGACCGGGTTGTCGGCCAGCTCCTTGAGCTTGGTCTCCAGCCGGGCCCGCTCGGGCGAGCCGGGGGCGTAGCCGTGCACCGGCTCGTTGACGGGGGTGGGGACCTGGGTCACAGCGTCCATGGGTTCCGTACTCTCCTTGACTTGAGCGGTGAGGGGTGAGCGGTGGTGCCCGGGCTCAGCCCTTGCTGACCATCGAGCGCAGGAAGAAGCGCAGGTTCGCCGGCTTCTCCGCCAGACGGCGCATGAAGTAGCCGTACCAGTCGGTGCCGTAGGCCGTGTAGACGCGCATGCGGTGACCCTCGGCGGCCAGCCGCAGGTGCTCGTCGCCGCGGATGCCGTAGAGCATCTGGAACTCGTACTCGTCGGGCTTGCGCCCGGCGGTGCGGGCGAGTTCCTGGGTGATGGAGATCAGGCGCGGGTCGTGGGACCCGATCATCGGGTAGCCCTCGCCCTCCATCAGTGTCCGCAGGATGCGCACGTACGCCTTGTCGATCTCGTGCTTCTGCTGGTGGGCGACCTCGGCGGGCTCCTTGTAGGCGCCCTTCACCAACCGTACGCGACTGCCGTCGGCGGCGAGCCGGCGCGCGTCGGCCTCGGTGCGGAAGAGGTAGGCCTGGATGACGCAGCCGGTCTGCGGGAAGTCCTTCCGCAGCTCCTCGTGGATGGCGAACATCGAGTCGAGGGTGGTGTGGTCCTCGGCGTCGAGGGTGACGGTGGTGCCGATCGCGGCGGCGGCCTCGACCACCGGGCGGACGTTGGCGAGCGCCAGTTCGTGGCCGCCGGGGAGCGCCTGGCCGAACATCGACAGCTTCACCGACATCTCGGCGCGGGTGCCGAGCCCCAGCGGCCCCAGCCGGTCGATCAGCTCCAGGTACGCGTCGCGTGCGGCGGCGGCCTGCTCGGGAGTGGTGATGTCCTCGCCGACGACGTCCATGGTCAGTTCCAGCCCGCTGCCGGTGAGTTCCCGGACGATCGGCAGGACCTCGTCGACGGTCTCGCCGGGGATGAAGCGGTCGACGACCTGCTTGGTCACCGGGGCCGCCGAGACCAGGCGTCGCATCCGGTCGCTGCGCGACGCGGCGAGAATCACGGGACCCAGCACGGGGCACCTCCACAAGCTGCGAAACGGCCGTCGCCCGACGTTTCGGGTACGGCACGGAGAACCACCGTGAAACCTAGGGATCCCTTCGAGCGTGGGCCATCGACAGCTGTCACGCATCCGTACCGCCGATCTCAGACAGTTGTATGAAGGCCGCGTGGTTCTGCGGGACAATGCGGGGGTGACGTCGGAACACAGGGGCGACTACCAGGAGCTGGTGGACGAGATCTCGGAGCTGCTGGGCGCTCCGGCGACCCTGGAGAACCGCGACTTCGAGCTGATCGCGTTCGGGGCGTACGACAGCGAGGGCGATCTCGATCCGTCCGCGCTGGACCCGGTGCGCACCCGCTCGATCCTGACCCGCCGGTCGACGGCCGCCGTCCGCACCTGGTTCGAGGGTTTCGGCATCACCCGCGCGACCGGTCCGGTGCGCATCCCGCGCACCCCGGAGGCGGGGGTGCACCGCGGACGCATCTGCCTTCCGGTACGCCATCGGGGTGTCGTCCTCGGTTACGTCTGGCTGCTGGACTACGACCCGGGGCCCTCCGAGGGGCAGCTGAGCGCGGCCATGGGTGTGGCGGCCCGGATCGGGGCGCTGCTCGCCGACGAGGCGCAGCACGGCGCGGACCTGACCCGCGAGCTGCGGGCCGTCCTCGGCGCGGAACGCGACTGGCGGCGCGACATGGCGGTCGCCGAGCTCCGTACCGCCCTCGGCGGCCGCGCCGAGGGCCCGCACGTCATGGTCTGTGTGGCCCCGTGGCCTTCCGCCGACCCCGACGACGCCCCGTCGGTCCGTACGGTGCCGGGCGCGACGGCGCTGTGCACCCTGCCGTGGGGCGCCGCGGAGGTGTCGCTGGCGCTCCTCCTGCGACTCCGCGCGTCCGACGTGCTGACCCCGGCGACCACGGCCGCCTCCCGGCTCCTGGAACGGGCGCACGGGAGCGGTGCCGGGCACCGGGAGGGGGCGGCCGGCGCGCGGGAGGGCCGAGGCGGCCGTTCCGCTCCCGCCGTGGCCGCCGGGATCGCCGCGCCCCGCGCCGGCCTCGCCGAACTCGACGTCGCCTGGAGCGAGGCGTCGGCGGCGGCCCGCGCCGCCCTGGCCGAGCCCCGGTTCGGCCCGGCGGCCCGGTGGACCTCGATCGGCCCCTACCGGCTCCTGACCGCACTGCCCGCACGGGCCGCCCACGACCCCGTCGTCGGCCCGCTGCTCGCCCCGGCGCACCGGGAACTCGCCCGCACCGCCGAGACCTATCTCGACTGCGCGGGCCAGGCCGGCCGCACGGCCGGCGAGCTGGGCGTCCACCGTCAGACCCTGTATTACCGTCTGTCCCGCATCGAGCAGCTCACCGGCCTCGACCTGGACGACGGCGAGGACCGGCTCCTGCTGCACATGGCGCTGAAGGCGCACCGCCTGCGATCACCGGGAGCCGCGCCGGGGCGGCCCTGACCGCCCGGCCGGCGGGGAGGATGGGAAAGGCGCCGGGCGGCCGAGACGGTTCTCGGCCGCCCGGCGCCTTCCGGTCCGGACGGGGACCCGGGAGCGGGGCTCCCGGGAACAGCGGTATCAGACCAGGTTCACCGATCGGGCCGACGTCGCCCCGATCTCCGCCGAGACCTCACCCAGCACCGCGGTGGAGACCGTGTCGTCGACCGTCAGCACGGCGAGCGCCTCGCCGCCGACCGTCGCGCGGGCGACCTGCATGCCGGCGATGTTGATGCCCGCCTCGCCCAGGATGCGGCCCACGGTGCCGACGACACCCGGACGGTCCTCGTAGCGCAGGACGAGCATGTGGTCGGCGAGTGCGAGGTCCACGTCGTAGTCGCCGACCGCGACGATCTTCTGGACGTTCTTGTGACCGGCCAGCGTGCCGGAGACCGCGATCTCCTCGCCGTCGGCGAGGGTGCCGCGCACGGTGACCACGTTGCGGTGGTCGGCCGACTCGGAGCTGGTGGTCAGCCGCACCTCGACGCCCCGCTCCTGGGCGAACAGGGGCGCGTTCACGTAGGAGACCGTCTCGTCGACGACGTCCTCGAAGACGCCCTTGAGCGCGGAGAGCTCCAGCACCTTCACGTCGTGCTGGGTGATCTCGCCGTACACCTCGACGTCGAGACGGACCGCGACCTCGCCGGCGAGTGCGGTGAAGATCCGGCCGAGGCGCTCGGCGAGCGGCAGGCCCGGCTTGACGTCCTCGGCGATGACCCCGCCCTGCACGTTCACCGCGTCCGGGACCAGCTCACCGGCGAGCGCGAGGCGCACCGAGCGGGCGACGGCGATGCCGGCCTTCTCCTGGGCCTCGTCGGTGGAGGCACCGAGGTGCGGGGTGCAGACGACCTGGTCGAACTCGAACAGCGGGGAGTCGGTGCACGGCTCCTTGGCGTACACGTCGAGACCGGCGCCGGCGACGCGGCCCTCCTTGAGCGCCGAGTACAGCGCCTCCTCGTCGACGATGCCGCCGCGCGCGGCGTTGATGACGCGCACGCTCGGCTTGACCTTGCGCAGCGCCTCCTCGCCGATCAGGCCGAGCGTCTCGGGGGTCTTGGGCAGGTGGACGGTGATGAAGTCGGAGACCTCGAGCAGCTCGTCCAGCGACAGCACCTTCACACCCATCTGCGCGGCCCGCGCGGGCTGCACATAGGGGTCGTAGGCGACGATCTTCATGCCGAAGGCGGACATGCGCTGCGCGACGAGGGCGCCGATCCGCCCCAGGCCCACGACGCCGAGGGTCTTCTCGGCGAGCTCGACGCCCGTGTACTTGCTGCGCTTCCACTCGTGGTTCTTCAGCGCGGCGTTGGCCTGCGGGATGTTGCGCGCGGTGGCGACGATCAGACCGCAGGCGAGTTCCGCGGCGGTCACGATGTTCGAGGTGGGGGCGTTGACCACCATCACGCCCGCCTTGGTGGCGGCGGAGACGTCGACGTTGTCCAGGCCGACCCCGGCCCGCGCGACGACCCTGAGCTTCTTCGCGGCGGCGATGGCCTCGGCGTCGACCTTGGTGGCGGAGCGGATCAGGATCGCGTCCACGTCGGCGATGGCGGGCAGGAGTTCCGCCCGGTCCGCGCCGTTGCAGTGGCGGATCTCGAAGTCCGGGCCGAGCGCGTCCACGGTCGCGGGCGACAGTTCTTCGGCGATGAGTACGACGGGTTTCGAGCTCACGTGAGTCCTCACATGTCCATGGGTGCCGCCACCCGTGCACGGGTGGCGCCACGAGGGAGGACGGCCGTCCCGACGGCCGCATGCGGTGGAGGGGAGCGGCGCCGGGGTGGCCTGCATTCCTCGGTGTCGCTTAGCCGCGTGGAAGACGCACGACGCTGTGGGCCTGACGCGTATGTCTCAGCAGTGTAGTGGCGCCGGGGCGCCGTCCTGCGTCACTGCGGAAGGATCATCCGGAAGTGGCCGGGCAGGCCCGCCAACGAAGAATCCAGCCCCTGTGGCATTGGAGATACGGGGCAGAGCCTCCGCGACGGCCCCGGCGGGCCGGGGCCGGCCCGGGCCCGGCGCCGTCGCGGAGGGCTCGGCTCACGCGTCTTCGTTGACCCAGCTCATGAGCTTGCGCAGCTCCTTGCCGGTGGTCTCCAGGAGGTGCTCGGAGTCCTGCTTCTTGTACTCGTTGTACTTCTTCAGACCGCCGTGGTACTCGTCCATCCACTGCTGGGCGAAGGAACCGTCCTGGATCTCGGCGAGGACCTTCTTCATCTCGGCCTTGGTGGCGTCGGTGATGATCCGCGGGCCGGTGACGTAGTCGCCCCACTCGGCGGTCTCGGAGATCGACCAGCGCATCTTCTCCAGGCCGCCCTCGTACATGAGGTCGACGATCAGCTTCAGCTCGTGCAGGCACTCGAAGTAGGCGATCTCCGGCTGGTAGCCCGCCTCGGTCAGCGTCTCGAAGCCCGCCTTGACCAGCGCCGCGGTGCCACCGCACAGGACGGCCTGCTCACCGAAGAGGTCGGTCTCGGTCTCCTCGGTGAAGGTGGTCTTGATGACGCCGGCGCGGGTGCCGCCGATGCCCTTGGCGTACGACAGGGCCAGCGCGAAGGCGTTGCCCGTGGCGTCCTGCTCGACGGCCGCGATGCAGGGGACGCCGCGGCCCTCCTCGTACTGGCGGCGCACCAGGTGGCCCGGGCCCTTGGGGGCGACCATGCAGACGTCCACGCCGGCCGGCGGCTTGATGAAGCCGTAGCGGATGTTCAGACCGTGACCGAAGAACAGGGCGTCGCCGTCCTTCAGGTTGTCCTTGATGTGCTCCTCGTAGACCTGGGCCTGGATCGGGTCCGGGACGAGGATCATGATGACGTCGGCCTCGGCGGCGGCCTCGGACGGGGTCACCACGCGCAGGCCCTGCTCCTCGGCCTTGGCCTTGGACGTGGAGCCCTCGTGCAGACCGACACGGACGTCGACACCCGAGTCACGGAGCGACAGGGCGTGGGCGTGGCCCTGGCTGCCGTAACCGATGACCGCGACCTTGCGGCCCTGGATGATGGACAGGTCGGCGTCGGCGTCGTAGAACAGCTCGGCCACTTTGGGTTCTCTCCTTGTGTGCGGGTGTCGCGTCCCACCGTATGACGGTGGGGGGACGGGAAGTCTTGGAGTCTCGGAATACGGGCGGCCGGTGTGTCGCCGACCGCCCCTGTTCCGTTTTACGCCGATCGGTCGAGCGCGCGCAGCGACCGGTCGGTGATCGAACGGGCACCGCGTCCGATCGCGATCGTCCCGGACTGGACCAGTTCCTTGATGCCGAACGGTTCCAGCATCTTGAGCATGGCGGACAGCTTGTCGCTGCTGCCGGTGGCCTCGATGGTGACGGCCTCCGGGGAGACGTCCACCGTCTTGGCGCGGAACAGCTGGACGATCTCGACGATCTGGGAACGCGTCTCGTTGTCGGCGCGCACCTTCACCAGAACGAGTTCGCGCTGGACGGCCTGGGCCGGTTCGAGTTCGACGATCTTCAGGACGTTGACGAGCTTGTTGAGCTGCTTGGTCACCTGTTCCAGCGGGAACTCCTCGACGCTCACCACGATGGTGATGCGGGAGATGTCGGGGTGCTCGGTGACGCCGACGGCGAGCGAGTCGATGTTGAAGCCGCGGCGGGAGAACAGCGCGGCGATCCGGGCCAGGATGCCGGGGGTGTTCTCCACCAGGACGGAGAGCGTGTGCTTGGACATGATCTCTTGGGTCTCTCTCGCTCAGTCGTCTTCGTTGTCGCCGAAGTCGGGGCGGACGTCGCGGGCGGCCAGGATCTCGTCGTTGGAGGTGCCGGCGGCGACCATCGGCCACACCATGGCGTCCTGGTGGACGATGAAGTCGATGACGACCGGGCGGTCGTTGATCGAGTTCGCCTCCTCGATGACCTTGTCGAGGTCCGCCGGGTCCTCGCAGCGGATCGCGTGGCAGCCCATGGCCTCCGACAGCTTGACGAAGTCGGGGACGCGGGTGCCGGCGCTCCGCTGTGTGGCCGGTCCCACGGCGGAGCCGCTGTTCAGAGCGGCGGGGGCGTTGTCCGCCTCGACGGGGCCGGAGCCCAGCACGGTGTTGGAGTACCGCTGGTTGTAGAACAGGGTCTGCCACTGGCGGACCATCCCGAGAGCGCCGTTGTTGATCACGGCGACCTTGATCGGGATGTTGTTCAGGGCGCAGGTGGTGAGTTCCTGGTTGGTCATCTGGAAGCAGCCGTCGCCGTCGATCGCCCAGACGGCCCGGCCGGGCTGTCCGGCCTTGGCACCCATGGCCGCCGGGACGGCGTAGCCCATGGTTCCGGCGCCGCCGGAGTTCAGCCAGGTGGCGGGCTTCTCGTACTGGATGAAGTGCGCGGCCCACATCTGGTGCTGGCCGACGCCCGCGGCGAAGATCGTGTCCTCGGGTGCCAGCTGTCCGATGCGCTCGATGACCTGCTGCGGGGAGAGCGAACCGTCCTCGGGCTGGTCGTAGCCCAGCGGGTAGGTGTCGCGCCAGCGGCTCAGGTCCTTCCACCAGGCCGCGTACTTCGACCTGGCGGCCTCGCCCCAGTGGCCGTCGGCGTGCTCCTTCTGGACGGCCTGGACGAGGTCGGCGAGGACCTCGCGGGCGTCACCGACGATCGGCACGTCGGCGGCGCGGTTCTTGCCGATCTCGGCCGGGTCGATGTCGGCGTGCACGATCCTGGCGTACGGGGCGAAGCTGTCCAGCTTGCCGGTGACGCGGTCGTCGAAGCGGGCTCCGAGGGCGACGATCAGGTCGGCCTTCTGCAGCGCGGTGACGGCGGTGACCGAACCGTGCATGCCCGGCATTCCCACGTGCAGCGGGTGGCTGTCGGGGAATGCGCCGAGTCCCATCAGGGTGGTGGTGACGGGAGCTCCGGTGAGTTCCGCGAGGACCTTCAGCTCGGCCGTGGCGCGGGCCTTGATGACCCCGCCGCCGACGTAGAGGACCGGCCGCTTCGCGGAGGTGATCAGCTTGGCCGCCTCGCGGATCTGCTTGGCGTGCGGCTTGGTGACGGGCCGGTAGCCGGGCAGGTCCATGGTGGGCGGCCAGGAGAAGGTGGTCCTCGCCTGGAGGGCGTCCTTGGCGATGTCCACCAGCACCGGGCCGGGGCGGCCGGTGGAGGCGATGTGGAAGGCCTGCGCGATCACCCGGGGGATGTCCTCGGCCTTGGTGACCAGGAAGTTGTGCTTGGTGATCGGCATGGTGATGCCGACGATGTCCGCCTCCTGGAAGGCGTCCGTGCCGATCGCCTTGGAGGCGACCTGGCCGGTGATCGCGACCAGCGGCACGGAGTCCATGTGCGCGTCGGCGATCGGGGTGACCAGGTTGGTGGCGCCGGGTCCCGAGGTCGCCATGCAGACGCCCACCTTGCCGGTGGCCTGCGCGTACCCGGTGGCCGCGTGGCCGGCGCCCTGCTCGTGCCGGACCAGGACGTGACGCACCCGGGTGGAGTCCATCAGCGGGTCGTAGGCGGGAAGGATCGCACCGCCGGGGATGCCGAATACCGTGTCGGCGCCGACCTCCTCGAGAGAGCGAATGAGGGACTGCGCGCCCGTGACGCTCTCGGGGGCGGACTGCTGTCCTCCGGATCGGGGTCGCGGCTGCGGATGGGCCCCGGTGGCCTGCTCGGTCATCGGCTTCTCTTCTCGATGCTGAGGGTTCTTGCGAGGTTTGTGCGGTGTGTGCGAGCGGTGCGGCAGGTGCTGGTGCAACAAAAAACCCCTCGTGCCAAAAGGCAAGCGAGGGGAGCGCGCCGGGCGGGGGCGCCGAGCAGTCGATGCTCAGCGTCAGCCGACGCGCTGTCCAAGTACGAGAATTCGGGTGCGCATGGCATTGACCCTCCCCCCGGCGTGCACCGACTGTCAAGTGGGTGGGACAGGCGTCTCACCATGTGAGCGCAGAACCGTGCCGCTTCTGAGCATGGTGGCCACCCCCGACGCGTACCCGCCGGAGCCGCCGCCCGCGAACGCGGGTTCGACCGGTCCGTGCGGCATCGGACAGCGGCCGGCGCCGAGCGCCCTGCGCAGCCGGTACTCGTCCAGGGGTCCGGAGAGGGCCACGCCCTGCCCGTGCGTGCACCCCATCGCGCGGAGGGCGACGACCTGCTCGGGCAGGTCCACCCCTTCGGCCACGGACTGCATCCCGAGGTCGCCGGCGATCCGCAGCAGCCCGCTGGTGATCTTGTGCAGCCGCGCGGACTCGACCACGCCCTCGACCAGGCTGCGGTCGAGTTTGAGCACGTCGACGGGGAGCCGCCGGAGGGCGGTGATCGCCGCGTAGCCGTCGCCGAAGCCGTCCAGGGCGATGCGGACGCCGACGCGCCTGAGGGCGGTCAGGCGGCGCTCCAGCTCGTCCAGGCAGACCCGCGGGTCGGTCTCGGCCACCTCGACGACCAGCGAGCCGGAGGGCAGTCCGTACCGGGTGAGCAGGGCCTCGATCGAGCTGAGCGGCAGTGAGCGGTCCAGCAGCCGGCGGGCGCCGAGCCGGACGGCCACGGGCACCGACACCCCCGTCGCCTGCCGTTCGGCGGCCTGCTCGACCGCCTCCTCCAGCAGCCAGCGGTCCAGCTCGGCGGTCTTCTCGCTGTTCTCGGAGACGCGCAGGAACTCCGCGGGGGTGAACAGCACGCCCTGCGCGGAACGCCAGCGTGCCTGCGCGCAGACCGAGGTGATCCTGCCGTCCGCCAGGGACACCACCGGCTGGTGCAGCAGCGCGAACTCCCCGTCGTGCAGCGCGGCGCGCAGCCGGGTGGCCAGCTCCGCCCTGCGGACGACGTCCTGCTGCATCTGCGGCCGGTACAGCTCCACCCGGCCCTTTCCGCCGGCCTTGGCCCGGTACATGGCGAGGTCCGCGTTGCGCAGCAGTTCACCCGCGCCGAGGGCCGGTTCGGCGAAGGCGACACCGATGGAGGCGTTGACCCGGACATCGTTGCCGTCGATGAGGTAGGGCTGGGACAGGGTCACTCTGAGACGGTCGGCGAGCTCCAGGATGTGCCGCTCGCGGGCCTCCCGGTCCCGGGCGCCGTCGCCCACGATCAGGGCGGCGAACTCGTCGCCGCCCAGCCGGGAGGCGGTGTCGCCCTTGCGGACCGCGTCCCGGAGCCTGCGGGCGGCGTGGATGAGCAGTTCGTCCCCGGCCTGGTGGCCGATGGTGTCGTTGACCGCCTTGAAGCCGTCGAGGTCGATGAAGAGCACGGCCGTGCCCCTGAGGGCGGCGCCCCGGTCGGAGGCGCGGCGGCCGGACAGGGCCTGCTGGACGCGCCGGGTGAACAGGGCGCGGTTGGGCAGGTCGGTCAGCGGGTCGTGTTCGGCGTTGTGCTGGAGCTGCGCCTGCAGGCGCACTCTCTCGGTGACGTCCCGGCTGTTGAAGATGAGGCCGCCGTGGTGCCGGTTGACGGTCGACTCCACGTTCAGCCAGCCTCCCGCTCCGCCGCCGGAGCGGAAACGGCACTCGATGCGCGTGGTGGGTTCCTCGGCGGGGTCGGCGGCGAGGAACCGGCGCACCTCGTGCACGACGCAGCCCAGGTCCTCCGGGTGGATGAGCTGGGCCAGTTCCGTACCCACCAGCTCCTCCGCGGGACGGCCGTACACCCCGGCGGCGGCCGGGGAGACGTAGCGGAGCATGCCACTGGGCGCGGCGATCATGATGACGTCGCTGGAGCCCTGCACCAGGGAGCGGAAGTGGTTCTCCTTGTGCGCCAGTTCCTGGGTGAGGGTGATGTTGTCGAGCAGCATGATGCCCTGGCGCACGACGAGCGCGAGCACCACGGTGCCACCGGTGAGCAGGACCACACGGTCGACGCTGCGGCCGTTGAGGACGGTGTAGAGGATGCCCAGGGTGCACACCGCCGCGGCGAGGTACGGGGTGAGCGCGGCGAGGGAGCCGGCGATGGGCCGGGAGACCGGATAACGGCCGCGTTCACCGCCGGGTCCGGGCAGACGGTGGTGACCGGGGCCGCCGCGCTGCCCGGGCAGGTGCTCGTGCACCGCGCGCGTGTGCCCCTCGTCCTCGGACCGGTCGCCCCTCGGCCCGGTCCAGGGGGCGTACGCCAGGAGCAGCGAGCCGGCGAACCAGCCCGCGTCGAGCAGTTGTCCCGAGCGGTAGGTGTCGTGCAGCAGCGGAGAGGTGAACACGGCGTCGCACATCACGGTGAGCGCGAGCGCGCCGATCGCGGTGTTGACCGCGGAGCGGTTCACCGCCGACCGCCGGAAGTGCAGGGCGAGCACCATGCTGACCAGGGCGATGTCGAGCAGCGGATAGGCCAGGGACAGCGCGGTGTGCGCCACGTCCTCACCGCCGGCCTGCGCGGCCTGGGCGAGCGCGAGGCTCCAGGCGAGGGTGAGCAGGGAGCCGCCGATCAGCCAGGCGTCCAGCCCCAGACAGACCCAGCCGGCCTTGGTCACGGGCCGTTTGGCGAGCACCAGCAGCCCGACGATGGCGGGGGGCGCGAAGCACAGGAAGAACAGGTCCGCGTAGCTGGGGCTGGGAACGGGCACCCCGAGAACGACCTCGTACCACCCCCAGACCAGGTTGCCCAGCGACGCCATGGCGGAGGAGACGCCGAACAGCAGCCAGGCGGGCCGGAAGCCGACGCTGCGGCCGCGCGCGTGCAGGAAGCAGGACACGGCCGCCGCGGCCGCGGCGACGCTCAGCCCGAAGTCACCCATGATCAGAGCGAGTCGGTCCGACCCCCAGCCGAGCGCGGCCCCGATGGCGTAGGCCGCGCAGACGAAGGCCAGGACGAGCTGCGGGACCAGGCCCGCCCGGCGCTCCACGGCCTCCGGACGGACCGGTGTCACTCCGGGGGCGGGCTGCGTCCGCACCGCCTCCTCGAGCGTGGACGTGGAGGCGGGCGCGCTCACCGGTCCCTCCCGGCCCACGCTGCCTCCACGTCCCTCGGGTACCGCGACATCCCCGCACCCTCCGGGTTCCGGGGCTCGGGGCGGGGCGGCCGCGCTCCGCGGCGCCCCCGGCCGCGCGCAGTCGTGCGCCAGGGTCGCCGACGGTTGCTCCGTCGCGTCGGATCGCTCGTCCATAGGCCGTGCATCGCCCGTCGCCCCCCTCACAGTCCGCAATGTCAATCCCCCGCGCCGATCGGTCAGCGGCGCAGCCCCTGTCGGGACGATACACCAGTCTCGTCACTCAGGGACATAGCTTCTCTACTCTCCGTAACGATCACTTGACGTGCGGGCACCCATCGCGCCCGAACGGTCGCGGACCGTGCTCGAAGCGGACTACGTGCTTGCCGCCCCCGTCACCAGGATCACGTTCCGGAGCTCCTCCTGGTTCAGGAAACGGTTCAACTGGTCCACCAGCAACCGCTCGGCACGCGGCCGGAAGGCGGAGGTGGGTCCGCCGGCGTGCGGGCTGATGAGGACGCCCGGCGCCCGCCACAGGGGGTGCTCGGCGGGAAGCGGCTCGGGGTCGGTGACGTCGAGGGCCGCGGTGATGCGGCCGCTCTCCACCTCGGTGAGCAGGGCCGAGGTGTCGACGACGGGCCCCCGCGCCATGTTCACGAGCAGGGCCCCGTCCTTCATCCGGGCCAGGAAACCGGCGTCCACGAGGTGCCGGGTGGACTCGGTCAGCGGGGTGGCGAGGACGACGACGTCCGCCTCCGGAAGCAGCGAGGGCAGTTCGGTGAACGGGTGCACCGGGCCGCGCGCCATGGTGCGCGCGGAGCGCGCAACGCGCGCCACCCGCGCGAGCTCGAACGGGGCGAGCCGGTCCTCGATCGCCGCGCCGATCGATCCGTACCCCACGATGAGCACGCTCCGGTCGGCGAGCGCGGGCCGGAACCCCCCGAGCCACTCCCCCTTGTCCTGCGCCCGCACGAAATCGGGCAGGCCGCGCAGCGAGGCCAGGATCAGGGCGAGCGTCAGCTCCGCCGTGCTCGCCTCGTGCACACCGCGCGCGTTGCACAGCCGCACACCGGGGCGCAGGTGCCGCAGCCCCGGCTGCACGTGGTCGATGCCGGCGGACAGGGTCTGCACGACCCGGACGGAGCTCATCAGCGGCAGCGGGCGCACCCCGACCTCGCTGGGCTTCATGTACGGCACGACGTAGAACACGCAGTCGGCCGGGTCGGCGGGGAAGTCCTCGTCGCCGTCCCAGAAGCGGTACGCGGGCCCCTCGGGAAGGCCCTCGATCTCGTCCGGCGGAAGGGGAAGCCATACGTCAGCAGTCATGGCCAGGAGGCTATGTCAGGGGCGTAGGGCGGCAGAGGTTAGGTTGGTTGCCGGGAGAGGGAGGGTCACGACCAGGTGGAGCGCAGGACGATCGGCGCGACGGCGCTCGCGGTGGGGGCCGTCGGACTCGGGTGCATGCCGATGAGCTGGGCCTACAGCACCTCGCGGCAGCGCGGCGAGGACTCGCTCAGGGCGGTGCACCGGGCACTCGATCTGGGCTCGACGCTGCTGGACACGGCCGACATGTACGGCCCGTTCACCAACGAGCTGCTGCTCGGGCGGGTGTTGAAGGAGCGACGCGGCGACGCCTTCGTGTCGACGAAGGTCGGCCTGCTGGTGGGCGATCAGCACATCGTGGCCAACGGCCGCCCCGGGTACGTGAGAAGGGCCTGTGACGCGTCCCTGCGGCGGCTCCAGACGGACATCATCGATCTCTACCAGCTGCACCGCGCGGACCCGGAGGTGCCGGTCGAGGAGACCTGGGGCGCGATGGCCGAACTCGTCCAGGCCGGAAAGGTAAGGGCGTTGGGGCTCTGCGCGGTCGGCGCGCGGTCGGCGCGGCGGCCGGGGACGCGGCTGCACGACACGACGATCCGTCAGCTGGAGCGGGTGCAGCAGGTCTTCCCGGTGAGCACGGTGCAGGCGGAACTGTCGGTGTGGTCGCCGGAGGCGGTGGAGGCGCTGCTGCCGTGGTGCGGAGCACGCGGCGTGGGCTTCCTGGCCGCGATGCCGCTCGGCAACGGCTTCCTGACCGGCACGCTGACGCCGGGGCAGGGGTTCGAGGCGGACGATCTGCGCGCCCGGCACCCGCGCTTCACGGCCGAGATGATGGCCGCGAACCAGCCGATCGTGGTCGGCCTGCGCCGTATCGCCCGCCGGCACGGCGCGGACGTCACCCCGGCGCAGGTCGCCCTGGCCTGGGTGTTGTCCCTGGGCGAACAGGTGGTCCCGGTGCCGGGCGCCAAACGGGAGCAGTGGGTCGCCGAGAACGCCGGAGCGGCAAAGCTGCGCCTGACGGAGACCGACCTGGCGGAGATCGCGGCACTGCCCGCGGCGCAGGGCTCGTGGGACTGAGACGGCTCCGGGGCAGGGGCTGGGCCGATTCGCGCGGTGATCGACGGTTCGGACTCGCGTGATCGGGAACCTGTGGGGCGCGAGCGGGGTATGACAGGTAGGACCTGCCGCGTCGAAGGGACGAGATCGTGCATCATCGAGCCGTTACGGCCGTGCTGGCCGCCGCTGTGCTTCTGCTGACGGCCGGGTGTTCCTCCGACGACGGAGGGGGGTCGGGTGGGGGCGACACCCCGTCGAGCCGGGCGACGGGGCAGTCCTCGCCCGCGGAGCACGGCGCCGAGGAGACACCGCCGGCGAAGGGCTCGGTGAAGGTGCTCCGCACGGTCACCGAGGACCTGAACACCCCCTGGGGTCTCGCACCCCTGGCCGACGGCGATCTGCTGGTGTCCTCCCGGGACGAGGCGACGATCACCCGGGTCGACACGGAGACGGGCAAGAAGTCCGAGGTGGGCGAGGTGCCGGGGGTGGCGCCGGCCGGCGAGGGCGGCCTGCTCGGCATCGCGCTCTCCCCCGGGTTCGCCTCGGACCACATGATCTACGCCTACTTCACCTCGGCCTCGGACAACCGCATCGTCCGCATGGTCTACAACGAGAAGAAGCCCGCGGGCGAGCAGTTGGGCGCACCCGACACCGTCTTCCGCGGCATCCCCAAGGGGGTGGTCCACAACGGCGGCCGGATCGCGTTCGGTCCGGACAAGATGCTGTACGTGGGCACGGGCGAGAGCGGGGACACCGGGCTCTCCCAGGACAAGGAGTCCCCGGGCGGCAAGATCCTCCGGCTGACCCCGGAGGGTGAGCCGGCACCGGGCAACCCGTTCCCCGACTCCCCGGTGTACTCGTACGGCCACCGCAATGTGCAGGGCCTGGCCTGGGACGGCAAGCAGCGCCTGTTCGCCTCGGAGTTCGGCCAGAACACCTGGGACGAGCTGAACGCGATCAAGCCCGGCGACAACTACGGCTGGCCCGAGGCCGAGGGCTCGTCCGACGACGGCGGCTTCCACGATCCGGTGGCGCAGTGGAGGACGGACGAGGCCTCCCCCAGCGGCATCGCGTACGCCGAGGGGTCGATCTGGATGGCGGGCCTGCGCGGCGAGCGCCTGTGGCGGATCCCGCTCGAAGGCACGGAGGTCTCGGCGGACCCGCAGGCCTTCCTCGAGGGCGAGTACGGCCGGCTGCGCACGGTGGCGTCGGCCGGCGGCGACAAGCTGTGGCTGGTCACCAGCAACACGGACGGCCGCCTCACCCCGAAGGAGGGCGACGACCGCATCCTGGAGGTGCGGGTGAGCTAGGGGCCCTCGTCCGGTTCCGGTTCGGGGTGGGGCGGTGACGGGCGGACGACGACCTTTCCGGACGCGAGGTCTATCGGGCCGCGTCCGGGGGCGGCGTCGCCGATGTCCTCCCGGGTCAGCTCCAGTCGCTTCTGCTCGTCGCGGGTGTGTGCGGCCGGGTGCGAACAGTTCCTCGAAGGCGTTGAACATGGCTTCCCCTTTCCGGGGCCGCGTGGGCGTGGCGCCCGTCATCCCGCGGCCTGCTTCCTCCCGTTCCCGGCCTCGGCCGGGAAGAGGTCCAGCCGATGGGCCAGTGCCGCCGCCTCGCCCCGGCCGGAGACGCCCAGTTTGGCGAGGATGTTGGAGACGTGGACGCTGGCCGTCTTCGGCGAGATGAACAGCTGCTCGGCGATGCGGCGGTTGGTGTGGCCGGCGGCCACCAGGCGCAGGACGTCGCGTTCCCGGCCGGTGAGGCCGAGGGCGCGGGCCGGATCCGTGGGCGCCGGGGCGGACCCCCGGGCGGCGGTGGCCGGCGCGAGGCGGGCGCGCCGGGCCAGCAGGGCGGCCGACCGGGCCAGCGGGGCGGCTCCGAGGTGCTCGGCGACGGCTCCGGACAGCCGCAGCAGCTCGCTGGCGCGGGCGCGCTCGTCCTCGTCCGCCCCGGAGGCGAGCAGCGCCTCGGCGAGCCGGAAGCGGGCCCGCGCGAGGTCGTAGGGCCGCTCCAGCGGTTCCAGCGCGGCGACGGCGGCGGCCCACTCCCCCGGCGCCGACCGGCCCTCGGCGCGCAGCAGCTCGGCGCGCAGCCACACCTCGTACGCCTGCCACAGCGGTACGCCGGTCGCCAGGGTCCTGGCCGCCGTGCGGACGTGTCCGAGGATCCGCGGGCGGTCCGGTTCGGCGGCCGGGTCGCCGTGGGCGTCGGCCTCGGCGGTCGCGGCGGCGAGCAGCAACGGCCAGCCGTAGCGCTGGGTGCCGGGTGGGAAACCGGAGTCGAAGTCGCCGAGGGCGGTGAGCAGTTCGGTCCGGGCGTCGGCGAGACGGCCCTCGGCGGCGGCCGTCCCGACGGCGGCCCAGGCCATCGGCAGGGAGTACTGCGGCATGGGGTCGTGGGTGCCGAAGGAGGCGCGGGCCGCGTCGAGATGACGGTGCGCGGCGGTCGTCTCGCCCCGGTCGAGGGCGAGACGGGCCAGCCGCACCCGGGCCCCGGCCCGCGGCTTGGCGCTCTGCTCCAGGTGCTGGGCGCCGGCCGCGGCCTCGGCCGCCTCGTCCCAGCGGCCGAGTGAGTGCAGGGACTCGGTGAGGTGGCCCCACACCCAGCCCTCCGCGTCCAGCAGCCCGAGCCTGCGGGTGACCCGCACGCCTTCGCGCAGGAGTCCGGCCGCCTCCTCCGAGCGGCCGATGCCTTCGAGGGCGGAGGGCAGGTCGATGTGGCTGCGGCCCACCACCGTGTCCACGCCCAGTTCGGTCGCCCGCTCCTTGACCTCGTACATCTCGGCGAGGCCGGCGTCGACGGCGCCGGCGTCGACCATGAGGCCGCCCAGGGTGAGCCGGGCGTTGAGTTCGATGTCGTGGGCGCCGACCATGCGCGCGTACTCGACGGCCCGTTCGGCGGCGGCCATGGCCTCGGGGCCCGGTTCGTGCAGCATGGACCAGCCGGCGGCGGAGGCCAGCACCTCGGCGTGCACCTCGGAGGGCGGCAGGCCGCGCACCAGGTCCTGGGCGAAGCCGAGTTCGGTCCAGCCGTCGCCCCGGGAGAGGGACGTCGTCAGCCGGGAGCGCTGCACCCAGAACCAGGCGGCGCGCAGCGGGTCCGGTTCCTCCTCGAGGACGCGCAGGGCCCGCTTGGTGATCTTCATGGCGCGTTCGCGCTCCCCGCAGAGCCGTCCGGCGACGGCCGCCTCGGCCATCAGGTCGAGGTAGCACAGGGGGGTGTTCCCGGGGTCGCTACCGTCGGGGGTCCCGCCACGCCCTTCGTACAGGGGGAGGAGGTGGACCGTGGCGTGGTCGGCGCGGCGCAGGGTGGCCCGCAGGTCGCCGGGGACGGCGTCCCAGAGTTCCATCGCCCGTTCCAGCAGGCCCAGTTGCTCGGAATAGGCGTGGCGTCGGCGGGCCTCGACGGAGGCGTCGAGGACGGCGGGCAGCGCTTTGGCCGCGTCGTGGGCGTGGTACCAGTAGCCGGCCAGGCGTGTCACCCGCTCGTCGGCGGGCACGGGCGTGGGGTCGGCCTCCAGGGCCTCGGCGTAGCGGCGGTTGAGGCGGGAGCGTTCGCCGGGCAGCAGGTCGTCGCTGACGGCCTCGCGGACCAGGGAGTGGCGGAAGCGGTAGCCGTCGCGGTCGGGCGCGGGCGTGAGGATGCCGGCGTTCACCGTCGAGCGCAGCGCGTCGAGGAGGTCGTCCTCGGTGAGCCGGGCGACGGCGGCCAGCAGCCGGTACTCGACGGTGGAGCCGCCCTCGGCGACGAACCGGACCACCTGCTGGGCGCTCTCCGGCAGGCGCTCGACCCTGACCAGGAGCAGATCGCGCAGGGAGTCGGTGAGACCGGTGCGGCGTCCCTCACGGGAGGCGACGGCGAGCTCCTCGACGAAGAAGGCGTTGCCGTCGGAGCGTTCGAAGATCTCGTCGACGCGGTCCGGTTCGGGGTCCCGGGCGAGGATGCCGGCGATCTGACGGCCGACCTCCTCGCGGTCGAAACGGGGGAGTTCGATGCGGTGGACCGTGCGGAGCCGGTCGAGTTCGGCGAGCAGGGGGCGCAGCGGGTGACGGCGGTGGATGTCGTCGGAGCGGTAGGTGGCGAGGACGACGAGGCGGCCGGTGCGCAGGGTGCGGAAGAGGTAGGAGAGCAGATGCCGGGTGGAGGCGTCCGCCCAGTGCAGGTCCTCCAGGGCGAGGACGACGGTGTGCTCGGCGGCGACGCGCTCCAGCAGGCGGGCGGTGAGTTCGAAGAGGCGGGCCGTGCCCTGTTCGTCGCGCCGGGTCTCGGGGGCGACGGTGCCGAGTTCGGGCAGCAGGCGGGCCAGTTCCTCCTCCTGTCCGGCGGCCGCGGCGGCGAGTGGGCCGGGCAGTTCGCGGCGCAGCCCGCGCAGGGCGGTGGAGAAGGGGGCGAAGGGCAGTCCGTCGGCGCCGATCTCGACGCAGCCGCCGGGCGCGACGACCGCGCCCCGGCGGCGGGCCCCGGCGGCGAACTCCTCGACGAGGCGGGTCTTCCCGACGCCGGCCTCTCCCCCGATGAGCAGCGCCTGCGGCTCGCCCGTGCCCGCGGTGGCGCGGGCGAGCGCGGTGTTCAACGCGTCGAGTTCACCGGTACGGCCGACGAACACGGGACTGACGGTCCTGGTCTCCACGGCCCCGAGCATCGCACGGAGATCCGACGGCGCGGCACCGGTTTTCACCGGGGGAAGCGCCGCCGGACGGCGTTCGCCGGTGGTCATGCGGCTCGGGCGAACCGCTGCCGGCGTGGGCCGCGGCCCCGGTTCCCGGGCTCGGCGCCCCGTGCCGCGGCTCCGCGGCGGGCGGCGCGCTCGAGGCGGACGGCCTCACGGGCCCGGTGCTCCTGCTCGGCCTCGCGGATGAGCTCGGCGCAACGGTACTTGTGGATCTCGTACTCGTACATGGCGTGGTCCCTCGGGGAGTGGGGTCGGGCGTCGCCTTTCGCGACGCCTCCACCCTCGTCTCCCGGGCGGGCCGGCCACATCGGAAGAGTTCCGCATCTTCGGCCGCCGCCGGGGCCTCAGACATGCGGCGGGACACGGGTGAGGGGCCTCAGAGCCCCGTGATCGCCGTGCATCCCGGACCACCGGACCCCTCCGGACCACGGACGCTACCGGTCCGTACGTGCGCGGGTGCGCCGCCATTCGGGGGCCAGCACCGACCACACCTCCAGGTCGTGCCGTACGCCGTGGTGGAGATGGGCCTCGCGGCGCACCCCGTCCCGGGTCATGCCGAGCCGGCGGGCGGTGTCGAGGCTGGGCTCGTTGCCGGCGGCGGCGACCCACTCCACGCGGTGGATGCCGCGCTGCTCGACCGCCCAGTCGATCAGCACCCGCATGGCGCGGGTGACGAGCCCGCGCCCGGTGGCGGCGGGCTCGAGCCAGCAGCCCACCTCGCAGGTGCCGTTCTCGGCGTCGAAGTGGAGGGTGAGCACCCCGCCCACGAGCCTGCCGTCCAGCCACAGGCCGTGCAGCGAGGCCGTGTCGGCGGCGCGGAGGTCGGCGTACCGCTGGAGCGCCTCCCGCGCGGTGGGCACGTCGGTGGCCCGGGAGCCGAAGGGGACGTACTGGTTGATGAACTCCCGGCCCCGCTCCAGATGGGCGAGGAACTCCTCCGCGTGCCAGGGCTCCAGGGGGCGCAGTTCGGCCCCGTCGTCACCCAGTCGTATCGCGTACATCCCGGTTCCGCCCCTCCTGCTGCGCGGGCACGGTCGCCACCCCGGCGTCCGTGGTCGTGGCCGTGGCCGTGACCAGCTTTTCATGGGCGGCGCGGGCCTCGGGAGGCTCGATGCTGATGCGCGGCAGGATCCGGTCCAGCGAGCGCGGCAGCCACCAGTTGGCCCCGCCGAGCAGATGCATGAGCGCGGGGACCAGCAGGGTCCGCACCACGAAGGCGTCGAGGGCGACGGCCACGGCGAGCGCGATGCCGAACATGGCGATCACGCGGTCGCCGGTCAGGACGAAGGCGAGGAAGACCGAGATCATGATGACGGCCGCGGAGTTGATCACCCTGCTGGTCTCGGCGAGGCCGACCCGTACCGCACGCCGGTTGTCACCGGTCTCCAGCCATTCCTCGTACATGCGGCTGATCAGGAAGACCTGGTAGTCCATGGAGAGTCCGAAGAGGACCGACACCATGATCACGGGAAGGAAGGGTTCGATGGGTCCCGCGCTGCCGAGACCGAGCAGCTCGCTGCCCCAGCCCCACTGGAAGATCGCCACGATCACACCGAAGGCGGCGGCGACGGCGGCCACGTTCATCACGGCGGCCTTGAGCGGGATGGCCACGGACCGGAAGGCGAGCAGGAGCGGCAGAGTGCCCAGGCCGATGACGACGCCCACGAACACGGGCAGCTTGCCGACGATGACCTCGGCGAAGTCGTCGTAGCCGGCCGTCACCCCGCCGACCTGTACATCGAGGGCGGTGCCGGTCTCGGCGCGCGGCAGCACGTCCTGGCGCAGCCGGTCGACGAGGTCGCTGGTCTGCTTCGACTGCGGGGAGGACTCGGGGACCACGGTGAGGTACGCGATGTCGCCGCCGGAGCTGTGGACCACCGGTCCCACGGACGCGACGCCCTCGGTCGCGTTCAGCGCGGGGCCGAGCCGGTCCAGGGCGAGCCGGTCGGCGGCGCCGTCGACCTCGGTGACGAGGGTGAGGGGGCCGTTGACCCCGGGCCCGAAGCCGTCGGCGAGCAGGTCGTAGGCCTGGCGGGTGGTGGACGTCCTGGGCGCGTTGCCCTGGTCGGAGGTGCCGAGGTGCAGGGAGAGGGTGGGCAGCGCCAGGATCGCCATCACGAGCAGTCCGAGCGCGCCGAGCAGCCTGGGGTGGCGTTCGACGAACGCCGACCAGCGGGCGGCGAAGCCGGTCGGCAGCTCGGGCTGGGGACCGGCCTCCGCCAGTCGGCGCCGCTCGCGGCGGTTGAGCGCGCGCGTCCCGATGAACGAGAGCAGAGCGGGCAGCAGGGTGACGGAGGCGGCCACGGTCAGTACGACGGTGAGCGAGGCCGCGACGGCGACGCCGTTGAGGAAGTTCAGCCGGAGGATCAGCATGCCCAGCAGGGCTATGCACACGGTGGCGCCCGCGAACACGACCGCGCGTCCGGTGGTGGCGACGGCCTCGGTGGCGGCCTCGGTGACGGACAGCCCTCGCTTCAGTCCGCGCCGGTGCCGGGTCACGATGAAGAGCGCGTAGTCGATGCCGACGCCGAGGCCGATCAGCATGCCGAGCATGGGCGCGAAGTCGGCGACGGTCATCACGTGCCCGAGCAGCATGATCCCGGCGTAGGCGGTGCCGACCCCGACCAGCGCGGTGGCGATGGGGAGCAGCGAGGCGGCGAGCGAGCCGAAGGCGAGGAAGAGCACGACGGCGGCGACGGCCACACCGACGACCTCGGCGAGGTGTCCCTCGGGGGCCTGGGTCAGTGCGGCGGCGCTGCCGCCCACCTCGACCTGGAGTCCGTCGCTCTCCGCTGCCTGGGCCGCCTCGAGCACGGCGGCCGCCTCGGCCGGGTCGATGTCCTTGGCCGGGTCGTCGAAGGTGACGGTGGCGTAGGCGGTGCGGCCGTCGGCACTGATCCGGCCGGGGCCCTGGGCGTCGTACGGGCCGGTCACGGCGGTGACGCCGGGCAGTTCCCCGATCCGGTCCAGGGTGCGGGTCATGGTCTGTTCGACGCCGGTGTCCCGGACGCTGCCGGACGGGGTGTGCCAGACGAGGGTGTCGCTGTCACCCCCGAGGGCCGGGAACCCTTCGCGCAGCAGTTCGGCGGCGTGTCCGGACTCGGTGCCGGGCACGTCGTAGTCGTTCGAGTACGTGGATCCGGTCGCGAGGGCTCCTGCCGCGATCCCGCCGAAGGCGAGGAGCCACAGCAGGACCGTGATCAGACGGCGTCGGACACACCAGCGTGCGAGGGCTGCCACGAAACGTGCTCCCATGGTGACGGTGTGGATCTTTGACCGGGAGCAGTCGATATGACCGAAACAACCCGCAAAGAACGCATGAGCAATGCAATGCAACTGTTACAGGCAAAAGTGATCGATTGTCGCTTTCGTGTCCTTATTCACAGCGCCGGGGGACGACTCACCGGGCGAACACACCGCCTCTGCCGTCGGACGTGACCCGGCTCACCCTTCGCCCACCCGTCCTGACCCGCGATTCAGCCGCACCAGGCGCACCAGGCGCACCAGGCGCATCAATCGAACTGGTCCCCCAGCGCCATCACCATCAGCCCCGCGACCAACAGCCACAGCGCCCTGCGGGTCCGGCCGCGTGAGCCCAGTACGGCGGCGAGGGCGCAGCCGCCGGCTCCGCAGGCGTAGGCCGCCGGAACCAGGAGCGGGGCGGAGCCGGTGAGCCGGAGCAGTGCGGCGGCCAGTCCCGCGAGGGCGAGCACCACGCCGGTGCAGACCGCGACCCACCGTGCCCTGCGCGCCTCCCGCTCGTCGGCTTCGGCGTCCTCTTCCTCTTCCTCGGCGTCCTCATCCTCGGCGGTCCCGGCGGTCCCGGCGGTCCCGACGTCCTCGATGGTCCCGACGTCCTCGACGGTCCCGGCGGCGCTCGTCTCCTCGTCGGCATCGGCGTCCTGCGGCGCGTCGGCCGGCTCCACCCCGGTCTTCGAGGGTGTGTCGGAATCTGCGCGTCCACTCATGCCGCGGGAGCGTATCGCCTCGGCCTCGGAAACCCTGATGCGGGGGCGGCGCCCACCTGCCGGCATCCGCCGGTCCGACGTCCGGCGGCGGCCCGCCGCCGGACGAAGCAGGTGCTTTGATGACGGTCCGCCCGGTTTCCGAAACGGTCTTTTGCCCCTGCACGAACCCGAGGAGCCCGTTCACCCATGTCGGACATCACATCGAACACCCCGCACGACGACCTCACCAGCCGCCTGTCCCTCCCCCACTACCCCCGCAGCAGCGCCTACGACGCCCGCTGGACCATCGAGAACCAGATGGGCCCGCACGCGCTGTGGCTGCTGGAGTGGCTGGCCCCGGCCCTCGGCCTCGACACCCTGCGCCCCGGCGCGCGCGTGCTCGACCTGGGCTGCGGACGGGCGATGACGTCCGTCTTCCTGGCCCGGGAGTACGACGTCCAGGTCACCGCCGCCGACCTGTGGATCAAGCCCGACGAGAACGCGCGCCGCATCGCCGAGGCGGGCGTCGCCGACCGGGTGCTGCCGGTTCTCGCCGAGGCGCACGACCTGCCCTTCGGGGAGGGGACCTTCGACGCGATCGTCTCCATCGACGCGTACCACTACTTCGGCACCGACGACCTGTACCTGCCGACGCTGACCCGGCTGCTCGAACCGGGTGGGCGGATCGGTGTCGTCGTCCCGGCAACCCGCGAGGAACTCGGGGGCACCGAGCCGCCGGAGCATCTGAAGCCCTTCTGGGAGCCCGCCTTCTGGTCCTTCCACTCCCCCGACTGGTGGCACCGCCACTGGTCCCGCAGCGGGGCGGTGGAGGTCGAGGCGGCCGACTGGCAGCCGGACGGCTGGCGGGAGTGGCTGCTGTGGAGCGAGGTGTGCGCCGAGGAGAGTTCCAGCGACTTCATGGCGGACATGGCACGGGCCTCGGCGGAGATGGTGCGCGCGGACCGCGGGCGGGCACTGGGCTTCACCCGCGTGGTGGGCCGGCGCGTCTGACCGGCCGCCGTCGACCGCATGCCGAGGGGGTGCACCGGAGACCGGTGCACCCCCTGACCGCTGTGCGGGATCAGCCCTCGACGCCCAGCTGCTGAAGGATCAGCTCCTTCACGCGGGCCGCGTCCGCCTGACCGCGGGTGGCCTTCATGACGGCACCGACCAGCGCGCCGACGGCGGCGACCTTGCCGCCGCGGATCTTGTCCGCGATGGCCGGGTTGCCGGCGATGGCCTCCTCCACGGCCGTGGTGAGCGCGCCCTCGTCGGAGACGACCTTCAGACCGCGCTTGTCGACGACCTCGTCCGGAGTTCCCTCACCGGCGAGCACGCCCTCGATGACCTGACGGGCCAGCTTGTCGTTGAGGTCTCCGGCGTTCACCAGCTCGGTGACCCGGGCGACCTGCTCCGGCGTGATCGCCAGCTCGTCGAGCGCCTTGACGGACTCGTTGGCGGCGCGGGCCAGCTCGCCCATCCACCACTTGCGGGCGGAGGCCGCGTCCGCGCCGGCGTCGATCGTGGCGACGATCAGGTCCAGCGCGCCCGCGTTGAGGATCGCCTGCATGTCGGTGCCGGAGATCCCCCACTCCTCGCGGAGCCGGTTGCGGCGCACCAGCGGCAGCTCGGGCAGCCCGGCGCGCAGCTCCTCGACCCACTCGCGGGACGGCGCCACCGGGACCAGGTCGGGCTCCGGGAAGTACCGGTAGTCCTCGGCCTCCTCCTTCACGCGGCCGGAGGTCGTCGACCCCGTGTCCTCGTGGAAGTGCCGGGTCTCCTGGATGATCGTCCCGCCGTCGTTCAGCACGGCGGCGTGCCGCTGGATCTCGAAGCGCGCGGCGCGCTCCACCGACCGCAGCGAGTTGACGTTCTTCGTCTCCGAGCGGGTGCCGAACTTCTCCCGCCCGTGCGGGCGCAGCGACAGGTTGACGTCGCAGCGCATCTGGCCCATCTCCATCCGGGCCTCGGACACGCCGAGCGCCCGGATGAGCTCGCGCAGCTCGCGCACATAGGCGCGCGCGACCTCGGGGGCACGCTCCCCGGCGCCGGTGATCGGCTTGGTGACGATCTCGATCAGCGGGATGCCGGCGCGGTTGTAGTCGAGCAGGGAGTGGGACGCGCCGTGGATGCGGCCGGTGGCGCCGCCGACGTGCGTCGACTTGCCGGTGTCCTCCTCCATGTGGGCGCGCTCGATGTCCACGCGGAAGGTCTCGCCGTCCTCCAGCTGCACGTCGAGGTAGCCGTCGAAGGCGATCGGCTCGTCGTACTGGGAGGTCTGGAAGTTCTTCGGCATGTCCGGATAGAAGTAGTTCTTCCGGGCGAAGCGGCACCACTCGGCGATCTCGCAGTTCAGCGCGAGGCCGATCTTGATGGCGGACTCGACGCCGGTCGCGTTGACGACGGGGAGCGCGCCCGGCATGCCGAGACAGGTGGGGCAGGTCTGGGTGTTCGGATCGGCGCCCAGGGTGGTCGAGCAGCCGCAGAACATCTTGGTCCTGGTGCCGAGCTCGACATGGACCTCGAGGCCCATGACGGGGTCGTACGACGCCAGCGCGTCCTCGTACGACACCAGGTCGGTCGTGGTGGTCACGGTGAAACTTCCCTCTCAGCCCAGCAGGACGTCGTCGTCGCCGAGGCGCTTCAGCTCGCGGTAGAGGATGGCGAGGTTGGTGACGACCGCGGCGGCGGTGACGACGGCGTCGACCAGCCGCAGCGTGTCGTCCTCGCCACGCGCCTTCTTGATCTGCTTGTAGACACCCACGGCGCCGAACGCCGAGGTGGCCATCGAGACGTACAGACCCGACTTGGACTTCTTGAAGCCCTTGGCCTTGGACAGTGCGCTCACAGCGACGGAGCCTCCTCGATCAGCGGGTGGCCCCACTTTTCCACGAAGGCGGCCTCGACGGCAGCACCCACCTTGTAGAGGCGGTCGTCCTTCATGACCGGGGCGATGATCTGCAGTCCCACCGGCAGGTTGTCCTCGGGCGCGAGGCCGCAGGGCAGCGACATGGCCGCGTTGCCCGCCAGGTTGGTCGGGATGGTGCACAGGTCGGCCAGGTACATCGCCATCGGGTCGTCGGCGCGCTCACCGATCGCGAAGGCGGTGGTGGGGGTCGTCGGCGAGACGATCACGTCGACCTGCTCGAACGCCTTGTCGAAGTCCTGCTTGATGAGCGTACGGACCTTCTGGGCGCTGCCGTAGTACGCGTCGTAGTAGCCGCTCGACAGGGCGTAGGTGCCGAGCATGATGCGGCGCTTGACCTCCGGGCCGAAGCCCGCCTCGCGGGTCAGCGAGGTGACCTCCTCGGCGGAGTGCGTACCGTCGTCGCCGGTCCGCAGGCCGTAGCGCAGGCCGTCGAAACGGGCGAGGTTGGAGGAGCACTCGGACGGGGCGATCAGGTAGTACGCCGACAGGGCGAGGTCGAAGGACGGGCAGTCCAGCTCGACGATCTCGGCGCCCAGTCCCTTGAGCAGTTCGACGGACTCGTCGAACCGCTGGATGACGCCGGCCTGGTAGCCCTCGCCGCGGAACTGCTTGACCACGCCGACGCGCATGCCCTGGACCGAGCCGTTGCGGGCGGCCTCGACGACCGGCGGGACCGGGGCGTCGATGGAGGTGGAGTCGAGCGGGTCGTGTCCGGCGATCACCTCGTGCAGCAGGGCCGCGTCCAGGACCGTGCGGGCACAGGGGCCGCCCTGGTCGAGGGAGGAGGAGAACGCCACCATGCCGTAGCGGGAGACGGTGCCGTAGGTCGGCTTCACACCGACCGTCCCGGTGACGGCGGCCGGCTGGCGGATGGAGCCGCCGGTGTCGGTGCCGATGGCCAGGGGGGCCTGGAAGGAGGCGAGCGCGGCGCTCGAGCCGCCGCCGGAGCCACCGGGGATCTTGGTGAGGTCCCAGGGGTTGCCGGTCGGGCCGTAGGCGCTGTTCTCGGTCGACGACCCCATGGCGAACTCGTCCATGTTGGTCTTGCCGAGGATGACCACGTCGGCGGCCTTGAGCCGCCGGGTGAGCGTCGCGTCGTACGGCGGGATCCAGCCCTCGAGGAGCTTGGAGCCGACGGTGGTCGGGATGCCCTCGGTGGTGAAGATGTCCTTGAGCGCGAGGGGCACGCCGGCCAGCGGGCCGAGCTTCTCTCCCCTGGCGCGCTTCTCGTCGACGGCGCGGGCCTGGGCGAGGGCGCCCTCGCGGTCGACGTACAGGAAGGCGTGCACCTTCTCGTCGACGGCCTCGATCCGGGCCAGGTGCGCCTCGGTGACCTGGACGGCCGTGAGCTCGCCGGAGGCGATCTTCGCGGCGGTGTCGGCGGCCGTGAGCTTGATGATGTCCGTCATGGGTTTCAGTCCTCCCCCAGGATCTGCGGCACCTTGAAACGCTGCTGCTCCTGGGCCGGGGCGCCGGAGAGCGCCTGCTCGGGGGTGAGCGAGGGACGGACCTCGTCCGGACGCATGACGTTCGTCAGCGGCAGCGGGTGCGAGGTCGGTGGTACGTCTTGGTCGGCGACCTCGCTGACGCGGGCCACCGCGCCGATGATGTCGTCGAGCTGGCCTGCGAAGTGGTCGAGTTCTTCGGGCTTCAGCTCCAGACGCGCCAGCCGGGCGAGGTGGGCGACCTCCTCGCGCGTAATGCCAGGCATGCAGCGATCCTCTGGGGTGAGTGTGCGGTTCGGGGCTAGGGCCGTCGCGATCCGGGCCAGGCGTGGAGCGGCGGGCGGGAAGATGACGGCAGGGCCCAATCCTATGGGGCGCCGCCCCGTACCCGTGAAACGGTTTCCCGCGCCCCCGTGATCACGGCGCGCCGGTGCCGTGACCGGAACGCCGGAACCCGGGCCGAGACCGCCCCCGGCACCGCCCCCGACGCCGTCCTCGGCCGCACCCGCACGGCCGGTACGGGACGGTTGTCAGGCCGGGCGGGTCGAGTCGTCGGAGGCCGCCACCGGGAGGGCCGCCGCCGGGCGCTGCCAGCCCCGGGAGCCGCGGGCGAACAGCCAGGCCGTGGTCTCCTCGGGCGGCATCGCGGCCGCGACCAGCCAGCCCTGGACGGCGTCGCAGCCGAGGTCGCGCAGGCGTTCCCAGGTCTCGTCGTCCTCGACGCCCTCGGCGACGACGAGCAGGCCGAGCGAGTGGGCGAGGTCGACGGTGCAGCGGACGATCTCGGCGTCCTCGGTGTCGACGGCCAGCCGGGCCACGAAGGAGCGGTCGATCTTCAGTTCGCTGACGGGCAGCCGCCGCAGGTGCACGAGGGAGGAGTAGCCGGTGCCGAAGTCGTCCAGGGACATCTTCACGCCGTGGCCGGTCAGCGCGTTGAGGGTGTCGGCGGCGCGCTGCGGGTCCTCCAGGAGGACGTGCTCGGTGATCTCGAGCTGGAGCGCCCCCGCCGGCACACCGTGCCGGGCCAGCCGCGCCGCGACGGAGCCGGCGAAGCCGGGGCTGTGGACGTCGCGCGGGGAGACGTTGACCGCGACCGGCACGAACAGGCCCTGGGAACGCCACCGGGCGACCTGCCCGAGGGCGGTCTCCAGCACGTACTCGGTGAGGTGCGGCATCAGACCGGAGGACTCGGCGATCGCTATGAACTCGTCCGGCGGGACCCGGCCGCGCTCCGGGTGCACCCAGCGGACCAGTGCCTCCAGGCCCGCCACCTGTCCGTCGAAACGGACCTTGGGCTGGTAGTGGAGCTGGACCTCGTGGGCGTCCAGGGCCCGGCGCAGGTCGCCCAGGAGGCCCAGCCGGTCGGGGGTGTTGGAGTCCCGTTTGGACTCGTAGACCTCGACGCCGGTACGGCCCCGTTTGGCCTGGTACATCGCCACGTCCGCCCGCCGCAGCAGTCCCTCGGCGTCGAGGGCGTGGTCGGGGAAGACGGCGACACCCGCACTGGCCTCCAGCACGAGGGTGAGCCCGTCCAGGTCGAGCGGCGAGCTGAGCGCGGAGACCAGACCGCGGGCGACCCGGGTCGCGGACGTCGTGGAGTCGGCGACCGGCAGTAACACGGCGAACTCGTCGCCGCCGAGCCGCGCGGCCTCCGCCCCGCGCGGCAGGGCCAGCCTCAGCCGGTCGGCGATCTGCAGCAGCAGCCGGTCACCGGCGAGGTGACCGAGAGTGTCATTGACCGATCGGAAACGGTCGAGGTCGATCAGCATCAGGGCGGCGCGGGCGCCGCCGCGCTCGGCGTCGTCCAGGGCGGTCCAGATACGTTCCAGCAGCCACTGGCGGTTGGGCAGCCCGGTCAGCGGATCGCGCAACTGCTCCTCCGCCCGGGCCCTGGCTATCCACAGGGCGGAGTCGAGCGCGATCAGCGGGATGGCGAACAGCGGCAGCAGGATCGGCCGGGCGTACGCGACCACGCAGATCAGCGGCGCTATGCCGAGCAGCGCGACCGCGACCAGGCCCTGTCCGACCAGGGCGGTGCGGGCGGCGGTGGGCAGTCCGGCGCGCGGGGTGTGCAGGTACCACAGGAGGGTGCGGGTGACCACGAGGTACGCGGCGGCGGCCAGCACCACCTCGGCGGCGGTGTGCAGGCCCCAGGTGTCCGGGGTCGAGGGGGACTCGACAGACGGTACGGACCCGAAGAGGGCCGGTACCAGCGCACCGGCGCTGATGCCGAGCAGGTCCACCGCGCCGTGCAGGACGCCCTGGCGCCAACGGCCCCGCCTGGCGATGCCGACCAGCACGACCACGGTGAGGCTGACCAGGCCGGCCGGGACCCAGCCGTAGAGCAGCAGCACCGCGAGGGTGAGGGCGCTGCCCGAGCCGGTGCCGCCCCACCAGCGAGAGCGGCCCAGCATCACCAGGTGACCGACGATGATCCCGGTCAGCACGGCCAGCGACCAGCCGACCCGGCCGGACGGGAAGAGCGCGTGACCGCCGGTGAACGCCCGCAGGAAGCCGACGCCCAGGACGAACGCGGCCGACGCGACGACCACGGTGGGCAACGCGGGCCGGAACGGATGGCGTTCGGCCTCCGCTCCGGACAGTCCGGTGCGGTGCGGGGGCAGCCCGGTGCCCGGCGAGGACACCCGGGGACCGCGCGGGGACCGTGCCGCACCGCGCGGGGACCGCCCGGGGGTGTGTCCGGCCCCGGGCCGTCCGACGGCCGAATGCCCGACAGCCGGCTGCCCGGCTGCCGGCTGCCCCACGGCCGGCGGTCCGGCGCCGCGCGCGTCCACGGTGTACGCCACCGGGCGCCCCGGGACGCCCGGGCGCCCCCCGGACTTCCCGTCCCCACGTCTGCGTCGCCCTGCGGCCACCATGCGGCGCAGGCCCAGGCGCAGCCGTGAGCCCGGGGCGGCCCTCTCGGTGGGTTCCATTCCCGTCCCTCTCACAGCCGGCGGTGCCCACGCCACACGGCTCGATGCCCGACCATCCTCAGCGGCTCCGTGGCAGAAAGCCCTTCCACGGCCCCGTCATGAACACAGGTGTGCCCCGACCGCAGCTGGGCACGGCAGGCGCACATCCCAACACTAGGCCGCAGAAGGCTTCCAGGGGCACCGGTCGCCGACGGTTGCCCGAATGCGCCCCAGCCACCCGTATGCATCTGATATGCACCGATCGGGTGGCCTCCCACCGCTACTCCTCGGCCTGAAGTGCCATGTCGGAGGCTGCTTCCGGTCCCTCCTCGAGAAGGACGGCGAAGCCCTCCTCGTTCAGAACCGGCACCTTGAGCTGCATCGCCTTGTCGTGTTTCGACCCGGGGTTGTCTCCCACGACGACGAAGGACGTCTTCTTCGAGACCGAACCGGTCACCTTCGCTCCCCGGGCCTGCAGCGCCTCCTTCGCGCCGTCCCGGGTGTACTGCTCCAGGGTGCCGGTCACCACGACCGTCAGTCCCGCCAGTGGACGCGGGCCCTCGTCCTCGCCGGACCCCTCGTCCTCCATGCGGACACCGGCCGCCCGCCACTTGCGGATGATCTCGCGGTGCCAGTCCTCGGCGAACCACTGCTTGAGGGAGGCCGCGATGATGCCGCCGACGCCCTCGGTAGCGGCCAGCTCCTCCTCGGTGGCCTGCTCGATCCGGTCGATGGACCGGAACTCCCGGGCCAGCGCCTCGGCCGCGACCGGGCCGACGTGCCGGATGGACAGGCTGGTGAGGACGCGTGCGAGCGGGCGTTCCTTGGCCGCCTCGATGTTCGCCAGCATCGCGACCGCGTTCTTCTTCGGCTCGCCCTCCTGGTTGGCGAAGACCGTGGCGATCTTCTCCTCGCCCGTCTTCGGGTCCCGCTTGGGCAGACCGCTGTCCTGGTCGAGGACGTACGCCTTGATGGGCAGCAACTGCTCGACGGTGAGGTCGAACAGGTCGCCCTCGTCCCTCAGCGGCGGGTCCTCGGGCTCCAGCGGCCTGGTGAGCGCCGCCGCGGCGACATAGCCGAAGTGCTCGATGTCCAGCGCCCTGCGGCCCGCGAGGTAGAACAGCCGCTCCCTCAACTGGGCAGGGCAGGCCCGGGCGTTGGGGCAGCGCAGGTCGACGTCGCCCTCCTTCATCGCGCGCAGCGGCGTGCCGCACTCCGGGCACTCGGCCGGCATCACGAACTCACGCTCGCTGCCGTCCCGCAGGTCGGCGACCGGGCCGAGGATCTCCGGGATGACGTCACCGGCCTTGCGCAGCACCACCGTGTCACCGATGAGGACGCCCTTGGCCTTGACCACGTCCTGGTTGTGCAGCGTGGCGAACTCCACCTCGGAACCGGCTACGGTGACCGGCTCGACCTGCGCGTACGGCGTGACCCTGCCCGTACGGCCCACGCCCACGCGGATGTTGACCAGCTTGGTGTTGACCTCCTCGGGCGCGTACTTGTACGCGATGGCCCAGCGCGGGGCGCGCGAGGTGGAGCCGAGACGGCCCTGGAGCGGGATCTCGTCGAGCTTGACCACCACTCCGTCGATCTCGTGCGCCACGGAGTGCCGGTTCTCGCCGTAGTACGCGATGAACTCCCGTACGCCGGCGAGGTCGTCGACGACCCTGTTGTGCGGGGAGGTGGGCAGGCCCCAGGTCTTCAGCAGGTCGTAGCCCTGGGAGAGGCGGGTCATGCCCTGGTAGCCCTCCAGGACGCCGATGCCGTGGACCACCATGTGCAGCGGGCGGCCGGCGGTGACCCGCGGGTCCTTCTGGCGCAGCGAACCGGCCGCCGCGTTGCGGGGGTTGGCGAAGGGCTTGTCACCGGCCTCCACCAGACGGGCGTTGAGCCCCTGGAACTTCTCCATCGGGAAGAAGACCTCGCCGCGGATCTCCACGAGGTCGGGCACCTCGTCGCCCTTCAGCCGGTCCGGGATCTCGGCGATGGTACGGACGTTGGGCGTGATGTCCTCGCCGGTGCGGCCGTCGCCCCGGGTCGCCGCGCGGACCAGTCGGCCCCGCTCGTAGGTGAGGTTGACGGCGAGGCCGTCGACCTTCAGCTCGCACAGGAAGTGGAACTTCTGCTCGCCCAGCTCCTTGTGGATGCGCTCGACCCAGGCCGCGAGGTCGTCGTCGTTGAAGGTGTTGTCGAGGGAGAGCATGCGCGAGACGTGCTGCACGGAGGTGAACTCCGTCTCGTACGCCCCGGCGACCTTCTGGGTCGGCGAGTCGGGCGTGCGCAGCTCCGGATACTCCCCCTCCAGTTCCTCCAACTCCCGCAGCAGCCGGTCGAACTCGGCGTCGCTGATGACGGGCGCGTCGTTCACGTAGTACCGGAAGCGGTGCTCCTCGATCTGCTCAGCGAGCTTGGCGTGCCGCTCCCGTGCCTCGGCCGGCACGTTCGTCGTCTCCGCCTGCTTGTCACCCGCCACCGTGTGTCCTCCCGTTACTCTGGGTTGTCCGCCAGGGATCTCGCCGCCCGGACGCAGTGCGCGTAGGCCCTGCGCGCGTACTCCGGGGAGGCCCCCGCGAGTCCGCACGCCGGAGTGACCGTGACCGCCTCCGGGAGGAGGCCCGGCCGCAGCCCCAGCCTGCGCCACAGCGTTCTGACACCCATGACGCTACCGGCAGGGTCTGACAACGGGCCGTCCGTGCCCGGCACGACGCCGGTGAACAGCCGGGTGCCGCTCTCCACCGCCTCCCCGATCGTCTCGTCGTCACGCTCGGTGAGGAGCGAGAAGTCGAAGGAGATCGCCTGCGCGCCCGCCCGGCGCAGCAGGGCGAACGGCACGTCCGGCGCGCACGAGTGCACCACGACGGGCCCCTCGTGGTGCACCCCGACCACGTCCCGGAGCGCGGCCTCGACCAGCTGCCGGTCCACCGCGCGGTGGGTGCGGTAGCCGCTGGCGCTGCGCACCCGGCCGCGCAGGACGTCGGTGAGGGACGGCTCGTCGAGCTGGAGGACGAGCCGCGCGCCGGGCACCCGGCGCCGCATCTCGTCGAGGTGCAGACGCAGTCCCTCGGCGAGCGAGGCGGTGAGGTCACGGCAGGCGCCGGGGTCGGAGAGGGCGGCCTCCCCGTTCCTCAGCTCCAACTGGGCGGCGAGCGTCCACGGGCCCACGGCCTGCACCTTCAGCGGGCCCTGGTACCCCTGGGTGAACTCCTCCAGCGCGTCGAGGTCCTCGCCGAGCCAGGAGCGGGCCCGCCTGGTGTCCCGCCCCGGCCGGTCCCCGATCCGCCAGCCGCTGGGCTCCACGCGCGCGTACAGCTCGACGAGCATCCCGGCGGTCCGTCCGATCATGTCCGCGCCGGGCCCCCGGGCGGGCAGTTCGGGCAGGAACGGGAAGTCCTCGAAGCTTCCGGTGACGGTCTTGGCGGCCTCGCGGGCGTCCCCGCCCGGCATCGACCCGATCCCGGTCGCGGCCCCGAACCTGAACTGACTGTTATCGCTCACCGGAGAAGCGTACGGAACGGTCCGGGCGTCCCGCGTCCCGGTCCGTACGCCCGTGGGGTCGGCACGTCCGTGGGGTCGACACGTCCGTGGGGTCAGCGTCCCGGCCGTACCGTCAGGTCGTTGACCTCCGCGTCCCTCGGCAGGTCGAGGGCCATCAGGACGGTCGTGGCGACCGACTCGGGGTCGATCCACCGGCCGGGGTCGTACTCCTTGCCCTCCTGCTGGTGGACCTTGGCCTGCATGGGGCTGGCGGTGCGGCCGGGGTAGACCGAGGTGACGCGGACGCCGTTCTCGTGCTCCTCCCCGCGCAGCGAGTCGGCGAGCGCCTTCAGGCCGTGCTTGGAGGCCGCGTAGGCGGACCACTGGGCGTGGGCGTTCAGCCCGGCGCCGGAGTTGACGAAGACCACGTGGCCCCGGCTCGCGCGGAGCTGGGGCAGGAAGTGGCGGGTGAGTTCGGCGGGGGCGACGAGGTTGACGTCGAGCTGGTGGCGCCAGGTCTTCGGGGTCAGCTCGCCGACCGTGCCGAGGTCGACGACGCCGGCGATGTGCAGCAGGGAGTCCACCCGGTCCGGGAGCGACTGGTGGGAGAAGGCCCAGCTGAGCCTCTCGGGGTCCGCCAGGTCGCCGACGAGGGTCCGCGCCCCGGGGAACGCGGCCGCCAGCTCCTTCGCCCGCCCCGCCTCGCGCGCGTGCAGCACGAGTTCGTCGCCGCGCGCGTGCAGCCTGCGGGCGACGGCCGCGCCGATGCCGGAGCCCGCTCCGGTGATCACATGTGTAGCCATGCCGCCATGCTCGCATCACCGGCGGCTCAGGGCCTGGCTCGGGTTCTCCCGTGGAGGAGGGAGCGGCGTTCGGTGCGTGCTCTCGGTGCCGGACGGCTTTCGTCGTGGCGGAGCCACGTCGGAGGACGGCCGGTGCGGCGAGAGTGCGTGCCGGGCGTCGCGACGCCACGGGAGAACCCGAGCCAGGCCCTAGATCCCCTGGCTCTCCTCCAGGTACGCCAGGGCCCCTACGGGCTCCTCGGCGAAGAAGACCAGGTCGGTGAGGGCGCGGGGCAGGAAGCCCTCGTCCTCCATCCGCCGGAACTGCGTCTTGAGGCCGTCGTAGAAGCCCGCGGTGTTCAGCAGGACCACCGGTTTGTCCGTGCGCCCGTGCTTCTTCAGCTCCAGGATCTCGGTGGCCTCGTCCAGGGTGCCGGTGCCGCCCACCATGATCACCACCGCGTCGGCCTTCTCCAGGAGCAGGCGTTTGCGCTCCGCCAGGTCGGGGGCGATCACCATCTCGTCGGCGTCCCGGCGCGCCGTCGCCGCCAGGAACTCCACCGAGACGCCGAGGAGCCGCCCGCCCGCCTCCTGCACCCCGTCGGCGACGACCTTCATCAGGCCGACGTCGGAACCGCCCCACACCAGGGTGTGGCCGCCCTTGCCCAGCAGTCGGGCGAACTCCCGCGCGGGGCCCGTGTAGCGCTCGTCGAGGTCGGCCGCGGAGAGGAAGACACAGATGTTCACGGGCCCACAGTACGGGCCCGGCCCGGCGCCCCGGCCGAGCCCCCGGGGAGGGGGGAAGAACCCGGGGCCGGTGTGCGCTGTACCGGCAACAGGCGGGAGGCCGAGGAGGAACGACCGTGACCCGAGAACCCCTAGACCCTCAAGGACACCGAGACCCTCAAGGACACCGAGAACCCCGAGAACCCCGAGGACACCGCATCACCGTCGAGCGGAGCGAGCGGCCCGTGCGCGTGGTGCACGGCGGGGAGCTCCTGGCCGAGAGCGACCGGGCGCTGGTGCTGCGCGAGACGGGCTGTCCCGCGCGGTACTACATCCCGCCCGAGGACGTACGGCTCGACCTGCTGACCCCGTCCGAGAGCCACACCCACTGCCCCTTCAAGGGCACCGCGTCCTACTGGTCCCGCCCGGACGCGGCCGATCTCGTCTGGGCCTACCCGGATCCGAAGCCCGCCGTCGGCGAGATCAAGGACCACCTGTGTTTCTACGACGTGGAAGTCCGATGATCGGATAGAAGGGTTGCGATCGGCGGACGCGCGGCCCGCCTCACCCATGAACGGGCCGCGGTGCGGCAGTCTGCGGAGACATGGACAAGAACATCGTTTCGCGTGACGGCACCCTCATCGCCCACGAGAGCGCCGGACGGGGTTCCGTGGTCGTCCTCGTCAGCGGCGCGATGTCGACGGGCGCCACGGTGGCGCCGCTGGCCGCGCCGCTCTCGGAGCGGTTCCGGGTCGTCGTCTACGACCGCCGGGGCCGCGGGGCGAGCGGGAACACCCCGCCGTACGCGGTGGAACGCGAGGTCGAGGACCTGGCGGCGCTGATCGCGGCGATGGGCGGGGAGGCCTCGCTGTACGGCGTCTCCTCGGGCGGCGCGCTGGCGCTGCGCGCGGCGGCGAGCGGGCTGCCGGTGCGCCATGTCGCCGTGTACGAGACGCCGTACGCGATGTCCGAGGAGGACCTGCGCGAGCGCGCGCAGTACACCGAGCACCTGACGCAGGCACTCGCCGAGGGGCGCCGCGGGGACGCGGTGGAGCTCTTCCTCCGCCTCACCGGGCTCGGCGAGGCGGTGATCCAAAGCGCCCGGCAGTCCCCCTTGTGGGCCGGTATGGAGTCGATGGCGCCGAGCCTCGCCCACGACGACGCCGTCATGGGCGACGGCGGTGTCCCCGTGAAGCTGCTGGCGTCGATCCCCGTACCGGTGCTGTCCATCGCGGGCGACGCGAGCCCGGCCTGGATGCGCGAGGCCGCCCGGGCCATCGCGGACGCCGTCCCCCGGGGCACCTGCCGCACCCTGGCCGGCCAGACCCACCTGGTCGAACCGGACGTCCTGGCCCCGGTGTTGACGGAGTTCTTCACCCGTTGAGGCCCTGAACGAAGCCGTGCCACCCACCTGGTTCCGGTCCTCCACCATGGCGTGTACCGGACGACAGTCGACGGCACTGCTGTCAGGCGGCAAGCACGGGCGGACCGGGCGGCCGGGGCCCGGCACCGTCGGCCGCACAGCCCCCGACTGTTGCCGGCCGCGATCGTGCCGTGGAGCCCCGTGGAGTTCCGTGAGCGCGGACGTGCTCACGCAACTCCACGGCACCTGGGAAAACGAGGGGGCGCGGGATCAGCGGTGGGTGCGGGAGCTCGACTCGAAGCGGTGGAAGGCCCCTTCCTGCTTCCACTGCGCGGCGGCCTTCGGGCTGGCCTCCAGCAGGTCCCGGCAGTCCGCGCCGGGGCCGGCGGCACCGAGGTCGACGTCCTGGCAGGCGGCGACCGGACGGTAGCCGTCACGGGTGGGGTTGCCCTGCCAGAGGCTCGCGCCCGGGAGGAAGGCGTACTCCAGGGAGGCGCGGGCGAGGTCCTTCAGCTCCGGGTAGGACAGGCCGTAGGTGTCTGCGGCGTACCGGTACTCGTGGCTGATGTCGATGCGGCTGACCCCGGGGTCGTCCGTGGCCAGCACGACGGGCACGCCGTGGGCGCGGTAGGTCTCGAAGGGGTGGTCGTCGCCGCGCACACCGAGGATCTGGGCGTTACTGGTGAAGGGGACCTCGACGGCCGTCTCGCGGGCGGCCATGGTGCGTGCGGTGCGCTGCCAGTCGTCCTCGTGGACGAGGTCGACTCCGTGGCCGATGCGGTCGGCGCGGGCGACGTCCACGGCCTCCTTGATGTGGAACGCGAGGTCGGCGGGCTTGACCAGGCCGGGCCACAACTCACCCGCGTGCAGGGTGACGTGCGCTGCGGGGTAGACACCGCGGAGGTACTGCACCATGCGCATCTGCAGGCTGTAGTCACGCAGTGCGCCCTCCGAGTCCTCGGGCTGGACCAGGTTGACCGCGACGAACCGTGGATCGCGCTCGGCCAGGCGCATGCCGAGGGCCATCTGTGTGAAGACCCGCTCCGGTGAACTGCCGCGCGAGACCTGGGAGATCCAGCGCACCGGGAGACGGCAGGCGGGCTGGGGGTCGCCGGTGTCGCAGCCGGCGGCGGTACGGAACTCGGCGTCGGCGTCGTCGGATTCCTTCCGGGCCTCGGTGACCAGCCGGTCCAGCCCGCCCCCGGCCGTCAGCTTCTCGTGCAGCCGGGCCAGGTCCGCGTCCCAGCCGACCTCCGCCGCGAGGTCCTTCGCCCCGTCGGAGGCCGGGGTGACCATGGTCTCCAGGTAGAACTGGTTCTGCGCGGCGACGTCGTTCGCGACCTCGGCGAGCAGTTTCCCACGGTGGCGCCACGTCACCTCGCCGAACTTGCCGAAGGTGTCGAAGAAGTGGTCGTGGCCGTTGCCGTCGGCCGGGAAGTCCTGCATGGACCAGGCGCGCACGATCGCGTCGTGGAAAGCGCGGTCGGTGCGGGCGTCCGCGGCGGGTCGGGTGCCCGCGCCGCACGGCGGTGCGACGGCGGTCAGCGTCGAGGTGTCGACGCACAGCCCGTCCTCGGCGGCCAGTTCGACGAGGTACTCGGTGGAGACCGCGCCGGAGAGGTGGTTGTGCAGGTCGCCGCCCTTGGGCAGCCGGCGGAAGAAGTCCTCGGTCAGGCGCGGGTCGTCGCGGATCGCGTCCAGCCGGGCGGCCGTGTCCGCCTCGGTGGCGGTCGCCGGGCGTGGCGGTGGTGCCGTCGTCCGGGCCGGAGCGGACGCGTGCGGGTCGGCGTGGGCGGCGGGCAGAACCGTCGGGGAGGACAGCAGTGCCAGGGCACTGAGGCCGGTGGCGGCCACGGTGCGGGTGCGGCGCGAGAGGCCGGGGATCCGATGAGTCACACCCGGTGATCGCCGGAGCGGGCGCCCGGGACACGGGTGCGGGGCGATGTGCGCCGAGCGTTCACCCGGGTGGAGGAACCGCGGGTGGAGGGCGCACGGCGCCGGTCGCCGTACCGCCGGAGCCGGCGCCGGACTGCGCCGGACGGATCGCGGGGACGACCGCCACGGGGTCCGGCCTCATGTCCGTGGGGCCGGACCGGCGCTCACGCGGGCGTCGGCGCGTCAGCCGTCCGCCGGACGGTCACGTCCGCCGGGCGGGGACCCGCGCCCGGGGTCAGACGGCCGTGTGCGTCTTCGCCGCGCGGGTCGTGGCGGCGATCGTCGCCGAGCCGACCACGCGGGTGCCGTCGTACAGGACGATCGCCTGGCCGGGGGCGACGCCGCGGACCGGCCTCGCGAACGACACCTCCAGGGTGCCGTCGACGAGTTCGGCGGTGACCTCGGTCTCGTCGCCGTGGGCGCGGAGCTGGGCGGTGTAGGTGCCGGGGCCGGTCGGGGCGGTGCCGCACCAGCGGGGGTTGATCGCGGTGAGGGCGCCGACGTCGAGGGCGTCCGCGGGGCCGACGGTGACGGTGTTGGTCACCGGGGAGATGTCGAGGACGTAGCGGGGCTTGCCGTCGGGGGCGGGGGTGCCGATGCGCAGGCCCTTGCGCTGGCCGATGGTGAAGCCGTACGCGCCCTCGTGCGTGCCGACCTTGCTGCCGGACTCGTCGACGATGTCGCCCTCGGCCCGGCCCAGGCGGTTCGCGAGGAAGCCCTGGGTGTCGCCGTCGGCGATGAAGCAGATGTCGTGCGAGTCGGGCTTCTTGGCGACCGCGAGTCCACGCCGCTCGGCCTCCGCGCGGATCTCCTCCTTGGTGGTGACCGTGTCGCCGAGCGGGAACATCGCGTGGGCGAGCTGCCGGTCGTCCAGCACGCCCAGGACGTACGACTGGTCCTTGGCCATGTCGGAGGCGCGGTGCAGCTCGCGCGTGCCGTCGGCCAGGGTGACCACGCGCGCGTAGTGACCGGTGGCCACGGCATCGAAGCCGAGGGCCAGCGCCTTGTCCAGCAGCGCCGCGAACTTGATCTTCTCGTTGCAGCGCAGGCACGGGTTGGGGGTGCGGCCCGCCTCGTACTCGGCGACGAAGTCCTCCACCACGTCCTCGCGGAAGCGGTCGGCGAGGTCCCACACGTAGAACGGGATGCCGATGACGTCGGCGGCGCGGCGGGCGTCGCGCGAGTCCTCGATGGTGCAACAGCCCCGCGCGCCCGTGCGGAAGGACTGGGGGTTCGCGGAGAGCGCGAGGTGGACGCCGGTCACGTCGTGTCCCGCCTCGGCGGCACGGGCGGCGGCCACCGCGGAGTCGACTCCGCCGGACATGGCGGCCAGCACCCGGAGCGGGCGGGGGCGGGAGGGCTGCGGGATTTCAGTCATAACCCCTCCAGGGTACGGGGCACGGGAACCGGAGCCACCGGACATCCGTTGATGTGGGCATGGGGGAGAGAAGAGCTTCCAAGGACGGCGACCGGCGCATCGGGCGGCGCGCCCTGATCGTCGGCGGGGTGGCGGCCGCCGCGGGCACCGCCGTGCTGGCGCGGGACGAGCTGGGCCGCCTGTGGTGGCGTGTGCCCGGGATCGAGAAACCGCGCGAGCCGGGCGCGGTCGACTTCTCGGACGCCCGCTGGGTCGCGGCCTCGGACGCCAACTGGCGGCGCGCGGACCGGCCCGACGACTACGGCATCGAGATGGTGATCGTCCATGTCACCCAGGGCAGCTTCGACAGCGCGGTGCGGGCGTTCCAGGACCCCGGGCACCGGGCGGCCACGCACTACATCGTCGGGCAGGACGGGCGGATCGCCCAGATGATCCGCGAGCTTGACGTGGCGTACCACGCGGGGAACCGCGACTACAACGAGCGCAGCATCGGCATCGAGCACGAGGCGTTCGTGGACCGGCCGCAGGACCTCACGGACGAGATGTACGAGGCCTCGGCCCGGCTCACGGCCCGGATCTGCGCGCGCTACGACATACCCGTCGACCGGAAGCACATCATCGGCCACATCGAGGTGCCGGGGACGGACCACACCGACCCGGGCCCGCACTGGGACTGGGACCGCTACATGAAGCTCGTACGTCAGGCGCGCACGGCGACGGCCTGACCCCGCCGCCCGGAAACCTCGAAAAAGAGGACAAAAACCTCCATACCCCCCTTCCCCTTCTCGTGAGGGCGTTCTAGCCTGGGAACAGGCCTACGAGACGAGTGAGGGAGTTCGACCGGAGTAGCCGACTTCAGCGTGAGGTTGCGGCTTCCGCTGGTGCCGACATCGACGGTCGGGCTGAGAGGCCGGAAGGTAGCAGTTGGACCGGAAGGCGACCCCTAGTCACCTGATCCGGGTCATACCGGCGAAGGGAACCCGCCTCGTAGGTCGTTGTCGTGCCCGGACGGGTGCTAGCTGAGCCCCGCCACCCGGGCCCGTTCCACCGCCGGGCCGATGGCCTTGGCCAGGGCTTCGACGTCGGCCCGGGTGGAGGTGTGGCCGAGGGAGAAGCGCAGGGTGCCGCGGGCCAGGTCCGGATCGGCGCCGGTGGCCAGGAGGACGTGACTGGGCTGGGCGATGCCCGCCGTGCAGGCGGAACCGGTGGAGCACTCGATGCCCTGGGCGTCGAGCAGGAGCAGCAGGGAGTCGCCCTCGCAGCCGGGGAACGTGAAGTGGGCGTTGGCCGGAAGCCGCCCCCCGGGCGCGGGGTCGCCGCCGAGGACGGCGTCCGGGACGGCCTCGCGGACCGCGGCGACCAGGTCGTCGCGGAGGGCTCCGATCTCACGGGCGAACCACTCCTGCCGCTCGACGGCCAGCCGGCCGGCCACCGCGAAGGAGGCGACCGCGGGCACGTCGAGCGTGCCGGAGCGCACATGGCGTTCCTGGCCGCCGCCGTGCAGCACCGGCACGGGGGTGTGCTCGCGGCCCAGCACCAGCGCCCCGATGCCGTACGGGCCGCCGATCTTGTGGCCGGAGACGGTCATCGCGGCGAGCCCCGAGGAGGCGAAGTCCACGGGCACCTGGCCGAAGGCCTGGACCGCGTCGGAGTGCAGTGGAACGCCGAACTCGGCGGCGACCTCGGCGAGTTCACGGACCGGCAGCAGTGTGCCGATCTCGTTGTTCGCCCACATCACGGTGGCCAGGGCCACGTCGTCGGGGTCGCGGGCGATCGCCTCGCGCAGCGCGTCCGGGTGGACCCGGCCGTAGGAGTCGACGGGCAGGTACTCGACGGTGGCGCCCTCGTGCTCGCCGAGCCAGTGCACGGCGTCGAGGACGGCGTGGTGCTCGACGGGGCTCGCGAGGACCCGGGTGCGGGCCGGTTCCGCGCCCCGGCGGGCCCAGTACAGGCCCTTCACCGCGAGGTTGTCGGCCTCGGTCCCGCCTGCGGTGAGGACCACCTCGCTGGGGCGGGCGCCGAGGGCTTCGGCGAGGGTTTCGCGGGCCTCCTCGACGCTCCGGCGGGCGCGCCGGCCGGCCGCGTGCAGGGAGGAGGCGTTGCCGGTGACGCCCAGGTGCGCGGTGAGTGCCTCGACTGCCTCGGGAAGCATCGGGGTGGTCGCGGCGTGGTCGAGGTATGCCATGGTGAGCCCGATTCTACGGGCCCCGTCCAACGGGCCCGGGGGCGCGGTCGGCCGGAAAACGACGCCGGTTCGAGCGCCCCGGCCCAGAGGCTCCCCCGAACGGCGTCGCTCACCTGCGGGAACGCCGGCCGGGCCGGCGGTCCCACGCTGCCGAGGCCGAGGGCCGGATCGAGGACAAGCGGCCCCGGCACGGCGCCTGCCGGCCTCTCAGGGCAGCCGCACCCGGGCGAGCTGGCGGGACTGGGCCACCAGCCGGTCCGCGCTGTCCCAGACCTCGGCGTCCTCCTCCAGGAAGCCGCCGGCGAGGTTGCGGGTGGTGATCGACACCCGCAGCGGGCCGGGCGCCGGGCGGGAGCGGACGTGCGCCGTCAGCTCGACCGTGGGGACCCAGCCGGTGAGACCGATCTCGAAGGCGGTGGGCGGCAGCGCGTCCACGGCGAGCAGCAGGGAGAACGGGTCGGCGTCCCGGCCGTCGGCGAGCCCGAACCAGGCCCGCATCTCCCCCTTGCCGGAGGGCTGCCCGAGGGCCCAGCCGAGGGTCGACGGGTCGAGCTTGAGCATCAGCCGCTCGGTGATGGCGGAGCTGCCGTCGACGGGGGTCGGACCGTCCTCGGGGCCGAAGCACTGCTCCATGGGCGGCAGCGCGGGCGGGCGGGCCGTCGTGCGGACGTCGTCGGGGAGGGTGTCCAGGTCGCCGTAGGAGGCCAGGACGCGGATGCGTTCGACCTCGCGGCCCTCGTCGTCGTACTGGAGGAGGGACGCCTGACCGGTCGACAGGGTGCGCCCGGTGCGCACGGTCTCGGTGCGGACGACCGCCGGACCCGGCCGGGAGGCGGTCAGGTAGTGCGCGGAGATGGTGAACGGGTCCGGGTGCGGCAGGGTGTCGGCGAGGGCACGGCCCAGGACGGCCAGCAGATAGCCGCCGTTGACGGCGTTGATGATCGTCCAGCCGGCGGAGAGGCCGATGTCGTAGATGCCCGGCGCGCGGAGCGTCACCGCGGTGTCGCGGTCGAACTCGCTGTCGCCGACGGTGGCCCGGGTCGCGACCTGGGCGGAGGCTGCTTCTGGCATGGATGAAGGGTACAAGAAGTTGCTACTAAGCGGTAGCTTTGCTGAATTCCCCTTCCCTCTCCCGGCTCCCCATCCCCCAGCCCGCCCTACTCCTCCTCGCGGGCCGTCGAGCGCCGCTGCCACGCGCGGGGCGCCCGCCAGTGGTACCGCAACGCCAGCAGCCGCAGCGTGAAGGCGGTGAGCACGGCGAGGGTGCTGGTGAACGCGTTCAGCGCGTCGAAGCGGATGCACAGCGCCGCCATGGTCGCGCCGACCATGGCCGGCACCGCGTAGAGATCGCGGTCCCAGCGCAGCAGCGAGGGCACCTCGTTGGCGAGCACGTCCCGCACCACGCCGCCGCCCACCGCGGTGACCAGGCCGAGGCAGGCGGAGGAGGTCACGCTGAGCCCGTAGTCGTACGCCTTGGCGGTGCCGACGACGCAGAACAGACCGAGCCCGGCGGCGTCGAAGAAGTTGACGGCGTTCTGGATGCGCTCCACGTGCGGGTGCAGGAAGAACACCAGCACCACGGCGAGCAGCGGGGTGACGAAGTAGCCCAGGTCCGTGAAGGCGGCGGGCGGCACGGCGCCGATGACCACGTCACGGAAGAGTCCGCCGCCGAGGGCGGTGGCTTCCGCGAGGACCGCCATGCCGAAGACGTCGAGGTTCTTGCGGACGGCCAGCAGGGCACCCGAGAGCGCGAAGACGAAGATGCCGATCAGGTCGAGCGCGTGCAGGAGGGACGGGCTGAAGAGTTGCTGGAGCACTTTCACATTCTCACTCAGCAGGAACCCCTCGCCTTGTAAAGCAAGGCGAGGGGTGGCACAGACGTGTGGTCCGGGAAGTTCCGGGGGCGCCGAACGGTTCAGCTCCGTCCGGCGCCCCCGGAATCCGAGGGGTGCGGCGGTCCGTCAGTCGGTCTTGGCCGGATCCGTGCCGGACGCGTCCGGCGCCGCGGCGTCCTGGTCCTTCGCGATGGCGTCGGCCGTCGGGTCGCTCGGGACCTCGACCGCTGCGGGGGTCTTCTCCTTGACCACCGCGGCGTCCGGCTTGGTCGTCGAGTCGGCCGGCAGGAGCGCGGCGGGGACCTCCGCCGCGCCCTCGGTCCGCTCCACCGCCGCGTCCTCGGTGGCCTCGGTCTCCGTGACGGCCTCGATGCCCGTCGGCCGGGTCGGCTCCAGCTCTCCCGACGCGATCTCGGCGGTGTAGTGGCAGGCCACCCGGTGGCCGCCCCCGATGTCCTTCAGCTCCGGCCGTTCGGTGGCGCACTTCTCGGCCTGCGCCCAGGGGCAGCGGGTGTGGAAGCGGCAGCCGCTGGGCGGGTTGGCCGGGGAGGGCAGGTCGCCGGTGAGCAGGATGCGCTCGCGCTTGTCCTCCACCTCCGGGTCCGGCACCGGCACGGCCGACATCAGGGCCTTGGTGTACGGGTGCTGGGGCTCGGCGTACAGCGTGTCGCTCGGCGCCTCCTCGACCAGCGAACCCAGGTACATCACGCCGATCGTGTCGGAGATGTGCCGGACCACCGCGAGGTCGTGGGCGATGACCAGGTAGGTCAGGCCGAGTTCCTCCTGGAGTTCCTCCAGCAGGTTGATGACCTGGGCCTGGACCGACACGTCGAGCGCGGAGACCGGCTCGTCGCAGATGATCACGTCGGGTTCGAGGACGAGGGCGCGGGCGATGCCGATGCGCTGGCGCTGACCGCCGGAGAACTCGTGCGGGTAGCGGGCGAGCGCGTTGGAGGGCAGGCCGACCTTGTCCAGGATCGACTTGATCTTCTCCCGGCGCTCCTCCTGGTTCTTGCCGATGCCGTGGGCGACCATGCCCTCGGACAGGATCGACTCGATGTTCTGCCGGGGGTTGAGCGAGCCCAGCGGGTCCTGGAAGACCATCTGGAGCCGGCGCCGGAAGCGGCGCATCTCCTCGCTCGGCAGCTTCGCCAGGTCGGTGCCGTCGAGGACGACGGACCCCTCGGTGATGTCCACCAGCCGCAGCACCGACCGCCCGAGGGTGGTCTTGCCGCAGCCGGACTCGCCGACCAGGCCGTAGGTCTCGCCGGCCTCGACCTTCAGGGACACCCCGTCCACGGCGTAGACGTGGCCGACCGTACGGTCGAACAGCACGCCCTTCTTGATGGGGAAGTGGACCTTGACGCCGTCCAGTTCGAGCAGGCTCATGCGGGGACCTCCTCGGCCTTCGCGTCGTCGAGCACGGGGTTGACGCAGCGCGCCTGGTGACCGGCGGTGCGGGGCTCGGTGAGCTGCGGGGTGCCGGTCAGGCAGCCCATCTCGTACCGGTCGCAGCGGGGCGCGAAGGCGCAGCCGTCGGCCCAGGCGATGCGGTCGTTGATGGAGCCGCGGATGGGCTTGAGGGACTCGCCCCGGGGCGAGTCCAGACGGGGGATGGAGCCCAGCAGTCCGTGCGCGTAGGGGTGGGTGGGGTGGGCGAACAGCTCGCGGCGCCCGGCGGACTCCACGACCTTGCCCGCGTAGAGCACGTTGACCTGGTCGCAGAGGCCGGCGACCACTCCGAGGTCGTGGGTGATCATCAGCAGGGCGGTGCCCTCCTGGTCCACGAGTTCCTTGAGCAGTTCCAGGATCTGCGCCTGGATGGTCACGTCGAGGGCCGTGGTGGGCTCGTCGGCGATGAGCATGCGCGGGGCGCAGGCCACCGCCATGGCGATCAGCGCGCGCTGGCGCATACCGCCGGAGAGCTGGTGCGGGTACTCCTTGAGCCGCCGGGTCGGGTCGGGGATGCCGACCCGGTCCAGCAGGTGGGCGGCCTCCTTGCGGGCGGCCTCCCCCTTCATCCCGCGGTGGCGCTCCAGGATCTCGGTGACCTGCACGCCGACCGGGACGACCGGGTTGAGCGAGGACAGCGGGTCCTGGAAGATCATCGCCATGTCGCTGCCGCGCAGGTTGCGACGGGCGGACGGGTTCATGGTGAACAGGTCCGTGCCGTCGAATTCGGCGCGGCCGCCGATGGTGAGGCCCTTGGTGGGAAGCAGGCCCATCAGGGCCAGGGAGGTGACGGACTTCCCGCAGCCGGACTCACCGACCAGGCCCACGACCTGGCCCTGGTCGACCTCGAAGGAGACGCCGTCGACCACCCGGGACTCCTTGCGGCCTCGGCCGCTGAAGGTGACGGTCAGTTCGTCGACAGTGAGCAGAGACATGGTGGTTCAGCCCCTCAGCTTCGGGTCGAGGGCTTCCCGCATGGCCTCACCGAGGAGGGTGAAGCCGAGGGCGGTGATGATGATGCCGACGGCGGGGTAGACCGCCATCATCGGCGCGTTGTCGAAGAAGCGCTGCGCCTGGGCGAGCATGACGCCCCACTCGGGGACGGCCGGGTCGGGGTTGCCCAGGCCCAGGTAGGACAGGGCGGCCGCCTCGATGATCGCGGTGGCCAGGGAGAGCGTGGCCTGCACGATCACCGGGCTGAGCGAGTTGGGGATGATCTGCGAGAGGACGATGCGCCGCTTGCGCACACCGAGGGACTGGGCCGCGAGCACGTATTCCGTGCCGCCCTGCACCAGCATGGAGCCGCGCAGCAGCCGGGCGAAGACCGGGATCTGGACCACACCCACGGCGATCATCACGGTGGTCAGCGACTGGCCCATCACGGCCGCGATGGACACGGCCAGCAGCAGCGAGGGCATCGCCAGCATCATGTCGATGAAGCGCATGATGACGGAGTCGACGCGCTTTCCGGCGTCACCGCCGAGGGTGGCGGCCGCTCCGGAGACGCCGCCGATCAGGAAGCCGACGGTCAGGCCGATGAGCGTGGCGACGACACCGACGAGCAGCGTCTGCCGGGCGCCGACCAGCATGCGGGAGAACATGTCCCGGCCGAGGTTGTCGAGCCCGAACCAGTTGCCGCCGCGCGGGCCGACGAACTCGCCCCGGTTGGGGAAGACCTCGCCGCGCCAGGTCTGGGCGGTCGGCCCGTAGGGCGCGAGGTAGGGGCCGACGACCGCGAGGACGACGAACAGGGCGATGATGATCGCGCCGATGATCGCCATCTTGCTGTGCCGGAGGCGGCGGAAGGCTTCCTTCCACAGGCTGGCGCCGGTGCTGGTCTCCTTGGTCGCGGTCAGTTCCGCGAGCCGCTGGATCTTCTCGGTCTTGGTGGCGACACTCATGTCAGTGCACCCGCACTCTCGGGTCGATGAGGCTGTACGCCACGTCCACCAGCAGGTTGATCAGGACGTACACCATCGCGATGAACATGATGAACCCGACGAGGACGGGGTAGTCACGACCGTCGATCGCCTGCCGGATGAAGGAGCCGATGCCGCCGAAGGCGAACACGGACTCGGTCAGCACCGCCCCTGACAGCAGGGAGCCGGTGAGCAGGCCGACCGCGGTCACCACGGGGAGCATCGCGTTGCGCAGCACGTGCCGGCCGCGGACGACGCTCCGCTTGAGGCCCTTGGCCTCGGCGGTGCGGACGTAGTCCTCGTCCTGCACCTCGAGGACGCTGGCGCGGGTCATGCGCACGATGACCGCGAGCGGGATGGAGGACAGGGCGAGGGCGGGCAGGACCAAGTGCATGATCGCGTCCCAGGCCGCGTCGAACTCCCCGGTGAGGACGCCGTCCAGGACGGCGAGGCCGGTCACGCTGGTGGCGTCGATGCCGGTTTCCTGGCGTCCGTAGCTGGGGAAGATCCCGAGCTCGACGGCGAAGACCTGCTTGAGGATCAGAGCCAGGAAGAAGACCGGGATGCAGATGCCGACGAGCGATCCGGAGACCGCGGTGACGTCGAGCCAGCCGCCGCGGTGGCGGGCGGCGAGGTAGCCGAGCGGGATGCCGACGGCCACGGCGATCATGATCCCGAGGAGGGACAGCTCCACGGTGGCGGGGAAGCGCAGGACGAACTCGTCCCACACCGGCTGTCCGGTCTGGGTGCTGGTGCCCAGGTCGAGTTCGGCGATGCGCTTGAGGAAGCGCCAGTACTGGACGTACACGGGCTGGTCCAGCCCGAGCGCGCGGTTGATGCGGATTACTTCGGCCTCGGTGGCCTTTTCCCCCAGGATCGCTGAGGCGGGTCCGCCGGGCAGCCGGTCGAGCCACAGGAAGAGCAGTACCGACAGGCCGAGCAGCGTGGGTATGAGCTGGAGCAGTCTTCGTACGACGAGACGCAGCACCCCGCATGCCCCTTTCTTGCGTGATGTCTTACATGAATGGACCCGCCCGGCCGCCGAGTTCCGACGGCCGGGCGGACCCCCCGTTTTTCGTTTCTTCGTTTCCTGCCTACTGCTCGCTTACTTGAACGAGACCTCGGAGAAGACTTCCTGCGTCAGCGGGGAGACGTTCGGCGGGTTCACGTTCTTGGCGAAGGCGATGGCCGGCGGGGAGGAGGAGATCGGGACGCCCGGCAGGTAGTCCATGACGACCTCGTTGGCCTTCGTGTACGCGGCGATGCGCTCGTCGTGCTTGCCGAGCTTGGAGCCGGCGTTCACGGCGTCGAAGACCTTCTTGTCCTTGAAGCCCCACTGCTTGTCGTACCCGGAGAACCAGGTGCCGATGAAGTTGTAGCCGTCGTTGAAGTCACCGGTCCAGCCGAGCATGTGCAGGTCGCAGGAGCCCGACTCGGTGGCGTCCAGGTAGTCCGGGGCCCACTTCATCGCCTTCGGCGTGACGGTGATGCCGGACTTCTCCAGGTCGGCCTTCATCAGCTCGAACAGGTCCTGCGGGGCAGGCATGTACGGGCGGGTGACCTCGGTCGGGTAGCAGAAGTCGACCTTCAGCTTCTCCTGACCGGCCTTCTTCAGGAGCTTCTTGGCGGCGTCCGTGTCGAAGGGGTACTGCTTGACGCTCTTGGAGTAGCCCTCGATCGTGTCGGGCATGAACTGGTCGGCGACCTTGCCGCCCTCGGGCAGCTGGGTCTTGACCAGGTTCTCCTTGTCGATCGACTGCGCGATCGCCTGGCGGACTTCCTTCTTCTTCAGCGCGGGGTTGGCCTCCTGGCTCATGCCCACGTAGAAGAGGTTGAAGACGCCACGGGTCGGGACGACGTAGCCCTGGTCCTCGAGGGTCTTGACGTCGGCCGGGGCGACGAGGTCGTAGCCGTCGATGTCACCGGCCTGGAGCGCCTGGCGGCGGCCCTCCTCGGTGTCGATGGTACGGAAGACCAGGTTCTTGACCTTGGCCTTCTCACCCCAGTAGTCGTCGAAGCGCTCGAGGGCGACTTCCTTGTTGCCCTTGTTCCACTTCGTGATCTTGTACGGGCCGGTACCGGCGACCGTGCCGGCCTCCTGGCTGTACTTGGGGTACGTGATGGCGTCGCCCTTGGAGGAGGCGTCCTGCTTCTTGTACTCCTCGATCGCCTTCGGCGAGTGGATCGCCAGGGCGTTGAGGGAGAAGCCGCCGGGGAGGTTGGCGGAGGGCTTCTTGACCTCGATGACGGCGGTGTTCTCGTCCTTCGCGGTGCAGGACTTGTAGTTCGCCTCGGGCGTCTCCTTGTCCTCGTTCTTCGCGAAGCCGCCCATGATGGTCTGCCAGTAGTAGGAGACCGCGCTGGACTGGTAGGTGCCCGTCCAGTTGAACCAGTGGTCGTAGTTGGCGCAGACGGCCTCGGCGTTGAACGCCTCACCGTCGTGGAACTTCACGTTCTTGCGGAGGTTGAAGGTCCAGACGGTGCCCTTGTCGTTGCTGGACCAGTCCTCGGCGAGACCGCCGACCATCTCGCTGCCGCCGGACTCGTGCTCGATGAGAGCCTCGAACGCCTGCCGCGTCACACGGAAGGTTTCACCGTCACTGGCGAGGGAAGGGTCCAGGGAGCCAGGGTCACCGGCGCCGGCGAAGACGAAGGTGTCCTTCTTGCCGTCGCTCTTGTTGTCACTGTCCCGGTCGCTGGAGCAGCCCGTGGCGATCAGAGCGACCGCCACCGCGGCCGTGATCGCCCGAGCCGCTCGGGACTTGGTTATGCGCATATTGGGGCCACTCCGGGTCCGCTATGTGGATGCATCTTGACCGGCCGAACACTACAGATGTTCACAGCGAGTCGAGAACAGTCCGGATACCGGTGATACCTACCTGAGATCTGAACAGTTGACATAAGGGACGCTTCCGGCGCCCCTCCGTCGGGAAGTGACCATCCTGAGACATCCGGAACCTCCCCAGCGGCCGCCCGAGAAGTGCCGAACAGCATGAAGAACGGGTGAAACCGCAGGTGACAGGCGGTCAACCGGCCATAGCTGAGCGCGCATGACCTGAAAACTGACGTGACATCAGTCTCGTCGGCGGCACGGACGTCCACCGTCGGCCATGGTGTCCACCATCTGGACATCGTCACGCTGAGTCAGGAACGGCGGGCACGACGGCCCCGGTCGGCCCGGCCCCTCCCGGATACGGCCCGGTCAGCGCTGGTGCGCGGGCGGGTAGCCGGAGCCGGCGGGGGGCGGGAGGGCCCCGTGGGCCTCACGGTCGTAGAACGGGCGGGCGTTGGCCCGCAGCCACATGGCGACCGGGTCGTGCTCGTCGGTCATCGCGACGGTCGACACCGGGAGCCCGTCCGGGACGGCGCCGATGGACTGCTGCATCATCGCGCGCACCGCGTCGACGGCCGGCGGCGAGGTGTCGTACACGTCCAGCCCGATGGCGAGGTACGGCGCGCCCAGCGCCGGCTGCACCCAGGCGCGGCGCAGCGCGCGGACCGCGGGCGTGCGGTGCGCGTTCTGCGTGAGCAGGGCGTAGAACTGGGGGATCTCGATGGCGGGTTCGGACAGCCGCAGCGGCCCGGCGGGCTGCCGGTCGAGGCCGGTGGCGAGCCGGCGCAGATCGAGCCACGGGATGCCGAGGCCGCCGCCGGGGGCGTGCGGGTTGAGCCAGAGACCGTAGTGGTCGGGGTAGAGGGCGCGGGCCGCCTCGAGGCCGTCGACGACCTCGTACGACCGGTTCCAGCCGCTGGCGGACAGCTCCTGGGCGGAGGTCACACAGGGCGCGTAGCCGAAGCCGTCGACCTCCATGTTCGCGTACTGGGCGTCCGGGGAACCGGCCTGACCGTGCCACAGCAGCATCCAGACATGACCGGAGGAGGGGGTCGCGAGCGCACGAAGCAACGCCTCATAGGCGTCGTAACGCCCGGGGGTCACCTGGCGCAGCATGTGCTCGACCTGCCCGGCCGCCGCGGTGCCAGCGCTCACTTTGTATCGCCCCTCCGTACAACACCCTCGCCCCAGCCAATGAACCTAGCTTAAGCCGCCCGCGGCCCGGGGGCTCCGCCCGTCCGGCGGGCGCCGGCGGGCCGAGGGGCGGGCGGCCGCCCGCGGCTCCGCCGGGCGGGTCAGCCCTCGCGCTGGTAGAAGGGGCGGACGCGGTCGCGCATCCACTCGCCGACCGGGTCCTGGGCCACGTCCAGCAGAACCAGGTTGACGGGCCACTTCACCGGCCGGAGGCCCAGCGCGCGGCCCAGGGCGTCGCCGGGGAGGCTCCGCAGATCGCCCTCCCACCGGGAGAGTTCGACCCCGATGAACAGCACCGGGTCCGCGGTCTCGATCTCGGCGAGGCAGCGGCGGGCGGTGCTGACGACACCGGTCGACTCGAACTCCGCGCCCGCGGCGGCGAGGAAGTCCACCGGATCCTCCTGCCAGTCGGGCTCGAACAGCTTGACCCGGCCGCCGCCCGCCGGATCGTCCAGCGGGCCGCGTCCGGCGCGGCACAGTTCGGCCACGGCGGGCGGCGGCAGCGGGACGCCGACCACTCCGCCGGGGTTCACCGCGATCCCGGCCTGCGGCGGCAGACCCCGCGCGAACTCCACCGCGGGCGCGACGGTGAACGACATGTGGGAGCCGACGACCTGGCGGAACTGTTCCTCGGAACTGAAGACCGGGACGTACGCCTGCCCCTCGATCTCCAGGGTGGGCAGGTCCAGCGGGCCGCTGTGCGGGCCGCCGCCGTTCGGCAGCGGAACCCAGACGGGGCTCCTGCCCAGTACCTCGATGATCCGGCCGTCCGCCGCGGGGACGCCGAGGGAGGCGGAGAGCACCTCCTCCAACTCGTTGCCGGGCCATCCTCCGTGCGGATGGGGGTGAGTCTGTGCCGGGAAGTCCGCGGAGAAGCCCGCCGGGAAGTCCATCTGCCTACCGCCTGCCTGGAACCACTGCTGTGGCTGAAAAGGCTAACCGCTGCCGCTCCGCAGCCGGCAGCCCGTGCACCCGCCCGCCCGTGCACCCGCCCGCCCGTGCCACGCCCGCCCGTGCGGTCGTCAGCCCGTGAAGTCGATGCGGCGCAGCGTGTCCGCCGCGTCCCGGTCGACCAGGACCGCCGTTCCGCAGCCCGCGGGCAGGTCGCCGCGCTCCACGGACCGCAGCAGCCGGTCGACGGCGGTGCGGTGCCGCAGGAAGGCGTACCGGGAGACACCGCGGCCGCGCTCACGCTGACCGTCCAGTGCCTGCTCCGGGGGGACGGCCAGCAGCAGCAGGTGCAGCCCCGCGCCCCGGCGGCGGGCCTCGCGGGCCAGCCAGCGGCGCACCCAGGCGTGGGTACCGCAGTCGTGCACGACGACCCCCTCGCCGGTGCGCAGGGCTCGGCGCAGCCCGGCGTAGTGGTCGAGGCGGACCAGGGGCCGGTACACCGCGTACGGCAGGAGGCGCGGCATGCGGCGGTCCCAGCGGTCGCGGGTGTCCTGGGAGTCGATCCGGGTGCCGCGCACCGCGCGCCGCATCAGCGTGGACTTGCCGCTGCCGGGCAGTCCGGTGACCACGACGAGGTCGCGGGGGCCGAAGACCAGGGCGTGCGGACCGCGGCCGGCGCACGCGCGCAGGTCGCGGACGACGGGCGCCGGCCGCGCGCCGTGGGCCTCCCCGGACGAGGGGGCCTGCTGCCCGGGCGGCGCGACACCCGTCGTGGCGTACGCCGTGGTCCTGTTCACCGTGAGTCCTCCCCTGGGGCAAGTGCCGGAGCACCCTCCCCGCCGAGTGTAAAGAGACGGTAACGGCGGACGCCTCTTCATTCCGTCCGTTTCTCGATACAGACCTGTCACAGCCCTCCGTACAGACCTGAGCACCCTGTGCTCACGAGGGAAAGGTCCCCCTGCCGAAGCCTCACGATGCGTGCAATGATGAGCGCGCCAACTGCATACCGGCCGTTTGAATCCGCGCGGGAGAGTCCCTGGCACGTTTCGCCGGGGCGCCGAAGGAGCAAGTCCCTCCCTTGAATCTCTCAGGCACCGTTACCGCGCGGGCCAGGCACATCTGAAAAGCGGGCCGCCGCGCGAGTTTCCGGTGGCTCCACCCAAGGTGCAAGCCGTGACGTCCCCTGCGCGGACGGTCATGGCGAACCTCTCAGGTTCCGATGACAGATGGGGAGGAACGTCCTCGCCCTCCCCGTGCCCGGCCCCGGCCGACGGGGGACCCCATCGCCCTGGGAGACCGACCGATGAGCAGTACCGAACTCCGCCGGACAGCGCTCGACGCCCTGCATCGTTCGCTCGGCGCCACGATGACCGACTTCGCCGGCTGGGACATGCCCCTGCGCTACGGCTCCGAGCGCGACGAGCACAACGCCGTGCGCACGAAGGCGGGCCTCTTCGACCTCTCGCACATGGGCGAGATCACCGTCACCGGCCCGCAGGCGGCGCGGTTCCTGGACTACGCCCTGATCGGCAACATCGGGACCGTCAAGCCCGGCCGCGCCCGCTACACCATGATCTGCAACGAGGACGGCGGCATCCTGGACGACCTGATCGTCTACCGGCTCGGTGCGGTCGAAGCCCCCGAGTACCTGGTCGTCGCCAACGCCTCCAACGCCCAGGTGGTGCTGGACGCCCTCGTGGAGCGGTCGGCGGGCTTCGACGCCGAGGTCCGCGACGACCGCGACGCCTACGCGCTGATCGCGGTGCAGGGCCCCGAGGCCGCCGGCATCCTCAAGAGCCTGACCGATTCGGACCTGGACGGCCTGAAGTACTACGCCGGCCTGCCCGGCACGGTCGCCGGCGTCCCCGCGCTCATCGCCCGGACCGGCTACACCGGTGAGGACGGCTTCGAGCTGTTCGTCGCGCCGGAGCACGCGGTCGGGGTGTGGCAGGCGCTGACCGAGGCGGGCGAGGGCGTGGGGGTGACCCCGTGCGGGCTGGCCTGCCGGGACACGCTGCGCCTGGAGGCCGGCATGCCGCTGTACGGCAATGAGCTGAGCGCCTCGCTGACGCCGTTCGACGCCGGGTTCGGCCGGGTCGTGAAGTTCGAGAAGGAGGGCGACTTCGTGGGCCGTGCCGCCCTGACCGAGGCCGCCGCCCGCGCCGAGCGGACCCCGCCCCGCGCCCTGGTGGGCCTGGTCGCCGAGGGCCGCCGGGTCCCGCGCGCCGGGTACCCGGTGGTGGCCGGCGGCGAGGTGATCGGCGAGGTCACCTCCGGGGCGCCCGCGCCGACGCTGGGCAAGCCGATCGCGATGGCGTACGTCGACGTGGCGCACTCGGCGCCGGGTACCCCGGGCGTGGGCGTGGACATCCGCGGCAGCCACGAGCCGTACGAGGTCGTGGCGCTGCCGTTCTACCAGCGGCAGAAGTGACACCGCCGTAGGACGTGGGCCGCGTACGCGACCGCGCCGGTCGGGGCCGTGACCTCCGCCCCCCCACCCCTCCCTTCGGCTCCATCCACCCCTTTCGTCCCCTTTCTCCGCCGTCGACCCCGGCGGTCCCTCGCACACAGGAGGATCCAGATCATGAGCAACCCCCAGCAGCTGCGTTACAGCAAGGAACACGAGTGGCTGACGGCCGCCGAGGACGGCGTGTCGACGATCGGCATCACGGAGCACGCGGCCAACGCGCTCGGCGACATCGTGTTCGTCCAGCTCCCGGACGTCGGCGACACCGTGACCGCGGGCGAGACCTGCGGCGAGCTGGAGTCGACCAAGTCGGTCAGCGACCTGTACTGCCCGGTCACCGGCGAGGTCACCGAGGTCAACGAGGACGTGGTGAACGACCCGTCGCTGGTGAACTCGGCCCCCTTCGAGGGCGGCTGGCTGTTCAAGGTGCGGGTGAGCGACGAGCCGGCCGACCTGCTCTCGGCCGCCGAGTACGACGCCTTCGTCCAGGGCTGAGGAGGCCGTCACCCCATGTCGCTCCTGAACATCCCGCTGCACGAGCTCGACCCGGCCGTCGCGGCGGCGGTCGACGCCGAGCTGCACCGCCAGCAGTCCACCCTCGAGATGATCGCCTCGGAGAACTTCGCCCCGGTCGCGGTCATGGAGGCCCAGGGCACGGTCCTCACCAACAAGTACGCCGAGGGCTACCCCGGCCGCCGCTACTACGGCGGCTGCGAGCACGTCGACGTGATCGAGCAGATCGCCATCGACCGGGTCAAGGAACTCTTCGGCGCCGAGCACGCCAACGTGCAGCCGCACTCGGGCGCGCAGGCCAACGCCGCCGCGATGTTCGCGCTGCTCAAGCCCGGCGACACGATCATGGGCCTGAACCTCGCGCACGGCGGGCACCTGACCCACGGCATGAAGATCAACTTCTCCGGCAAGCTCTACGACGTGGTCGCCTACCACGTCGGCGACGACGGCCAGGTCGACATGGCCGAGGTCGAGCGGCTGGCCAAGGAGAGGAAGCCGAAGCTGATCGTCGCCGGCTGGTCGGCGTACCCGCGTCAGCTGGACTTCGCCGCGTTCCGCCGGATCGCGGACGAGGTCGGCGCGTACCTCATGGTCGACATGGCGCACTTCGCCGGTCTGGTCGCGGCGGGCCTGCACCCGAACCCGGTCCCGCACGCCCACGTCGTCACCACGACCACGCACAAGACCCTCGGCGGTCCGCGCGGCGGGGTGATCCTCTCCACGGCCGAGCTGGCCAAGAAGATCAATTCTGCGGTCTTCCCCGGCCAGCAGGGCGGCCCGCTGGAGCACGTGATCGCGGCCAAGGCGGTCGCCTTCAAGGTCGCCGCGTCCGAGGACTTCAGGGACCGGCAGCGCCGCACCCTGGAGGGCGCCCGCATCCTGGCCGAGCGCCTGGTCGAGGACGACGTCAAGGCCGTGGGCGTGGACGTGCTGTCCGGCGGCACGGACGTGCACCTGGTCCTGGTCGACCTGCGCGACTCCGAGCTCGACGGGCAGCAGGCCGAGGACCGTCTCCACGAGGTCGGCATCACCGTCAACCGCAACGCGATCCCGAACGACCCGCGTCCTCCGATGGTCACCTCGGGGCTGCGGATCGGCACGCCCGCCCTGGCCACCCGCGGCTTCACGGCCGAGGACTTCGCCGAGGTGGCGGACGTGATCGCCGAGACGCTGAAGGCGTCCTCCCCCTTCGAGGCCGCCGACGCCGACGCGCTCCGGGCCCGGGTGACGGCGCTCGCCGGGAAGCACCCCCTGTACCCCGGTCTGAAGTAATTTCGCACGCCTTGCGTCGCACGACCGTACGGGGCATCGCGCACACTGGGAAGTGAGCGCGATGCCCCGTGTCGTGGCGGCCCTCTCCCGAACCACCCCCGCCGGCGGACAGCGGCGTCCGTCAACCCCTAGGAGTCCTCCCGTGGCCCTCTCGGTCTTCGACCTCTTCTCGATCGGCATCGGCCCGTCCAGCTCGCACACGGTCGGCCCGATGCGGGCCGCCCGCATGTTCGCCCGGCGGCTGGTCAACGAGGACCTGCTGGAGTCGGTCGCCTCGGTCCGGGCGGAGCTGTACGGCTCGCTGGGGGCCACCGGCCACGGCCACGGCACCCCCAAGGCGGTGCTGCTCGGCCTGGAGGGCGACTCGCCCCGCACGGTGGACGTGGAGACGGCCGACGAGCGGGTGGAGAGGATCAGGGAGTCGGGCCGCCTGCGGCTGCTCGACGAGCACGAGATCGCGTTCTCCTTCGACGACGACCTGGTGCTGCACCGCCGCGAGGCACTCCCCTACCACGCGAACGGCATGACCCTCCAGGCCTTCGACGCGGCCGGCGCCGAGGTGCTGTCGAAGACGTACTACTCGGTGGGCGGCGGCTTCGTCGTCGACGAGGAGGCGGTGGGCGCGGACCGCATCAAGCTCAACGACACGGTCCTGAAGTACCCCTTCCGCACCGGCGACGAGCTGCTGCGCCTGACCCGGGAGACGGGTCTGTCCATCTCCGCGCTGATGCTGGAGAACGAGTGCTCCTGGCGGACCGAGGAGGAGGTCCGCCGGGACCTGCTGGAGATCTGGCGGGTGATGCAGGCGTGCGTGGCGCGCGGCATGTCCCGCGAGGGCATCCTGCCGGGCGGGCTGAAGGTGCGCCGCCGCGCCGCGAACACGGCGCGCAAGCTGCGCTCCGAGGGCGACCCGAAGGCCCTCGCCATGGAGTGGATCACGCTCTACGCCATGGCCGTGAACGAGGAGAACGCCGCAGGCGGCCGCGTCGTCACCGCCCCGACCAACGGCGCGGCCGGCATCATCCCCGCCGTCCTGCACTACTACATGAACTTCGTCCCCGGCGCCGACGAGGAGGGCGTGGTCCGCTTCCTGCTCGCGGCCGGCGCGATCGGCATGCTCTTCAAGGAGAACGCCTCCATCTCCGGGGCCGAGGTCGGCTGCCAGGGCGAGGTCGGCTCCGCCTGCTCGATGGCGGCGGGCGCCCTCGCCGAGGTGATGGGCGGCTCGCCGGAACAGGTCGAGAACGCCGCGGAGATCGGCATGGAGCACAACCTCGGCCTGACCTGCGACCCGGTCGGCGGCCTCGTCCAGATCCCGTGCATCGAGCGCAACGGCATGGCCGCGGTGAAGGCGGTCACCGCCGCGCGCATGGCCCTGCGCGGCGACGGCTCGCACAAGGTGTCCCTCGACAAGGTCATCAAGACGATGAAGGAGACCGGCGCGGACATGTCCGTCAAGTACAAGGAGACGGCCCGGGGCGGGCTGGCGGTCAACATCATCGAGTGCTGAGGGAGCGGGCCCCGGCCCGGAGGCCACACGGGCCGGGCGCCCGTTCTGTCCGGAGTTCTAGTACTGCAACGGTGTTTGGCGTGACTGCTGACCAGATCGGTCGTTGGTGTGGTCATGGGTGGGGACCTTGCGGATGTCAGGCTGTGGGCAGG